>CAYQAS010000026.1:0-42278 GCA_964415525.1 uncultured Solibacteraceae bacterium
CGGTGATGAGCTTCATCTTGGCCATGTCGCGGCCTTCGCTGAAGTTGGGAACGCACTCGACGACTTTGTGGCTCATGGGGTCCTCCGAACCTGTCTATACAGGATCATACAAGCTCGCCTATCCGGTGGAAGCATGGGATCGAGAAATCAATGCCAGCGGGGGCGCTCCGGGTCACGAGCCCCGGAGCGCCCCGCCGAGGCGGATCCTATTCGCCCTTGAAAGCGGGCTTCCGCTTCTCCACGAAGCTCTTCCGGCCTTCCTTGTAGTCGTGACTGTCATAGACCATCCGGCGCAGCCCCTGGATGCGCTCGTGGGTCTCCGGACTCATGGGATAGGAGTTCCCGAGGATGCGCAACTGCTCCTTCATCACGCGAATCGCGAGGGGCGAGTTCTGGGTGATCTTTTCGGCGAAGGCAAAGGTAAACGCCTCGAGCGCTTCGGGAGCGACGATGTGATTCAGGATGCCCACCTCGAAGGCCCGCTCGGAGGTGATCGGCTGTGCGCTGAAGAACATCTCCTTGGCGATGTGGATGCCCATGGCGCCCACGAACCGCATGAGGCCCGTGGTGGTGTAGGGCACACCGAGCTTGGCGGGCGTGATGGCGAAAGTGCTGTTGGGGGTGCCGATGGCCATGTCGCAGGTCACCACCAGGTCGCAGGCACCGCCCCAGACGCTGCCCTCGATCATCGCCACGACCGGCACCGGGCACATCTGCACCGCGCGCAGCGCCACACCGAGTTCGTCGTTGTAGCCCAGGGGATCACGGCCCGGCTCCGGCAGGTCCTGGATGTCGAAACCCGCCGACCAGACTTTGGAACCGGTCGGAACCCGAAGGATGATGACGCGCGAACCCTGCTCCACCAGGGCCGGAAAGGCCTCCGCCAGGGCATCCAGCAGCTCTGTGGACAGGCAGTTGTGCTTGCCGGGATTGCTGAATGTCACGATGCCGACGGCACCCCTAAGCTCGGTCTCCACAAAACCCATGCTTGCCTCCTGAGGGGATCGCGGAATCCGCCGCGCCCTGCTTCGAGATTACGCTTCGGCTCCTCCAATACCGTCATGAGAACTTGGCGACCACGGCTGGCCATGCGACGCTGACCATCCCGTACGAACCTCATCCACATGCCCCCCTATCGTCCCCAAACCCCTCGCAAGTCCTGGCTCCCCTGGGCCAAATTCGGCATCGGAACCCTTCTGGTCGTCGGTGCCGGATGGGGCGTTTTGGAAGTTGCCCAGCGTTACATGGGGCTACAGAAACTCACCATCGAACAGGTGACGGTCATCGGGTGCCAAGGCGATCGCCTGACCGAGGTACAGCGCATCGCCGATGAGATCTGCCTCGGCAAGCCGCTGTTCTGGTTTGACGCAGACGGCCTGCGGGAGCGCGTCGAACAACGCCGCTGGGTGCGCGGCCTCCTGATCCGGCGGGATCCCCCAGACCGGCTCTCCCTGGTGGTCGAAGAGCGCACACCGCTGCTCTGGCTCGTGAAATCCAGCGGGATCTACCTGGTTTCGGATGACGGCATCGTCCTGGATCGTCTCTCGCAATCCGGAGCCACGCCGATGCCCGTGATCGCAGATCCCACGAGCCAGAAGGATGAGACCCTCGTTCAACTCATTCGCACCGCCTCGGCCTTGCGAGCGCTCGTCCCGAATGATTTCTTCCAACGGGTCGTGGAACTCCGGTGGACCCCTGCGGGTCCCGAGGCCTTCATCGAGGGCGTTCAGGCTCCCCTACGCCTGAGCAAGGTGGATCCTGGTCGAAATGTCGCCAATTTCCAGGCTGTTTTCCTGACGGACTACGCCAACACACCCCGCCTCCAGGGGGTTCGTTATTTTGACCTCCGGTGGGAAGGCGAGGTGGTGGTGGGCGAGGCGGAGACCCAGGCGCCACCCACGGGTATCACTCGGTAGTTCCTGCCTTCACACCTGGAAAGAAACCGCGCGGAACCCGTTCCGGAGCAGGTTCACACCTTTTCAACAATGCTTTTACGGCTATGATCGGGGAAGGTCATGGGAACCATCATGGTACAACCGCCCGTACTTCTGGGATTAGACATTGGTGCAAGCAAAATCGTGGCCGTGGCCGCCATCCTCGAGGATTCGGGGGCTTTGACGGTGACGGGTGCGGGCTTGGCCCATCCCGAAGGCGGCATCCGAAACGGCGAGATCACGGACATCAACCTCACCACCGCGGCCATTCACAGGGCCCTGGAAGAGGCGATGAACACCGCCGGCCAGACGCGCCTGGACGGCGTCAAAGTCAGCGTCGACGGACTGCAGTTCAAGGGGGAGAACCTTCGGGACTCCATCACCATCTCCACGGCGGACCGCGTCATCACGACGGCGGATCGCGATCGGGTGATGGATCAGGCCACCAACGCCTGCAAACTCGCCAAGGAGGAGACGGTCCTCCACAAGATCCCCCAGATGTTCCACATCAAGGGGCAGCGGGACATCCGCAACCCCGTGAACATGGTGGGCGAAACGCTCGAGGCCGAGGTGCGCATCATCGTGGCGCCGGGTTCCGTTCTGGAGAATATGAACCGCGCCCTCCACCTGTCGGGGCTCGGCGGCGCTAGCCTGATGTACTCGCCCCTGGCCAGTGCGGAAGCCGTGCTGAGCCGCGAGGACGCCGAGAACGGCGCGGTGGTGGTGGACATCGGCGAACACCTCACGCACCTGGGTGTCTTCCTTCGGGGCGCGCTGTTCCACAGCGCCGTGATCCCCATCGGCGGCACCCATTTCACCAAGGATCTGGAGATCACCAAGCACCTCGGTGGCATCAGCTTGGCTGAGCGCATCAAGAAGAAGTTTGGCAACGCCCTACCTTCCCAGGTGCCAGCTGAGGACCTCATCGATCTTGAGGACGAGGGCCGGCAGGTCTCCCGTCGCGAGCTTTCGGAGGTGCTCCACGCACGCGCCATCGAACTCCTCAACATGGTGCAGGGCGAGATCGGGCGCAGCGGGCTCATCCATGAGATCCACGGTGGCGTCCATCTGGTGGGCGGCGGCGCGCTGATGCCGTGCCTTCCGATTCTCGCCCAGAACATCCTGGCCCGCCCCCGCGTCGTCCTCGGCCGCGTCTTCGGCGTCCAGGGACTGCCCCAGGTGGTGGCCAATCCCTTCTACACGAATGCCCTGGGTGCCGTGAAGGTGCTGGCGCGTGAGATGCAAGCCGGAGCCGCCCGGCGTGCCCCCAAGGGCAGCGGCCTCATCGAGAAATTCAAGGGTCTGTTCTAGTGATATTCGAGAAGTCCGGAGCGTTCATGCAGGAATTCCCCTTCCTCCCCTGCCCCAGCCATCTGCCCGGCGCCAACATCAAGGTGGTGGGCGTCGGCGGCGCGGGCTGCAATGCCATCGATCGCATGGTGGGCAGCGGCCTGGCTGGCGTGCAGTTCATCGCGATGAACACCGACCAGCAGAGCCTCGCCACCAGCCAGGCCCACGTCAAGATCCCGCTCGGCCCCCTGAGCAGCCGCGGCCTGGGTGCCGGTGGCAACGCCGATAAGGGCGCCGTGGCTGCCGAGGAGAGCCGTGAGGAGATCCTTGCCGCCCTCCAGGGCGCCGATATGGTCTTCATCACCGGCGGCATGGGCGGCGGGACCGGCACCGGCGCCAGTCCCATCATCGCGGGTTTCGCCCGGGAACAGGGCGCTTTGACCGTTGCCGTCGTGCTCACGCCCTTCCGCTACGAAGGCGTCGGCAAGACCGACAAGGCCCTGGGCGGCCTGCGCAACCTGCGCGAGACGGCGGATACCGTCATCGTCGTCTCCAACGAGAAGCTGCTGAGCCACTGCGAGCGCGGCGTGAAGGTGAAAGAGGCCTACCGCGTCGCCGACAGCGTCCTGATCCAGGGCGTACGCGGCATCACGGACCTCATCCTGCGCCCGGGCACGCTCAACGGCGACTTTGCGGATGTCGAAGCCGTCCTCCGCAACGGTCGGGAAGCCCTCATCGGCACCGGCGTCGGCCGCGGTGAAGAGTCCATGCTGGACGCCCTCCAGCGCGCCCTTGATTGCCCCTTGCTCGAGCGTGGGACCCGTGGCCCCGCCACCCAGGTCATCGTCTCCGTCATGGCGGACTGGGACCGCGTGGAACTGAGCTCCGTCGAGACCGCGATGAACTACCTGAGCGACCACTACCAGGGCCTCGCAGACATCAAGCTCTGCCAGGTGGAAGCGCCGGAACTGGAAGACCGCGCCATGGTCACGGTGCTCGCCAGCGGGTTCGACCAGCCGGTGGCCTCCGTCTCCCGCGAGCTGGATCCCCTGCCCCCCATCGCGTCCCATACGCCCCGAGTCTATGGGGACCCTGAAATGACCCAGGCCCAGATGCAGCCCCAGAGTCACGAGACGCCCGCAACTCCCACGCGATTGCTCGTCCAGGCCCCCACCCCCAGCGGAGAGATGGCCGGCATGGCGGACGACCTCCATGTGCCTGCGATCATCCGCATGACCAGTGGACGTCTCCCCATCGAGAGTCTTTAACGAGCGGGTTTACGCACTTAGCATTCTTATTCAGCAAGAAGCCCGGGCAGTTGGCCCGGGCTTCTTGCTGAATGGTCATCCCGCGTAGGGATCAGGATGATAGGGATCCTGGTAATAAGGGGGTTGGTAAAGATGCGATTTTTCCCGCTGACCCGCAGTTTCCCATGGAAACACGTAACGGCCTTCCGGCTTGATCTGCTTTTCGGATTCACTCATTGGGTGCGCTCCTTGGGCCTTGCCGAGGCTACCAGCGCAGAAGGACCGCATCAAGCTTCGTCGTGAGGACGCAGGGCGTGCCGGGCAAGCTGTCCGCAGGCACCCTGCACATCCTGCCCTCGACTCTTGCGTACCGTGACGAAACAACCCTCTGCCTTCAACGTCTGAATGAATGATTTCACCCTCTCCACCTCGGGCGGGAGAAAGCCCGCACCTTCGTGGGCATTGAAGATGATCAGGTTGATGTTGTGGTCGAAACGCAGATCGCCCATCCAAGCCGCGATGCGCCGGGCATCCTCGTCCGTGTCATTCACACCTCCGAGCAGGACGTACTCGATGGTCAATTTCTCCCGCATCCCCGGGTTCCACCTGGACAGCGCCTGTCGCAACCGTACCAGGTCGTAGGCCCGATTCACGGGCATCAGGGCATTCCGTGCCGCATCGGTAGTGGCGTTGAGGCTCAGGGCCAACCATGGGCGCGGCGTCAACTCCGCCAAACGCTCGATGGCCGGCGCGATGCCGGAGGTGGAGACCGTGATACGGCGCGTGCCGATGTTGAGCCCGTGAGGATGGTTCAGGATGCGGATGGCCTTGTGCACGTGCGCGAGGTTGTGGAGCGGTTCGCCCATGCCCATGAAGACGAGGGTCACAGCATGGCCGCGATCGGGGCCCAATTCCTTGAGCGCCACCAGCACCTGGGCGACGATCTCGCCCGCGGTGAGGTTGCGCTTGATGCCCATGGTGCCTGTGGCGCAGAAGGCGCAGCCCATGGCACAGCCAACTTGGCTGGAGATGCAGAGGGTCACGCGTGGATTCCGCACATCCCGAGGCATGTGCACCGCCTCCACCACCGCGCCATCCGCCATGCGGAGGGCCAGCTTGGTGGATCCGTCGCTGCTGGGAATGCGCTCGACCACCTCGGGGAGCGTGGTGTCCAGATGCGCCGCCATCCAGGTGCGAATCTCCCGACTCACCCGCGCCACGCCATCCCGGTAGTGCCAGGGGCGCTGAAGCATGGCGAATACGTGGTCTGCTCGTCCCGGAACGCCCGCTTCGGCGAGTTCCTCAGGAAGCATCCCAAAAACGAAGGACCGCCCGGCGACTTGCTCAGGTGCCGGACGGTCCCAGGGGTGTGAGGCCGCATCCTTCACCCGCCCAGTGTAACCCTGACCGGAAGGGAAATCACTGGTTCTTTTCATGGCTCCACACTTCCACTTCAAGCTCCAATCGGACGCCACTCCGCTCCAGAACCGTCGCCTGCACGCGATCTACCAGTTCCCGGAACTCCTCAGGACTGGCCGCATCCGCATTCACCAGGAAATTGGCGTGGAGGGGGCTCACCTGCGCCCCGCCGATCCGCAAACCCTTGAGCCCCGCCTCCTCGATGAGCCGACCTGCATGGGCCCCCGGTGGGTTCCGAAAGAGACACCCCGCGTTGCGCGTGCCGATGGGCTGCGTTTTCTGCCGTTTTTCCCGGTAGGTCGCCATCCGGGATTGAAGGGCCTGCCGGTCACCCGAAGCCAGATCCACCACCAGCTCCAGCCCCAGGCCACGGTGGCGAAGGTGGCTCAGCCGGTAGCCGAAGTCCCCAGGCTGGGGAGCCCGGGTGATCCGCTCTCCTTCCGCGGTGAGGAAGGTGTATTCGCAGAGCACATCCACCAGCTCCCGACCATTGGCACCGGCATTCATGGCAAGGGCTCCGCCGCAGGTGCCTGGGATGCCGCAAGCGTGTTCATAACCGGCAAGTCCGGCCTCTGCAGCGGCCTCGGAAAGCCGGATGTGGCCATAGCTGGCAGGCACCCGAAGGCGATTCCCCTCCCTTTTGAGGTCGTTCGAAAAACGCAGTCTCACGACCGGCTCGGAAATGTCCTCCAGAACCAGGAGGTTACTTCCCCCGCCCAGCACTCGGTAGGACAGCCCCTCGCGGTGACAGGTGCGCACGAAGGTTTCTGCTTGATCCATGTCCACCGGCTCGAAGAGCCAGCGGCAGATTCCGCCGAGCCCAAGGGTTGTCAGGCGTGCAAAAGGCACATCCCGCCGGTGGGGCAATTGAAGGAGCGCATCAGGGAGGGGCCGAATCATCGCGCCTCCAGTATCACCCGCTCCAGGTCCAGCAGGCGCGCCTTGGCATCGAGCCCGCCCGGAAAGCTGTACCCGCCGCGCCACCCTGCCCCCACCACCCGGTGGCAGGGTACGAGGATGGGCAAGGGATTCCTTTTCAAGGCCTGCCCTACCGCGCGGGCCGCACGAGGCCACCCCACCTGAAGGGCAAGTTCGCCGTAGGTCAGCGTCTCGCCGACCTGGGTCCTTCGCAGCGCCTCGAAGACCGCGCGACGGAAGGGCGGCTGGCCGCTCAGGTCCACGGGAATGTCCGAGGGAAAGGGCCCCCCTCCATCCAGGAAGCGAACGATGCCGTGGTTCGGAGACTCACACCCGACCGGACCGGGATCCGGCCATGCCAAACGGTGCACCCCTTCAGACCCGTGCCAAAGGGCGATCGTCCCCCAGGCCGTCTGCAGACGGAGATCCGGCGGGATCACAGACCGGCGGCCTTTGGAAGCTCGACCCCTACCACCGGAACCCGCTGTCCATCCGCCAGCCCCCGGTAGACCTTCCCGTCCTCCCAGATCCAGACTTCCCCAGGCTTGCCATCCTTCAGCCCTGCATCGATACCAAAGACACGGCCATCGTGGAAAGACGTCACCCGATCCAGGGTGGAATGCCCCACGACCACCGCCTTGACCTTGAAGGCCTTCAGCAGGGCATCCACATCCTTGGTGGTGGATTCGGGCTGTTTCTTCTCCATGCCCGGAATGAGCCCGCGGTACCAGAGCGGCCCCGCACCGCCAAGGAGTGAAGCGTTTTCACCGCTTCTGAGCTGACTGCGGAACTGTTGATTGATTCCTTCCAGATCGCTACCCGCTCGGACAACGGAAGGCGAAAGTCCCCCATGGACAAATAGATGATGGCCCACGCGCAATACAGCGGGCTGCGCCCTAAGCCACAGTCCCAGTTCCGTGTCATGGGCCACGAGTCCAGACATGTCGCGATGCAGAAGTGCCCCTGTCTCCAAGAATCGAGGGTGGGCATAGCGCGTATCGTGACGCAGGACCATGGCCTCATGGTTCCCCATGACAAAGTGAACCATCCCGCCTTCCCGGACGGCCTGCTGTTGAAGGCTTCTGACCAGCCAGTAGGATTTCGTCACATCAGGGCCGCGGTCCGCGATGTCTCCCAGGACCACCAGATGTCCAGCCCCGTACTTCCATGTGGCCTTGGCATCCATGACGCCATGGGCCTGGAGCAGCTTCCGGAATCCAGCCCCGTTCCCGTGCACATCGCTCACAGCCGTGACTTTGACGGCCTTCGGAACATCGTCCGGGACGGTGCCAATTCCATCAGGGTTCAACTGCACTGAAGGCATGTCCGGCAGTGAGAGCCAATGACCAGCCCCAAGGGCCCGCTGGACGACCTTCCCATCAACGATCTCCACGACCTTCGCCGTCCGATTCTCCCAGAAGACATGGGGGCCTTCGTTGAGGGCCTGGGCCGAGGCGACGAGGCTGGAAAGGGTCAGCAAGGATGTCAGGGCGAGGCGATGCAGGGACACGGATGGGACCTCCACCCTTCTAAGATGACAGGATGCGCTGGATGGCTCTCGACCACGGAACGAAGAAGATCGGCATCGCCTTTTGCGACGCCCTGGAGATCCTTGCCTCGCCTTTCGAGGTCTGGCCCATGGAGGGTGACGCCACGATCGAGCGCCTCGGGAAACTCGCCAAATCGGAATGCGCCGAGGCACTCCTGGTAGGCATGCCCTGCCACAAGGACGGCACTCCGAGCGCAACGGCCCCGCTCGCCCAGGCCTTTGGTGAGGCTCTGGCCGCCCGCACCGGTCTGCCCCTGCGCTTCACAGACGAGCACCTTACCAGCGCCGAGGCAGAGCGACTCCTGGCCCAGCGCGGCGTGAAGGCCAAGGACCGCAAGGCCAAGCTCGATGCCGCCAGCGCCGCCGTACTGCTCCAGGGCCACCTGGAGGAGCGCTCCTCCCACGCCATGCCCCGCGATCAGGCCTGAGGCACCCATGGGCCACTTCGACCAGCTCACCCACCCCGAACACCCCGCCGTCGTCATCTCTCGCCGCCCCCGATCCGGCCAGGAAGCCGCCTTCCAGGACTGGGCCCGGGGCATCTTCGAGGTCATGGCCGCCCAGCCGGGATTCCGGTCCTACCAGGCGGTACCGCCCGTGGAAGCCTCCGCACGCGACTGGTTCTTCGTCTTCACTTTCGAGGACGAGGCCACCCTGAAGACCTGGCTCCAGAGCGACCTCCGCGCCCAGTGGCAGACCCGATCGGAAGGGCTGACGGAAGGCCCCGGCGCCGCCCGCGTGGTCCACGGACTGGAGGCCCTGATGGGCGTGCCCGCCGAACACGGAGATACGCCCGCCTGGAAATTGGCTGCCCTCACGGAGCTGGGGCTCGCCCCCACCGTATTCATCGTCGGCCTGCTCCTGCTGCAACTGCCGTTCTTTGCCGACTGGAGTCGTGGCGGCCTCTGGGGCGCGTGGTGGCAGGTGCTGCTCTCCACCGCCATCTGCGTCTCCACCATGACCTGGGTCGTGATGCCCCTGCTCATGCGGGCCTTCCGGAAGTGGCTCTTTCCGGCGAACTGAGGCCTACAGCCCCAGCAGCTCCTTCATCCGCGGGGTCACGCTGCGGCTGACCTCCAGGTCCAGGCCTTCACCCACGCGGACACTCGCCCGCCCGCCCTCCAGCGGCTTGAGGCCGAGCACCGCCTCGGGACGCAGCAGCAGGTGGCGCTGGATGCGCACCATTCCGGCCTTGGGGAAGTGGGATTCCACTTCGCCGAGGGTGGTCCAGTCCGTGCGGAAGCGGGTGAGCTTGCCGCCGGTGCCCGCCCAGACATGCACGACCTCGTCCTCCACCTCGAAGTGGGAGACGCGCTTGAGCTCCAGGAAGATGTGGCCCTCGCCCGCCCGCACGGGGAACCGGCCGCCCAAAAGATCCTTCAGTTCTCCGACGGTGCGACGCGGCACGGCGCCGCCCTGGAGCCGCTGGAGCGCCTTCTGGAGACGATCCGCGGAAAGCGGCTTGAGGATGTAGTCCACCGCCGCCGTCTCGAAGGCCCGCACGGCGTGTTCCGCGAAGGCGGTCACGAAGATGACCGGCGGGCAGGCGTGACCTTCCTCGAGTTCCGCCATCACCTCCAGACCCGAGACGCCCGGCATCTGGATGTCCAGAAAGAGGGCGTCCACCTCGGGCCGCTCCTTGAGCCAGACCAGCAGGTCCGCGCCGTTCTCGAACTCTGCCGTCACCTCACAGCCGGCCTCCCGCAGGAGGCGACTCAGGCGCTGTCGGGCCAGGGGTTCGTCATCGGCGAGGGCGACGCGCAGGCTCATGGTTCAGTCCTCCCACGGGGGGCGAAAGGGGTCGGCCGGGAAGCCAAACTTGGCCTCGCTTCCCAGCGCGGGGATGCGGGGGAGAGGTCGGCCCCAAAAGGCTCAAGCGATCTCCCCCGTTCAACGTCCGTATCAATTCGAATCTCCGCCAGGGTCCAGATGCCCTGGCTGTAGAGGCGGTACGAGGCGGCATCGCCGTAGGCCAGCTTCAGACGGGCGATGAGGTTCTTCACACCGACGCCCTCCCCTGGCACGGGCGGCAGCGGGGCGCCGTTGTTGGCCACCCGCAGGACGATCACGTTCCCCTCCCGCAGGCCCGCAATGTAGAGTTCGCCGCCCTTGGTACTGGGACCGATGCCGTGCTTCAGCGCGTTCTCCACGCTGGGTTGGAGCAGGAAGGGCGGCGTCTCGATGGGGTCCAGGCTCTCGTCCCAGTCCCAGGCGATCTTGATGCGGTTCCCCATGCGCATGCGCTCCACGGAGAGGTAGCGCTCCAGCATGGCCCGCTCGTCCCCGAGCGGCGCCATGGCGCGGCTCCCGTGGCGGGTCAGGGCGCGGTAGAGGTCCGCCAGATCGAGGATCACCTGCTCCGCGGCCAGGGCGTCCACCCGCACCAGTTCCGCAAGACCGTTGAGGGCGTTGAAGAGCACGTGGGGGCTCAGCTGACCCCGCAGGAGGATCCATTCCGCCTCTCGGGCATGGCGCTCCGCCTCGATCTTGTCGTGCTCCGTTTTGGCGTGCTGGGCCAGGAAGTAGCCGAGGATGGGCAGGGACGTGATTAGCACCAGCAGCTGGGCCGCAGCATTCCCGGCGAAGCCGACGCCCTGGATGCCGTGAGCCCGGGCCAGCCAGATCAGCAGGGCGTCCAGCTGCGCGAGCACGAGGGCGGCCCCGAAGGCGAAGACAACGGACTGGAAGGCGCCCCGGAAGAAGGGCGCAAAGTCTCGACCTTCGCCCGTCCACATCCACGGGATGGGCGAGGCCCACACGTAGAGCCCACTGAACAGGAATGGGGTGAACACCGTGCTCGCCCAGGCCGCCACACTCCAGGGCGCCTGCGGCATGAGCAGCGTGAGCTTCATCATGAAGAGCGGCAGCCCGAAGACGAAGACACTCACCCAGACCCAGCGGCTGTGGAGCCGCTTCTTCTGATGGGCGAGGAGCCAGGTGAGTTTCATGGGATCCCAGTGTGCCACTGGGACAGGGGTCAGGGTGCAGGGTTCAAGGTTCGATGCTGCCCTGAACCCCACACTCCGAACCCTGTACCCTTTCCCCATGCCCCTGCCCTCCGATCCCGCCTTCGCCCCCTACGCTCAGCTCCATGGCGCCAAGACGCTGACCCATCCCGAGGCCGGCCCCTGCTTCGTCTGCGAGGGGCGGTTCCTGGTGGAGGAGGCCCTGAAGGATGCCGACCGCCTTCAGATCCTCTCGGTGCTCGCCTCGGACCGCGCGGCGAGCGGCTTTGCGGAACGGCTGCCTACGGACGTTCCCCTCTTGAGCCTGCCCGATGCGGAGCTGGAGGCCCTGGTGGGTTTCCCCTTCCACCGGGGCGTGCTGGCCTGTGTCGCCATCCCAACCGAACCGAGTCTGGAGACGCTGCACGCCGCCCGTCACCTGCTGGTCTTGCCGCGTCTCGACAACGTGGACAACCTGGGCAACCTCCTGCGCACGGGCGCAGCCCTCGGCATCGACGGTGTGCTGGCGGGCAGCGGCCCGAGCCCCTTCGACCGTCGTTCCGTGCGCGTCTCCATGGGAGCCGCCTGGCGGATTCCCGTGTGGCAGCGCTCGGACGAGACAGAACTGGCGGCCCTTCTGGCGGGCTGGCAGTCCACCGCGGTCGGTGAAGTCGCCGCCGCGGCCCTACGGGATGATGCTGTGGCGCTGGCGGACTGGCGGCCCACCGCTGCCTCGGCCCTGGTGCTCGGCCCCGAAGGCCCCGGCCTCGACGCCGCCTGGCTGGACCGCTGCGACCGCGTGGTGCGCATCCCCATGGCCCGGGGCATGGACAGCCTGAACGTGGCGGCGGCGGGGGCGATCCTCATGGCCCGCCAGCTTGGCCTGAGCTGAAGGCCACGGTGGATCACCACAGCAGATCGCAGCATCGGATCGCGTCACACCCGCGGCACAGGCGGAGTGCAGGCTGATCGGAAGCCCCGCCGCTGCCGATGAGGTGCCCAAGGTGGTCGCCATGTCGCCCTCCCTCTTCCTTCCCGAACCCCCTGCCCGCCTGGAGCTCTGGGCGGACTATTTCGAAGGCCAGCTGGATACCCGGGCCTTCCGCGTCCGCTTCCCGCATCATGCCGTTCTCAGCGCCAACCCGCTGGTGATCGAGCCGGAGCGCGGTTCCTTCGTCTACCTGGAGAAGTTCGGCGCCGTCGTCTTCTGGAACTGCTCGGCGGCGCTGGTGGCGTCGCTCCTGGAGGAACTTGCAGCCTTGCCCGAACTCGGACCCCGCATGGATCGGGTGCGGGACCGCCTGACGGTCCATCTGGGGGCCGAGACGGACCGGGTGGGCTTCTCGGAGGTCTGGTTGAAGGACCTCACCCTCGACAAGCTCAAGATCATCAGCCTCGCCCTGGCCCAGAGCGTGTCCCTGGATCACATCGAGGAGACGGTAAAGGCCGCCATGGCGCGCTTCGAGCCCGTGGTGAAGGAACTGGGCGAGCACGGGCGCCTCACCCTGCGCCACAAGGAGGCCCTCCAGCTCATCGGCTTCACCTTGGAGGTACGCGCGCTGGTCTTGGAGAACCTCACGCTCTTCGACGACCCACCGGAGACCTGGGAGAGCGAGAGCCTCGCCCATCTCGACGGCGCCCTCTTCGACGCCTTCGACCTGGAGGAGCGGCTGGGGGCCATCCAGCAGAAGCTCGCCTACCTCGCCGACGCAGGGGCGCGGGTGATGGATGTCCTCACGACCCGCAAGAACCACCGTCTGGAGTGGATCATCATCGGCCTCATCGCCGTGGAGATCGTGTTCTTCCTGCTGGAGAAGATCCCTGCGTGGCTGAAGGGCTGAGGCAAGGGCCCAAACGGCTTGGATTAATACGGCATTCATTCCAAAGACAGATGCAAGTCCCAGGCATGCTCATGCCAAAGACTGTCTCGCACAAGGAGACCTATAACACGTTTTCAACTGCATGAATTTATTCATGTTGACACCACATATCGCCCAGGAGCCGCCCTTCGACATGCGCCCAGGCATGCATACACACTCAAATTATTGTATTTACATAACTTGATCTGCGTACTGGTCCAGTTGGCAAAGCAAAACTGGATCTTCTGATCCACTCCTTTGGGTTGGACATTAGTGGGCCATCTTGCCTTGACAAGCCCCTGTTCCCCGCGGTCCCCATTGCCGCGGTTTTTATGTCCCATTTCAAGGAGACTTCCATGTCCCGTTCGTCCTCTTTCGGCCGCAGCCTCGCCCTCACGGGCCTGGGTCTCGCCCTCGCCGCAGGTACCCTCTCCGCTCAGGAATCCCGCCGCGCCACCCAATCCGCCGCCCGAGCCTTCAGCCTGAAGGCGGCGAACCAGCCGGATGGCTCCATCCTCGTGACCTACGAACTGAATGCCAGCCCGAAACTCGGCGTGGTGGAAAAGCAGGGGCAGCCCTTCAGCCACTTCCAGAATCTCAGTGGCTTCCTCACCTCCGGCACCGCGGGCTTCCCCGAGATCCTCTCCCGCCAGGCCAACCTCGCCGTGGATCCGCGCATGGAGTACGAGTTGGAGCTCGTGGAGAGCGACCATCAGGACTTCGCCCTGCCCCATCCCTACCTGCCGAGCCGGGGCACCATCTACCGCAACCAGGATCCCGCAAAGGTCCCCTATGTCATCAGCCGTGAGAGCCTGCGGGCCGGCATGTATCCCGCCCAGGTGGTGGAGCACAGCGAGTCCTATTTCATCCGCAACGTCGCCGGCTACAACCTGCGCTTCGCCGTGACCCAGATCGACAACGGCGCCCAGCAGGCCCGGGTCTATACGCGCCTCGTCTTCCGTGTGAAGCCCGTCGGGCAGCAGTTCACCATCGAACGCGACCACCCGGATTCCCGCAAGGTCACCGCCGAGGTAGTCGGCCCCATCCAGGGCATGTTCCTGAACAGCCAGCCCAGCCTCCCCGGCCGGGGCGTGGAACGTGCCGCCTGGCCCTACGAGGTCGGCGACCAGGGCGAGATCCTCGTGATCTACACCGCCCGGGATGCCTCTGCCATCCAGCCCTGGATCGACCACAAGCGCAGCCTCGGCTGGATCGTGACGCCTCAGCAGGTGGCCACGGGCACGAACGTGAAGACCACCGTCCAGAACGCCTACAACGCCAATAAGAACATTCTCTACGTGCAGCTGGTGGGCGACTGGGCCGACCTCAAGTGCGACACGACCACTTCGAATGGCGAGACTGCGGCCATCGACAATGCCCTGGGCCTCGTCTCCGGCAGCGATAAATATTTCGACCTGATCGTCGGCCGGTTCAGCGGCAGCACCGCCGCCGAAATCACCACCCAGGTGAACAAGACCATCGCCTACGAAACGGGCGGTGCGCAGGACTGGATGAAGAAGGGCCTCGGCATGGCCTCCAACGAAGGTGCCGGCCAGGGGGATGACGGCGAGGCGGATGTCGCCCACGAGAACGTCATCAAGACCAACAAGCTGATGGCCAAGGGCTGGACCAGCGTCGCCACCGCATATGACTCCCCCAGCACCGCGCCCCTGTCCGCCTGCACCACGCCCGTGAACGCCGGCCTCGGCGTCATCAACTACACCGGCCACGGCATCCACGATGGCTGGGCCACCACTGGAATGAACAACACCGCAGTGAACGCCCTCACCAACGGCTCGAAGACCCCGATCATCTTCAGCGTCGCCTGTGTGGTAGGCCAGTACAACACCCAGACCTGCTTTGCCGAAGTCTGGCTGCGCAAGCAGAATGGCGGCGCCGTGGCGGCCGTCATGTCCACCATCTACCAGCCCTGGCTCCCCCCCATGCGCGGCCAGGACTACATGAACGACCTGCTTACCGGCGGTTACAACTACACCGCGAATCCTGGCGACGGCACGAACACGGACCACGGCAAGCCGACCATCGGCGCCATCGCCATGAACGCATTCAACCTGATGCTGGGCGAGAGTCAGGATGCCGATTCCGTCCAGACCACTCAGTCCTGGATCATCTTCGGCGACGCCACCCTGAAGGTCGCCCCGGGCGCGGTGAATCCCACCAAGCCGACCATCACCACCCAGCCCGCCAACCAGACCGCCACCGTCGGCCAGACCGCCACCTTCAGCGTGGCTGCCTCCGGCACGGGCCTCAGCTACCAGTGGTACAAGAACAGCGCTGCCATCTCGGGTGCCACCGCCGCCAGCTACACGACGCCGACCACCACCACCGCAGACAACAATGCGACGTTCTATGTGGTCGTCACCAACGCTGCCGGCAGCGTCACCAGCAACAGCGCCACCCTTACGGTGACCAGCACCACCACCAAGCCCACCATCACCGGCCAGCCCCAGAACACGACCGTGAATGTGGGCCAGACCGCCACCTTCAGCGTCACCGCCTCGGGCACTGCGCCTTTCACCTACCAGTGGTACAAGAACAGCGTGGCGGTGAGCGGAGCCACCACGGGCGCCTACACGACGCCCGCCACCACCACCGCAGACAACGGCGCGAAGTTCCATGTGGTCGTCACCAACACCGCCGGCAGCGCCACCAGCACCCAGGCGACCCTGACGGTGAATTCCACCGGCAACCCCACCGAGAAGATTGTCAACGGGGGCTTCGAAAGCGGCGCGACCTCCTGGACCGGCACCACCGGCGTCATCGGCAACTGGAGCGGGTCCACCTACAACCAGCCTGCTTATGAAGGCGTGAATGCGGCCTTCCTTGGCGGCAACGGAAAAACCGCCACCGAGACGCTCTACCAGACCGTGACCATCCCCACGACGGCCACCAGCGCCGTGCTCAGCTTCTACCTTCACATCGACACCCAGGAGAGCGGCAGCACCGTCTACGACAAACTCGCCGTGCAGGTGCGCAACAGCGCTGGGACGGTCCTCAAGACCCTGGCCACCTACAGCAACGCCAACGCCGCCAGCGGCTACCAGGTGCGCAGCTTCGACCTGAGCGCTTACAAGGGCCAAACCATCCGCGTGCACTTCAACATGACCGAGGATTCGGCCCTCGCCACGAACTTCCTCGTGGACAAGGTCAGCCTGGCCGTCAAGTAGATCCCTTCAACGCCGTTAACACGGGGCCGCCTATGCGGCCCCGTCGTCTGAACCAAGGAGTCTCCATGTCGATCCGATCCTTCATCTCGCTGCTGCTCATCGCCGCGCCCCTGGCGGCCCAGCACGGCCAGCCCCCCGTCAATCCCTACGATCTCCGCGGCCTCACCAAGGAGCCCGGCCCGAACGAGCCGCGCTTCACCCTCGAACCGGCCCCAACCTATCGGGCGGTGCCCGCCCTGCGCGCCAATCCCGTCGCACCGCGCATGATCGCGGAATGGGAGAAGGTCCAGGGCGCCCTGGTGCGCTACCCCTTGGGCATCTCAGTCGACGCCGTCAAGGCCATCGCCTCCGAGCTGAAGACCTACGTGCTGTGCGCCTCCAGCAGCCAGACGGCGGCCCGCACGGCCTTCCAGAACGGCGGTGTGAACCTGTCGAACATCGTGTTCGTCAACGCCACCACCGACACCTACTGGACCCGGGACTACGGCCCGTGGTGGATCACCGCCGAGGAGAACGGTAAGCGCGTGGTGCGCATGGTGGACGTTGTCTACCGTCCCAACGGCGAGCGCCCCAATGACGACCGTGTGCCCCAGGTCCTGGCCAGCCAGCTCCAGCTGTCGTCCAGCTACAACCTCACCTTCGTCTGCCAGGGCGGCAATGTGATGACCGACAGCCTGAAGGTGGGCGCCAGCACGGACCGACTGCGGGATGAGAACAGTGGCCTCAGCGAGACTCAGCTCAAGCAGATGGCCAGCACGACCGTGGGCTTCAACACCTATTACATCCCGACGGACCCGGGCTATCCGAAGGACTACATCAAGCACATCGACTGCTGGGCGAAGTTCATCAACCCCACCACCGTGCTCGTGAAGCGAGTGCCGAGCAGCGACAGCTACTACAGCAACTACGAAGCCGCCGCGGACCAGTGGCGAAATCGCACCAACGCCGCGGGCCAGAAATACACTGTGATCCGCATCGACGGCTCTGCGGATGCCCCGTACGTGAACCACGTGATCCTCAACGACCGTGTCTTCGTGCCGGTGCTGACCTCCGAGACGGATGCCGCGGACAAGGCCGCCCTCGATCAGATCCGCGCAGCCTACGGCTCGGGCTACCGCATCATCGGCGTGAAGGCCGCCCCCGGCCTCCCGTGGCTGGGAACGGATTCCATCCACTGCCGCGTGAACAGCATCCCCGTCTTCTCCGGCCTCGCCGACCAGGGCGAACTCCCCTTGGCCGTGAGCAGCCTCGCCAATCAGACCGTGGCCGACGGCACCTCCGTCACCTTCACGGCCTCGGCCTCCGGCGGCACCGCGCCCTACGCCTACCAGTGGCTAAAGAACGGCGCCGTCGTGAATGGTGCAACAGCCGCTGTCTACACCTTCACCGCGTCTGCCGCCACCACCGGTCGCTATAGCGTGAAGGTGACGGATGCCAAGCAGGCGACCCTTACCAGCAACGAGGCGACGCTCGCCCTGACCACCGGCGATCCCAAGGAAATCATCCTGAATGGCGGCTTCGAGAGCGGGGCCACATCCTGGACCGGCACCAGCGGCGCCATCGGAAACTGGAGCGGCTCCACCTACAACGAGCCCGCCTATGCCGGCGTGAATGCGGCGTTCCTGGGCGGCAACGGCAAGACCAGCACCGAGACGCTCTATCAGACCGTGACCATCCCGACGACGGCCGCCAGCGCCACCCTGAGCTTCTACCTCCACATCGACACCAAGGAGTCCGGAAGCACGGTCTACGACAAGCTCGC
Organism: uncultured Solibacteraceae bacterium; assembly: GCA_964415525.1. Classification (GTDB taxonomy): domain Bacteria; phylum Acidobacteriota; class Holophagae; order Holophagales; family Holophagaceae; genus CAZPUI01. Next base: position 18,112 of record CAYQAS010000026.1, read on the forward strand.
CATCCAGGTCCGCAACAGTGCCGGAACCGTGCTGAATACCCTCGCGACGTACAGCAACGCCAATGCAGCCACCGGCTACCAGATGCGCAGTTTCGATCTCAGCGCCTACAAGGGCCAGACCGTGCGCATCCACTTCAACATGACGGAGGACTCCGCCCTCGCCACGAATTTCCTGATCGACCAGGTCAGCCTGCGCGCGCAGTAGCTGGGATCCTGGCGTGTTCACAGAGGGGCTTCGGCCCCTCTCGCTATTTCAATTTTGACCAGAGCGACGCATGAAGCCGCCGCAGCAGGTGGCCCTGGGGAATCGGCTTCAACAGGGTCGTGGCGCCCGCACGATCGCCCCGCAGCCAACGCGTCCACGCCAGCATCACCGACACATCCTGGCGTTCCGGTTGAACCTTGCGCACCGACAGCAGCTGCCCCTCCGCCTCCCGCAGGGCCAGCGCGGGATCTTGGCCCAGCCCCTTGGCCTGCCAAGCCTCCAGCATCCGCAGGTGAGCCAGGACATAGGCGGGGCCGGGGGCCTCCCCACCCTGCTGTCGGGCCAATGCCACGTGCGGACGCGCCCGCTCCAAAGCCTCTGCGGGATCACTGCCCTGCTCCAGGCGCGCCTGAGCGCATTCCAGCCACGCCCGGGCATAGGTAAGGGGCGCGCCATAGTCCCCGGCATAGTCCTTCATCCCCTGGTCGAAGGGCTTGAGGTTTGGGATCAGGAAATCCGTGGGATCCAACCCCTCCACCCGCAGGGCCCGGCAACGCAGGACATGGGACTCCGCAAGATCAGCCTCGGTCCAGCCCACCTCCGCCACGAGCCCGCGCACGAGGGCATCCGCCTCATCCAGCAGAACAAGCGGGGACCGTCCTTCTGCCAGCACCCGTTGCGCTTCGGCCTGGAGCACTTCTCCCAGCAGGATGCGCGATCGCAGGCCATGTTGCGGATGCCCCACCAGGGCGCGTCCCAGGGTCAGGGCCCGCTGGATGCGAGGCGTCGAGTCCACCCCCATGCGACGGTCGTACGCGATCAGCTGCAGGCTGGCCACCAGCTCGAAGGCATCGACCAGAGGTCCATCCTCGATGGCATGGGCGGTGCGAATGGCCTCCTCCAGGTGTGCCACCCAGACGATCTCCACGCGCCCGCGCTCCAGGCCTCGCATCACCCGCTCGGTGAGAAGCGTCACCCGGTGTAGGGGCACGCGCACGTCGCTGCGTCCGAGGTCCGCCGCCACATCCAGGGCCGTGTCGCCGAGGTTGAAGAGCTCGGTGACGTGGGCCTCATCACCCCCGCCCTGGAGTTCCATGATCAGGCCGTGGGCCGCGCTCGCCTCCAGGAGGCACGCCTCGTAGAGCCAGGGCGCCTCGTAGCGCGCCTGTCGCGCCAGCCGCAGGGTGTCCGCACCAGCCCTGAAGCCGCAGGAGGCCACCACCGCCGCGAGGTAGCTCGAACTCTCCCCAGGACCGGCCTGCACATCCTTGAGCAGCGCCTGGACCGCGGCGCCGTGCACCGCCAGCTTTTCCGCCCGCAGCTTCGCCAGCCCCGGGCTGACGGTCGGCCCGTAGCGCTCCAACTGTCGGCGGTACGCTTCCCCATGGGCCAGCCCAAGGGCCGCCGCACAGGTGGGGGTGCGGTCCCCCTGGTCCCAGGCCCACTGCAGGTACGGCAGTGCCCGCTCGCCGTCCCCCAGGGCCAGATGCCCCTTGCCGAGGGCGAGGTGCATCGCCGTCTGGCCCTCTCCAGGTGTGGTCGCCAGTTGCGCTTCCAGGCCCTTCAGGCGCTCCCGCAGCTCCCCCAGCTCAGGGCGCACATCATGCTGAGGCCGCGTGCGCAGATGGCGCAGGCGACTCTCGAAATCCCGGCTCACCTGCTGGCAGGTCTGCTGGTAGGTCAGAGCCCGTGCCGAGCGCGTCCGCACCCGCACGCCCCAAAGCGCCGTCAGGGCGAGGGCCAGCGCCGCCGCGGTAGCGGTCCAGCGCCACCTCCGACCGCGTCGGGCGGCGTGCTGCAGGGCCCGCCCATCCCCATCCAGGCAGGCCGAAAGCGCCGCGGCGAAGTCCCTGGGGTGTTCGGGCCGAGCCGCTGGATCCTTGGCCATGGCCCAGGCCACGAGCCGCGCCAACGCTGGATCCAGGTTCAGGGCGCGCTGGGCGAGGGGCCGGGGCTCGGCCTCCGCCAATCGCGGCCAGTCCTTGAGCAGCTCCAGCGCGAAGGGCGGATGCTCCGCGAGGAGGCTATCCAGGCAGACGCCCAGGGCGTGCACGTCGCTGGCGGGACTCACGGCCTCGCCGCGCAGCTGCTCGGGGCTGCTGAAGGGCGGCGTGCCGATGGCGCCCCGGCTCTCGCCGACGCTGCTCCGAGCCAGACCGAAGTCCGCCACCAGGGCCCAGGGCCGCTCGGGGTTCCGCAGGTCCACCAGGACGTTGGCCGGCTTCAGATCCAGGTGCAGCATGCCGCGGTCATGGGCCGCCTGAACGCCTTCCGCCACTTGCACCAGCAGGCGCAGCCGCTGCTCACGGCGGAGCTTTGGTAGCACGGAGGCCAAGGATCCGCCATCCACCCGCTGCATGGCGATGTAGGCCAGACCGAGCACTTCGCCGGTCTCGAAAATCTTCACGACATGGGGATGGTCCACCTGAGCCTGAGCCCGGGCTTCGTCCAGGGCGCGGCTGCGGTGGAGGTAGGCGCGGGGCCAGAGGAATTTCAGGGCCACATCCCGATGTAGGCGCGGATCCCAGGCGGCGAACACCGCACCGCCACTGCCCAGCCCCAGCAGACGCAGATCCTGGTAGCGGTCCCATCGGCGCAGGCGATCCAGCACATCGTCCAGATCGAACTCTGAGCCCTCGCCGCTGCTGCCGCTCAACACGGACCACACCGCCCGGCCAAGATCCCCATCGGGCCCCGCCCAGCGGTGGACTTCCGCCACCAGCGAGGCCCCGGAATCACGGTCCGGCGCCACGGTGAAAGACCAGGGCAGCGGCGTCGCCTCCATCACAACAGACGCGGTGGTCGGGCTTGGCTTGGCCACCGCACGGAGGTCCAAGGGGGGACATCGCGAGCCTTGCGAACAGGCGGTCCCCCCTTTCATGGCCGGCATTCCTGAAGACGCGCCATGGCCACCGCGAGTTCCTCCGGCTCCAGCGCGGCGAAGCCCAGGTGCAGAAAAGGCAGGTCGATGCGATCCCGGTGGAAGGCGCTGCCGGGCTCCACCCGGACGCCCGCTTGAGCGGCACGATCCACCCAGTTCAGGGCCGACATGCCGACCGGTACCGGCCCCCAGAGCGCCAGCCCTGCGTCCGGCATCAACGGCATCAGTCCCGTGTTCGCGTGCCACAGCGCCGCGAGATGATCCCGTCGCTCCCGGCATGCCGTGCGGACCTTGCGCGCCTGTCGCGCCACGAGGCCATCCAGCAGGAGATCCCGCACCGCCTGCTCCATGGGCCACGCGGCCGCGGCCTCGGCGCGATCCCGCATGCCCGCGAGCCGATCCACCAGGGCCCGCGGCCCCCGCACCCAGCCCAGACGCAGACCCGAACCCAGAAGCGCGCCGAGGCCCCCCAGGTGGATGACGACGCCCTTGGGATCCTCCGCCGCCAGGGGCCGGGGTGGCAGGTCGCCGTAGTGCACATCCGCTGCACCGTCGTCCTCCAGCACCGCCACACGATGCTGAGCGGCCAGTTCGAGGATCCGCCTCCGGCGCTCCGGTGAAAGGGCTACGCCGGTGGGGTATTGGGCGGCGGGGCTGAGTAGCAGCAGACGCAGGCCGCCGGTCATCAGGGATTCCTCCAGCGCCTCCGGGATCAGGCCCTCGCCATCCACCGGCAGCGGCACCACGGTGCCACCCGCCAGCTCGAAGATCTGCACGGCCTTGGGGCGGCCCGGCTGTTCCACGCCCACCCGCTCTCCCGGGCGCAGGAAGGCCACCGCCAGCAGGGTGAGGCTCTCCGGAAGTCCCGCCGTGAGCAGCAGGCGCTCGGGATCCGTGGGCAGGCCGCGCTGTTCGCGGAGGTAGGTCACCAGACAGCCCCGCAGATCTGGATGCCCCTTGAGGTCGGCGCCGTCGCCGGGACGGTGGTGCTCGAGCGCGCGACGGTAGGCCCGGGCCAATTCCGCACTGGGCAGGAGCCGCGAGTCCAGTTGGGCGCCCCGCAGGTCCAGGGCCGGTCGACAGGGTCCACTCGCCTCCACCGGCTCCAGGCGCGAGGGCAGGTCGAAGCCGTAGGAAGGCCCCGTAAGGGCGCTGGCAAAGTGACCCGGCGCGAGGCCCGCGGGCAGCGACGCCGCGATGCGCGTGCCCGAACCCACTTCGCAGGTGAGGATGCCCTGAGCCATGAGCTCCTGAAAGGCCGCCACCGCCACATTACGGCTGACCCCCAGTCGCTCCGCCAGGGTGCGGGTGCCCGGCACCGAATCCCCCGACCGGAGCCGCCCGTCAGCCAACGCCCGGACCACACCCTCCGCCACCTGCAGGTAGAGCGGCAGGTCGGCGTCGGCATCCAGGTTCAGTTCGTCGAAGGCGCCCATGGGAGTGGGATCAGGATACCGGGAACGGTTCATGAAGCGCCGAGGTCGCGGTATGCCGCTCAGTCTCGCGGCTTCACGACGATGGCGGGTTCCAGGGTCGGGCAGGCAAACGTGCAGAGGCCGCAGCCGGTGCAGAAGGCGGCATCCACCACGGGATGGGCGACGGCGGCCTCCTGGGTCGCCTCCACGAGGCGGATGGCCTCGTCGGGATAGGGGCAGCGGTCGTAGCAGGTGCGGCAAGCCATGGCGGGGCGGTCGTCCCGCTCATAGGTGAGACAGCGGTTGTCCAACACCTTGGCAAGGCCCATGCGGGCGGCCTTCGGACCGTCCAGGGGCTCCTGATCCTTGCGCTCGAGGTGCGGCCAGACGAGGGCGCCATCGGGACAGGCCTTCACGCAGGGCAGTTCCGTGCAGAGGAAGCAGGGCATGCCGCGGGGATCGAAGGTGGGCGTGCCGGTGCCCAATCCCGCACTGGCACTGGCCTTCTGGAGCGTGTCCTGGGGGCAGGCCTGGATGCACTTGTCGCAGCGGGTACAGGCCACCAGAAAGTCGAATTCCTCCAACGCACCGGGGGGACGGAGTAGCTTCGGCCCCATGCCCGCCACCGCATCGGAGACCCGCTCCGCCATGTAGCCCGCCATGAGCTGCCCCATGGCCTTGAAAAACCCTCCGCGGCCCACCTGGTCGTTGAGGCTCCTCGGCATGGCAGACCTCTACAGCTCGAACAGTCGCATCACGGGCCGCAGGCTGCCCCAGAGCACGGCATCGAAGCCGAGGGTCAGCACGCCACCGGTGGGGCTCGGGCTCAGGTGGGCGAGCAGGTCCTTGCTCACCGCCACCTGACGACTGGTGGGAGGCGTGTCCACCCAGAGGCAGCCTTCCGGGGCTTCCTTCTTCACCAGATCGGAGCCGGTGAGGTGCAGGATCAGCAGGTCGCCATGGAAGACCGGCACGCGGACTTCCACAAAGTGGCCGCGGCCCACCTGGGGATGGATCTCGAAGGCTGCGCGGTAGCCCAGTTCGGTGGTATCCGGCTCCTCGCCCTGGAGGACGGCCCAGCTCTGCGCCAGAAGGCCGTCGAGGCCCTTCTCGCCGAGGTGCGCCACGCTGCACAGGTGGGTGCCCGCAAGCCCGGTGATGCCCGTGACCAGCTGGGGGATCACCGCCAGCACCTGCTCGATGGAGGGCCGTCCCCGCAGGGCGCGCACGCCTTCGGGCCAGCCGCCGCTGAGGGGCACGGGGGGCAGGATCTCCTCCGGCGTCTCCCGCAGGTCGAGGATGCGGCCCGGGAAGACCTCGAGCATCTCGGGCACGATCGGCGTGTCCGCCAGGATCACGGCGTCGAGGCCTTCCAGCAGGGCCGGGGTGGGCGCGAACATCACCAGGTCCGCCTCCTCCTGCGCCTCCGTCAGCGGGCCCGTGCCCAGGGGCAGCACCGAGCAGTCCCGGGTTTCGAGGACCTCCACCAGTTCACGACCGAGCAGGGTCTGCGCACCGAACACCGCGAGCTTGAGCATCTTGCCTCCGACCTTTCAGGATAGCCCACCCCGGCAACACCTTCGTTCATCCCCAATCGTGCTGTTGGAGTAGCTGACCGGCGTCAGCGGGGCGGCACAGGCTTGGGCAAAGCCCAAACGGTGCCGACCTGCGGCTCCAACTGCCGAGCCCTGCCATCCGCCTGGCGATGAACTGAGCAAGCATACGCAAAACCCCGGTTCATGCCGACCGTCTGCCGATGCGTCTCCGGGGATGCCACGGAGGTGCCGCAGCGAATGACGCAGCCATGGCGAATCAGGCCTTCTCAGAACGGAGAATGGCGGGAAGATCTCCGCAGCCGCGCGGGTCCGACCGGAGTTCTGATGACGCTCTTCGAATACACCCTGCTCCTCTTCACCAGCTTCATTACGCTCATCAACCCCTTGAGCCTCTCGCCGGTCTTTCTCGGGCTCACCCGGGACCTCGAGCCCCGGCAGCGGCGCACCATCGCGCTGCGGGCCACAGGCATCGCCCTGCTCACGCTGATCATGTTCGCCCTGGCGGGGCAGCTGATCTTCCGATTCTTCTCCATCACCGTGGACAGCTTCCGGGTCGTGGGCGGCGTCATCTTCTTCATGATGGGCTACGACATGCTCCAGGCCCGGCTGGTGCGGGTGAAGATGGAAGACCCTGCGGAAGCCAAGGCCTTCGCCAAGGACATCACCGTCACGCCCCTGGCGATTCCCCTCATCTGCGGCCCCGGCGCCATCACCAACGCCATCGTGATGTGGGCCGATGCCTCCACCTGGGCCCACAAGGGCGCCTTCCTCGTGGCGGTGCTCGCGGTGATGAGCCTCGTGGCCCTCGCGTTTCTCGGCGCCTCGCGCATCCTGCCCCGCCTCGGCGAGACGGGCAACAAGGTGCTCCTGCGCCTCATGGGCCTCATCGTGATGGTCATCGCCATCGAGTTCTTCGTCGCAGGCTGCACGCCCATCGTCAGGCGCATCCTCAAGATCGGGTAAGGGTCAGGACTCGATCCGCTCCCTGCGGAACTTGCGCCGCACCTTCTTCTCGATGACGCCCAAGTGCTGTTCCTCGTCAGGAGCCACGAGGCTGATGGCGAGGCCGCTTTGGCCCGCCCGACCCGTGCGCCCGACGCGGTGCACGTAGTCCCTGGGGGAACGCGGAAGCTCGTAGTTGATCACGCAGGGGAGGCCGCTGATGTCGATGCCGCGGGCGATGAGGTCGGTGGCCACCAGCACCCGCAGGCGACCCTGACGAAACAGATTGAGCACTTCCGTGCGGGCGCCCTGGCTCTTCTCGCCATGGATCGCGCGGGCCTGGATGCCATGCTTTCCCAGCTTGAGAATGACGTTGTCCGCTCGGCGTCCCGAGGAGACGAAGATCAGCACCTGGGGCCACGTTTCGCGCATCAGGAGATCCCGGAGGAACGGCCCCTTCTGCTCCATGGGCACCAGGTAGGCCGTCTCCTCGATGGCGAAGTCCACTTCCGGCGGCGCCTCCACCACGATGCCCTGTGGCTGGTTCAGAAAGGTCTGGACGACCTCCTGAACCGCCGTGTTCATGGTCGCGGAGAACAGCAGCGTCTGTCGGCCGATGGGCAGCAGGTCCCGCAGCTCATTCATTTCGTCCGCAAAGCCCAGGTCCAGCAGCTTGTCGGCCTCGTCGATCACAAGGCGCCGCAGGACGGAGAGGTGAAGCGCGTTCTGGCGCAGCAGGTGCAGCAGGCGTCCGGGGGTGGCGATCACCAGGTCCGCGCCGCCACGCAAGGCGAGCATCTGCGGGTTCGCCGAGACACCCCCGCAGGCCGTAACGATCTTCACGCGCTTGGAGAGATGCCGTGCCAGTTCCTTCGCCCGGTCCTCCACCTGCACCGCGAGCTCTCGCGTGGGGACGAGGATCAGGGCCTTGATGGGATTGCCGAGGGACGACGGATTCTTTCCCGACTCCAGGGCGCGCAGGATCGGCGCGAGAAAAGCGACGGTCTTCCCGGAACCCGTGGGCGCCTGCACCACCAGATCCTTGCCCGCGAGGGCCACCGGAATGGCCTGCTCCTGCACCGGAAACGGCTGGGCATATCCCAGCGCCGCGAACGCGCGTTCAAACTCCGGGCCGAGCGAGAGGTGGGAGAACGGCATTTTCAGGGCTCCTGCAGGTCATAGGCGGGTGGGTGTCCACATTCTAGGTTCCGCTCGACCCGTTCCCGATGCATCCAGTGGAACAGACTCGACCCGCCTTCGGGCAGCACCCTGCTGGAAAGCGGCGTACACTTGGCACATGCGCAGGATGACAGGTTTTTTCATGTCCGATCCAAGGGATCGCCCCATGGAATCACGGCTTGATGCCACACCCCGCATCCCTTCCCTCGCCGCCTCGCCTTCCCCACGGGATCCCTCATGAAGAAGCACAAGAAGCTCCCCACCCCCGAATTAGAGTCAGAGACCTACCACTCGCTCGGCGTCTTCATTGAGGACCCCGGCGTCAAGTGCCTGCGGTGTGACGGCACCGGTCACGTGACCCTCGACTGCGACATCTGCGGAGGTCGTGGCACCCTCGCCCTCAGTTGCCGAAAGTGTTCGGGCCAAGGGACCTACTCGCAGCAGGCGGGCCCATGCGCCCGCTGTGAGGCCCAGGGCGTCCTGAAAGATGGCACCAAGTGCCCTCGTTGCAGGGGTAGCAAGATTCAGGCGGCCTTCACGGCGCCCTGCACCCGATGCGCCGGAAGCGGGACGATCCACATGCCCTGCAAGAAGTGCCACGGGAAGCAGGGCCTGCAGGGCATTTGCGCCACCTGTCGCGGCACGGGCATTTTTCGTCGAAAGTAAGTGCATCACCTCTGCCCGTCGAAGGCCTCCGCATCTCCCTGCGGACCCAGATCCAGTTCAGGCACTGCACCCAGGAGACACACAGGATGCGAGAAAAGGGCAAACGGCGGGTTCTGGTCACCGGCGGCGCGGGCTTCCTGGGCAGCCACCTCTGCGAGCGCCTCGTGGCCCGCGGGGATGACGTGCTCTGCGCGGACAACTACTTCACCGGCACCCGCAAGAATGTCGCCCACCTGCTCGACAAGCCCAACTTCGAGCTGATGCGCCACGACGTCACCTTCCCCCTCTACGTGGAGGTGGACGAGATCTTCAACCTGGCCTGCCCCGCGAGCCCGGTGCACTACCAGTTCAACCCCACGCAGACGACCAAGACCAGCGTGCACGGCGCCATCAACATGCTGGGCCTCGCGAAGCGCTGCCGCGCCAAGATCCTCCAGGCCTCCACCTCCGAGGTCTACGGCGACCCCAACGTGCATCCTCAGCCCGAGGACTACTGGGGCCACGTGAACCCCATCGGGATCCGCAGCTGCTACGACGAGGGCAAGCGCTGTGCGGAGACCCTCTTCTTCGATTACTACCGGCAGCACCTGCTGCGCATCAAGGTGGTGCGCATCTTCAACACCTACGGCCCGCGCATGCACCCCGACGATGGCCGGGTGGTGAGCAACTTCATCATGCAGGCCCTGACGGGGCGGGACATCACGCTCTATGGGACCGGCGAGCAGACCCGCAGCTTCTGTTTCGTGGATGACCTCGTCGAAGGGCTGCTCCGGATGATGGATTCGCCGGACGACTTCATTGGGCCCATCAACATCGGCAATCCGGGCGAGTTCAGCATGCGTCAGCTGGCGGAACTGGTGGTGGAGCTCACCGGCACCCGCTCCCAGCTGGTCTTCGAGCCCCTGCCCTCGGACGACCCCCGTCAGCGCTGCCCGGACATCACCCTGGCGCGCCAGCGGCTGGACTGGGCGCCCACCATCGCCCTGCGGGAAGGGCTGGAGCGCACCATCGGCTACTTCCGCCAGCTCATCGCCGAGTCATAGGATCGCGCCTCCTGCATCCGGCGTGTGCTTCTTTGGGACCCCTAAGGTCGCCCGGCTCACCGACGAATCCCGCCCACACCGCACGATCAGGGCCTCCCCAACCATGGGAGGCCCTGATCGTCTTTGGGCATTCCGAGTCGTGTCCGCTGATCCGCCCGCTACTTCAGGTGCTGGGTGAAGAACGCCACCATGCGCCGCTTGAAATACGGATCTTCCAGCAGCCAGTGGTCCTTCCCCGGAAAGACGAGCAGGTCGAAGTCCTTGTCGGCCTTGATGAGCGCATCCACCACCTGAAGGGTGCTCGCCGGATCCACATTGTGGTCGGTCTCCCCCACCGTCAGCAGGAGCTTGCCTTTGAGCTTGGACGCCTGAGTGACATTTGATTGGGCCTCGTAGTGTTGACCGATGGGCCACCCCATCCACTGCTCGTTCCACCAGATCTTGTCCACGCGGTTGTCGTGACAGCCGCAGTCGGAAACGGCGACCGTATAGAAATCCCCATAGGCGAGCAAGGCCCGGAGCGCGCTCTGGCCGCCGGCGCTGCCACCGTATATCCCGACGCCCTTGGAGAGGTCCAGCTCGGGATGCTTCGCCGCTGCGGCCTTGATCCAGGCCATGCGATCCGGAAAGCCGGAATCGCCAAGGTTCTGCCAGCAGACGTCATGGAAGGCCTTCGATCGGTGGCTGGTGCCCATGCCATCCATCTGGACAACGATGAAGCCCGCCTCCGCCAGGAACTGCGGGCTGTGGAAGGCGCGGAAGGCCTTGGGCACATGGGCGCTGTGGGGCCCGGCATAGATGTACTCCACCACCGGATAGCGCTTGGACGCGTCGAAGGTCGACGGACGCCAGATCACGCCCCAGATGTCCGTCTTGCCGTCCCGGCCCTTGGCGGTGAAACGCTCGGGCGCGCACCATCCCGTCTTTTCCAGTTCCGCGAGGTCCGCCTTGCCCAGCACGGCGATCCGCTCCCCATCGGCGGTGCGCCGCAATTCCGCCGTGGGAGGCAGGTCCACCCGGGAGGCCACATCCACGAACAGGCTGCAGTCCAGATTGAAGGTGGCGACGTGGGTGCAATCCCCCGCCGTCAAGGCCACGGGCTCTCCGCCATCCAGCCCGACCTTGAGCAGGTGCAGGTGATAGGGATCCTGTCCCGGGTGGAAACCGCCCGCACGGAAGATCACGGTGCGCGTCTTGGGGTTCACACCCGCCACGTCCCGCACCGCCCATTCACCCCGGGTGAGGGCGCGCTTCACCTTGCCCGTTTCCCCATCCACCAAGTAGAGGTGGTTCCAGCCGCTGCGCTCGCTCATCCAGACCAGCTCGCGGCGGTCGTCCAGGAACTCCAGAAAGCACTTGCCGGAATAGTCGATGAAAGTCGGACCCGTCTCCTCCACCAGGATTCGAGTCTCGCCGGTGGCGGCATCCACCCTCAGCACCCGCAGCAGCTGATGGCCCCGCTGGTTGTAGAGGTAGGTGAAGGCACGACTATCCGCGGCCCAGCGCAGGCGCGAGATCTCGTAGGGATTCGGCGCCAGGGCGTCCGAAACCGGGAGCTGGACCCTCCGTTCCAGATCGAAGAGCTGGGGCCGGTCCTTGGGAAGCGGGTCCCCGGGCTTGGCATAGTCCTCGGTGTGGAGCTTCGGCGCGAACTGCTCCACCGGACGCGACTCCACGAACCAGACCTTGCGCTCCTCCACCTTCAGGGTCCGCACCGCCAGGAGCTTCTTGGAATCGGGACTCCAGCGCAGCTCCCCCGTGTAGGCGTCCGCGAAGTTGCCATCCTGGCTGCGGAAGACCAGGGAGCGATCCTTCACCTGCCGCACCACGACATTGTGGTCCTGCACCAAGGCCTCCAGCCGTCCATCCGGACTCGGGAAGACGCTCTTCGTGGGAGCCGCATCGGAGGGGCGAAAGGCCAGCGAGCCTGTCGCTGGGATCCAGCGGTAGAGTTTGCCTTCGACCCGGACATCCACCGTCCCCGCTTCGGGACTGGCCACCGTCTCCAACGGCAGCCGATCCGCCCGCAGCGGTCGCTGGAGCAGCTGACCAAGCTGATGGGCCAGGGCCTCATGGTCGAAGGCATCTCCCTGAAGGCCTCGCCCATCGGCAAGCTTCCAGCGACGCTGCCCGCCCCCCAGATCCAGGCGGTAGACGACGAACTTCCCATCCTGGGACCACGTGGGACGCGAAACCAACTGCGCCACCTTGTCCGTGGTCGCCTCCTGGAAGGCCTTGGCGCGCTCGAGGGGCGGCTGCGGATCCGCCCCTGGGAGCGGTGTCCATAGGAGGATGGCAAGGCTGGCGGTGCGCAGCATGAGGACTCCGGAAGCCCGTGGCCGCAGGGCCACAGAATACAGAGTGTATGATATATCAAGATGCCTTTGGGGCGTTCACTCAAACCACCTCGAAAGCACTTCGACCCCTCGGAACGTCCAATTGCACGGCTTCCGCTGGGCACGGTGGCACATGGCCCGTTCGGCTCCGAGGCTGGCTGGACCCGCCGCCAACATCAAACTGTTGATCGGAATCGGGAACGCGCAGGTGGTGCGCGCGGGTCGGTCTTCGAGCACAGGTCTCCTGGATTCAGAGCCGCGCCTGCACCCGCTCCACGAAGCCATCGATGTCTTCGGCCTGGGTGTCGAAGGCGCACATCCAGCGCACAACGCCTTCCGCCTCGTCCCAATCCCAGAAGAAGGCCTCGGCCTGCAGCGGTTTGATGACGGCCTTGGGCAGTTTCACGAAGACCGAGTTGGCCTGGACGGGATACATCACCTCGATGCCCGGCAGATCGCGCACCGCGGCGTGAAGTCGGGCGGCCATGGCGTTGGCCTGGGCGCCATTTCGGATCCAGAGGCCGCCCTCCAGCAGGCCCTCGAACTGGGCGGCGATGAAGCGGTGCTTGGAGGCCAGCTGCATGGTGCACTTCTGCCAGTAGGGGAAGTCGGCGCCCACTGCCGGATTCAGGAAGACCACGGCCTCCCCCAGCAGCATCCCCTGCTTGGTGCCGCCGAAGCTCACGACATCCACGCCCTCCAGCATGATGGCCACATCCACACCGAGGGCCGCGACGGCACAGCCCAGCCGGGCACCGTCCACATGAACCCCGAGGCCGTGGGCCTTCGCCGTCCGCACCAGGGTCTGGAGTTCCTCGAGGCTATAGACGGTCCCGAGTTCCGTCGGCTGGGTGATCGTGAGCGCCACCGGCAGGGCGCCGTGAACGCCGTGGCCCGCGGCGAGCGCGGCCTGCAGGGCCGTGGGATCGATCTTGCCGTTCACGGTGCGCAGGGGCTTCAACCTCATGCCCAGGGTGCGTTCCGGCGCGGTGCTCTCGTCCACCAAAAGGTGCGCCACTTCCGAGCAGAGCACCGCCCCGTGCGGCTTGGCGAAGCTCATCAGGCTGAGGTTGTTGGCGGCGGTGCCGTTGAAGACGAAGTGGGTGTCTACCTTGCGCCCGAAGAGGCGGTCGAAGGCCGCGCGCGCGCGGGCGGTGACGGGATCGTCCCCGTACGCCATGGCGTGGCCGTGGTTCACCTCCAGAATCCGGGCCATCACCTGAGGATGGACGGCGGCAAAGTTGTCGCTGGCAAAACCGCGGGGGAAGGCGTCGGACATGGGATAGACCTCTGCAAATCGGTGGGCTGGCTGTTACCACCCCTCACTGTAGCCAACGACCGTACGCGTGTTGGTTGGCATCCTTGGGCCCACCTTGCCAATCGTCAAACCGAAGGCCGACAGAGGCCGACGCATGGGGTCGCCGGGATTCCCAAACCGCGAAGAAATCCACCCGGGAATGGACGAGCTGGGCCTATTCCCGCACGCTATCCCCCTTGGAAAACGACACATGTAGTGCTTTCGCACGTAAATCTGATCACGGCACCAAGACTCACCTTTTCAGGAGCCTGGCATGCCGCAGACGAAGTTCGAGACCTTGTTTTTCATGTTCGTGACGGTGCTCATCTCCGTGCACGCTTTCGTCGTCTACAACGGCGCCATCGCGATGGGATCGCTGTCGAATCAAGTGTTCGCGGGGATTTACCGCGAAGTGCCCCTGGAATTCGGGATCGCCTTTGCGCTGATGGCCCTGGGTGTGGGCCGGGCATCGAAGCACCTGGCCTTCCGACTGGTGGACCCCAAGCTCGACCGGCCGGTGGTGGTCATGCTGGCCATCACCTGCATGACGGTGCTGATCATGTGCCCTGCCATGAGTCTGGCAGCCACGGTCCTGCACCATGGCTTCACACGGGAGTTCCTGGCGCACTGGCTCCAGAAGGTCGCCTTCAACTTCCCCTTTGCCTTCTTCACGCAGATCTTCTGGATCGGTCCCCTCGTGCGCTGGATCTTCCGGCGGGTGTTCCGAAACACAGCCACGACACTCCCGGATGCGGTGGCCGACACCCAGCCCGAAGGGGCCTGAACCGCGTCGATCATTCCAGCCCGGGGATTCTTCAGCTCCAGAACCGCCAGTCCATGGTGGATGGCAACCCAGCTTTTGCGCTGCGTGTGTCCAAGGGATGGATAGGGCCTCCATCAATTGCTTGGACACACGCCTCAAGGTGGGCGAACCCTCGCCAGGTGGGACTACTTCCCCTTCCCGAGGTGCCGCAGGAAGAAGGCCTCGAACTTCTTGTGCTGGATCTTGGAGTTCACGGCGCCGCCCATGCCGTGTCCGCCTTCGGGATCGACGAATAGGTCCACCAGGGCCTCTTTGCCGCTCTCCAGCAGGGCGCGGTAGACATTCACCGTGTCCTGGAAGAGCACGTTGTCGTCGGCCATGCCGTGGGCGAGCAGCAGCGGGTGCTTCAGGCCCTTGGCCAGGGGCAGCAGGCTGAACTTGCGTGCCACGGGCTTGCCGCGCTCGAGGCCGGTGATGGTGCGGCCCACGTACCAGCTGTTGTAGTTCTCCCACTCGGTGGGGCCCGCCCCGGCGATGCCGCAGGCGAAGAGGTCGGGCTTCGTGTACATCGTGTACTGGGTCTGGTAGCCGCCGAAGCTCCAGCCGGTGAGGCCCACGCGCTTCTCGTCGACTCCGTAGCGCTGGCCCAAGGTCTTCACCAGATCCTCCAGATCCTCCGCCTGGGGCTTCCCGGGTTGGTTCCAGTTGGCGTCGGAGAACTTCTTGCCGTAGTTGCTCTCCCCGCGCGGATCCACGGCCACCATGACGTAGCCGTGCTTCGCCGCCATGTACATCCCGAAGACGTAGGCCGTGCGCTGGAAGCTATCCGCCATCACCGTGTGGGATTCGCCCGTTGGCCCACCGTAGGTGTAGACCACGGCCGGGCGCTTGTCGCTGGGCTTCCAGCCCTTGGGCTTGAACATGAAGGCTCGGATCGTGTCCCCGGTGCGGTTCGTGTAGCTGAAGCGCTCGGGCTGGATGACGTTCAGTGCGTCCCAGGCCTTGTCGTGGCTGTCAGTGAGCACCTTGGCCTGGTTGGTGGCCGCCTCGAGCACCTGCAGTTCGGGGCGGTGCGCCCAGCTGCCACTGGTGAAGGCCAGCCTGCCACCCGTCTCCGCCACCACCCCGCCTCGCTGGACCTCGCCGAGAGGGCCCAGGGGCTTCATGGCACCGGTGGCCACATCCACCCCGAAGGTGGTCTCGGTGGCGGGATCGAGCTTGTTGGAGAGCAGGTAGAGGGTGCGGCTGTCGGGGGTGAAACCCAGCAGCGTGTGGGCCTCGAAGTCGCCCTTGAGCACTGGCCGCAGCGCCTTCGTGGCGAGATCCAAGGCGTAGGGTTGGCGGTAGCCCGCGTCATCCAGAATGACGAAGAGCGTCTTGCCATCTGGGCTGAAACGCGGGGTCATCACGTTCACGATCTCGTGGCCTACGCGCTCCTTGCGCTCCACGACGACGGTGGGCTTTTCGGTCTCGCTGGCGGCGCCCAGGTAGACCTTCAGCAGGCCCTTCTCCCGCTCCCAGGTGACGAAGCTGTAGTGCCGGCCGTCCTTGGCCCACACCACCGGGGTCTGCTCGATCCAGACATCGCCACCGGGATGCGTCCAGACAGGGACAGGCTGGGGGCTGGGCGCATCGCTCACCTTGCAGATGTAGAGGGCCTGGGCGGGAATGGCGCGCTTGTTGTCCGAGGCCTCCTCGCGGTCCACCGTGCGGGCCTCCGCGAAGCGCTTCGTGTAGTCCATGAGCTGCACCCGCTGGATGTGGAAGCTGTCGCTGTACCGGGGGGCGAGGGCTCCGTTCACGAGCACCTCCGCCATGAGGGACACCCACTGCCCGTCTTCGGAGAGCGCCGTCTCCCGAATTCCATACTTTTTCTCGGCGTCGTCAGGATTGAAGAGCGCCCGGTTCAGCTGCACCTGCCGCCCACGGGCGAAGTCCACCTTCACGAGGCTCTGACCGTCCTGGAGGAGGTAGCCCTCGTCCCCGGCGGTGAAGCCCACGAGCCCTTCGCCGCGATCGGTGGACGTGAGCCGCTCGATGCGGCCCGTCTCCACCTGGCACCGGAAGAGGTCGCCGCGGTAGCCGAACAGCAGCTCGTTCGCCTTGTGGGCCCACGCCACCTGGGAGACGCCGGGATAGAGGTCGCCGCCCTTCACGCGGTCCTTCTCCTGCTTCTTCTTGAGCTCATCGCGCCACTCCCAGAGCTCCTTCTCCTTCTCGGGCTTGGTGTCTGTCTTGGCGTCGGCCTTCTTGTCCGCGCGCTCATCCTTCTTCTGTGCGTCCTCCTTGGCCTTCTTCTCCGCGACCTCCTTCTTCAACTGCTCCAGGGCCGCCTTCTCCCACTGCTCCAGGTCCACCTTCGCGCCCGCGAGGTAGGCCGCCTGGGCCTCCGCCTTGGCCTGGGCCTCCGCTTGCTGCTTGTCTCGCTGCTCCGCCTTTTTCTGGAAACGCTCCAGGATCTCCGGCCGTTCGAAGGCCTTCATGATGTCGAGGGAGGTGAGGCGGCGCGTCTGGCCCGACTGCACGTCGTGCACGTAGAGATCCGAGCCCTGCTCCCCGTAGGGATTCCACAGGTAGGCGAGGTATCGGGCGTCGGCACTGAAGGCCATGCCCCGCGCGATGCGTCCCGCGAAGGGCTTCACGCGATAGAGCTGCTCCAGGGTGAGGTCCTGGGGTTTCACGGGCGGGGCAGCGGGCTGCGCCCCGCTGGCGACGAGGGTGAGAACGAGGCAGGGAAGGGTCCAGGGCATGGGAACTCCGGGGAGGTCATCGATCAGAGGTCAGGGTACCGAATGCGGGGTCCAGGGTTCAGGGCGGATGTGCCCTGCCCTGAACCCCGCACCCTGGAACCCGCGCGCTATTTGGCCTTGCCGAGGTGCTGCAGGAAGTAGGCCTCGTATTTCTTGTGCCAGCCCTTGCCTTTCACGGCGCCACCCATGCCGTGCTCACCCTCGGGATCGAGGAAGAGATCCACCAGGGCCTCCTTGCCGCTCTCCAGCAGGGCGCGGTAGACGTTCACGGTGTCCTGGTAGAGCACATTTGGATCCGCCATGCCGTGCACCAGCATGAGCGGCTTCTTCAGGCCCTTGGCCAGGGGCAGCAGGCTGTATTTGCGGAGCACGGGCTTGGTGCGGTCCACCTTGCCGATGGTGCGACCGCTGTACCAGCTGTTGTAGTTCTCCCACTCCGTGGGACCGGCCCCGGCGATGCCGCAGGCGAAGACATCCGGCTTCGTGTACATCGTGTACTGGGTCTGGAAGCCGCCGAAGCTCCAGCCGGTGAGGCCGACGCGGTTCGTGTCCACGCCGAAACCCTTGGTCATGTGCTTGACCAGGTCCTCCAGGTCCTCCGCCTGGTTCTTGCCGGGCTGCTCGAAGTTGCCATCCGAGAACTTGCGGCCGTAGTTGCTCTCACCCCGGGGATCCACGGTCACCGTGACATAGCCGTGCTTGGCGGCCATGTACATCCCAAACACGTAGGCCGTGGGCTGGAAGCTGTCCGCCTCCACCGAATGACGGTCGCCCAGGGGGCCGCCGTAGACGTAGGTGATGGCGGGGCGCTTGTCGGAGGGCTTCCAGCCCTTGGGCTTGAACAGGTAGCCCTCGATCTTGTCGCCGGCGCGGTTCGTGAAGGTGAAGCGCTCGGGCTTGATCACGTTGACCTGATTCCATGCCTTGTCGTGGCTGTCCGTCAGCGCCTTGGCCTGATTGCTCGCGACATCCACCACCTGCAGTTCGGGACGGCGCGCCCAGTTGCCGGCATTGAAGGCGGCCTTGGTGCCGTTCTCGGCCACGACCGACGCACGATGGTAGTCGCCCGCGGTGCCCAGCAGCTTCATGTCCCCGGAGGCCAGCTCCACGCGGTAGGCGTTCATGGTGCTGGCGTCCTGCTTGTTGGACTGGAGGAACACCGCCTTGCTATCCGGGCTGAAGCCCAGCAGCGTGTGAGCCTCGAAGTTCCCCTTCAGCACGGGACGCAGGGCCTTCGTGGCCACGTCCATGGCATAGGGCTGTCGGTAGCCGGCGTCATCCAGCACGACCACCAGGGTCTTGCCGTCCGGCGTGAAGCGGGGCGCCAGGGAACTCACGACCTCGTGGCCCACGTTGCCCTTGCGCTCGACCACCACCTCGGGCTTCTCGGTCTCGCTGGCCTTGCCCATGTAGACCTTCAGCACGTCTTTCTCGCGCTCCCAGGTGGCGAAGGTGTAGCGGCTGCCGTCCTTGGACCAGGCGATCTCGCTGTTCTCGAACCAGACATCGCCGCCCGGGTGCGTGAACACGGGCTCGGGCTGCTTGGTGGGCGCCTCGCTCACCTTGCGGATGTAGATGGCCAGGGCGGGGATGGTGCGTTTGTCGTCGCTGACCTCACGGGGCACTTGCTTGGATTCGGCGAAACGCTTGGTGTAATCCATGATCTGCACCTGGCGTCCGGTCCCCATGGGGCCGCGGGCCGCGGGCGCTCCAGTCGCACTGGGCGGCGTGGCCATGGCGGTGATGGCCATCCACTGGCCGTCTTCCGTCAGCTCGGTGTTGCGGATGCTGTATTTCTTCTCGGCATCGTCAGGGTTGAACAGCTCGCGGTTCACCTGCACCTGCCGGCCGCTGGCGAAGTCCACCTTCACGATGGCGTTGCCATCCTGGTAGTAGAAGCCCTCGTCCTTCGGCGCATAACCGGCGATGCGCTCCTGACGGTCCGTGGACGTCAGGCGCTGGACCTTGCCATCGGCGGCGATGTAGCGGAACAGGTCGCCCCGGTAGGTGAAGACCAACTCGCCCGCCTGGTGGGCCCATTCAAAGGCGGACACGCCGGGATAGAGGTCACCGGGCTTGAGCTTGTCCTTCTCCTGCTTCTTCTTGAGCTCATCCCGCCACTCCCAGAGCTCCTTTTCCTTTTCCTTCTCGGGCTTGGCGTCAGCCTTCTTTTCATCCTTCTTGGCATCCTTGGAGGCTTCGGCGCCCTTCTTTTCGGCGGCCTCTTCCTTTTCCTTCTTCTCCTTGTCCTCCTTGGCCTTCTTCTCGGCGGCTACCTTCTTCACGTCCTCGAGGGCCGCCTTCTCCCACTGCTCCAGGTCCACCTTGGCCCCCGCCAGGTAGGCCGCCTGGGCCTCCGCCTGGGCCTGGGCCTCCGCCTGCTGCTTGTCTCGCTGCTCGGCCTTCTTCTGGAAACGCTCCAGCACCTCGGGGGTTTCGTAGGCCTTCATGACCTCCAGGGAGGTCACGCGCCTGGTCTGGCCCGTCTGAGTGTCATGCACATACAGGTCCGAGCCGGTCTCGCCGTAGGGATTCCACAGATAGGCGAGAAAGCGGGCATCGGCGCTGAAGGCCGCTCCACGGGCGCTCTGACCGGCATAGGGCTTGGCCCGGTAGAGCTGCTCCAGCGTGAGATCCTGTGGCTTCACCGGCGCCGGCGCAGGGACCTGGGGGCTGCTGGCCACGAGGCTGAGGGTGAGACCGGCAAGGGTCCAGGGCGTGGGCATGGCGACTCCTGAGACGGGATCCGGCACCCACCGTCGGGTCCGGCCGCTGTGCCTAATATATCAACTCGCGAGGTAGACATCTCAGGAGAGTCCCCTGCCTTTGCGAAGTGCCCCCACGGTGGCGCGATCGAGTCGTGGACCAGAGGATCCGCCGGCTCCTTTACCCCAAACAGCCCTCGGCCGGAGGGCTCCGGCCCATGAACCGCCCCCAAATTCAGTCCACCGACACCCGCCAGGCAGGAAGTTCCACGTGGAACGTTGCACCCTGCCCGGGCTCGCTTTCCACCCAGACCCGCCCATCCATGGCCTCCACCAGGTGCTTGACGATGGAGAGGCCCAGCCCTGTGGACTTCTCGCCTCCGGTGGGTCGTGCGCTCAGCTTGGCAAACCGGCTGAAGAGCCTCAGACGGTCCTCGGCCGTCAAACCTGGCCCCTGGTCCTGAACCAGCAACACCACACGGCTGCCTTCGGTTCGCGCCTCGAGCACCACCTGACGGTCCGGCGGGGAAAACTTGAGCGCGTTGGAGACCAGGTTGTCCACCACCTCCCGCGTGAACCGGGGATCAACCCAGGCCGGCAGCACATTGCCCTGGCAGCGAGTGAGGAGCCTGATGCCCTTGGCTTCCGCCCGGGGGCCATGGCGCCGCGCCATGTCCGCCAGGAAGGGACCCAGCTGCAGCGGCTCCGGCTCCGAGCGGACGCGTCCAGATTCGATGGCGGCAATGTCCAGGAAACGCCCGATCAGCTGGTCCATCTCCACCCCTTCCCTGCGGATATGGGCCACCATCTGTGCGATGGAGGCGGCATCCTCCACCTCCTGCATCGCATCCGTCGCCAGAAGGATGCCGCTGAGCGGGTTTCGCAGGTCGTGAACGACGATGCTCAAGAACTGGTTCTTCTGCTGATTGAGCTCCTGGAGGCGGTCCGCTGCCCGCGCCAGGCGGGCGAGCATGCGGGATTTGGCGAACGCTGAAATGGCGTGGGACCTGAAGCGAACCAGGCGCTCCACGTCCGTGCCCTTGAACGCCTCTGGATCCTCGAAGTTGTCGAGCACCAGGAAGCCCTCGCGACGGCCCTCGAATTCCATCGACATGGCCAGCAGCGCCAGGGGGGTGGGCGCCTGTCGAAGCTGCCCTTCTGGAGCCTGGGTGAGGTCCTGAACCAGGTAGACCCCCTCGCCAAGGCGTTCACCGCATTCCACGTAGCGGGCCAGGAGCGCCTCCTCCGGGAAGGTGATCCCCACCTGGGTCTCCTGGGCAAAACCATAACTCGCCTCGACCCGGAAGGCACCCTCCGCTTCATCTCGGATCAGGATGGATCCCGCCTGGGCAGCGGGAAAATGTTCCTGGGCCTGATGAACCAGGGATCTCAGGAGGTCATCCAGGCTGAGCTCCCGGTTGATGGCCTGAACCATGACGTCCAGCCCTTCCAGTTCGCTGTTCCGAACGCGCAGTTCCCGGGTCCGCTTGGTGATCTCCTCCTCCAGCAGCACGTTGCGGCGCATCAGGCTGCGGGTCCGCCAGCGGGAAACGCCGCCGATGGCACCAAAGAGGCCCATCACATAGAGGCTGTTCGCCCACCAGGAGGCCCAGGGAGGTGGATCGATGGCGAAGGGGAACGTCACGGGCCCGCTTTCGATCCCGGCATGATCGCGGCCCCAGATCTTGAACGTGTACCCCCCCGGCGGCAGGGCGGAATACTCCCGGCGACGCTCGGGCCCCCAGGGCCCAGGGACGGCATCCATTCCTTCGAGCTGAACGCGGTAGGCCACATCCGCATCCCGATGAAAACTCAGAAGGGCAGCCTCAAAGACCAGGTTTCGAGCCTTGTGGGATAGGGTTTCATCGGGCCGAAGCGCACGCCCTTCGGAGAGCACTTGGGCCTGGGTCAGGCGAAGCGGCGCGGGTTGCAACCCGGCGGGTTCACTGAGTGGATCCAGGAAGGCCGCCCCCTGCAAGGTTCCCGCCCACACACGACCCTTCCGATCCAGGTAGGACCCACCCGAGGTCATTCCCAAGGAAGGCAGACCGTCACCGGTCGTGAAGTGGGTGACTCGATAGCCGCCCAGGGCCAGCGGGTCGGGCGTCAGTCGGGCCACGCCCCGGTTCGTGCCGAAATAGACCCGGTCCTGCGGATCGATTTCCACTTGATGGACCACATCCGAAGGCAAAGGCGGGGTGGACGCCGTGGAAATGGTTGTGATCACCCGACCCTCACCCGTTGGATCGAAGGCGACGGCCCCGCCCGTGTTGAAGCCCACCCAGAGCACCTCGCGACCATCCCGGGACCGCTGCACGCGCAGGGCATGAACCCACTCACCGGGTAGCCCTTGCGCACGTCCAAAGCGAGTCCATGCCCCCTTCCGGAGGCGGAGCAATCCGAGGTTCCGGGTGCCAGCCCAGAGGGTCCTGGAGCCATCCAGTTCCTGCGTGTCTGCCAAGGCCACGACAAAGGGCGGAATGGCATAGGGCGTGCTCATCGTCTCCGAACCACCCTTTTGAACGCGAGCCAAGCCGCGCCGTGTGCCGACCCAGAACCTGCCCTCAGAATCCTCGTGCAGGGCAAAGATCCCCTTGTCCGGTAGTTGGGCATTGCCCTCCCACCAGCGCCAGGTGGCGCCCTCGCGGACAATCAGGCCGTCGTACGGCGTTCCCAGCCAAAGCGTGCCCTGACGGGTGGTCTGGATCCTCAGGATGATGCGCGCCTGCCGCCCCTGCACCTGGTCCACACATTCCCAGCGCCCCTGCCGCAGGATGTTCAGGCCCCCTCCCCCGGTCCCCACCAGGAAATCCCCGTTGAGGTCCTCGTTCACCGTGAGCACCACATTTTCCGTGAGTCCGGCCCGAGTGGTCACACTCCGCCAACCCCAGGGCGAGAGGCGCACCAGTCCCGCAAAGGTTCCCGCAAACACCAGGGGCGGCCGACCCGCCCGCAGGAGCGTGCGCACCACCATCACGCGTGTGCTAGGCAGTCCCGATTGGGCATCGAGCAGACGCCAATCCCCGACCCCGCCCATGAAGAGGCCACGATCCGTGCCGACCCACAGGTGGTGACCTGCGGTCTCCGCAGGGCTCGTGGCGAGGGTGATGACCCGTCGACCCGCCAGCTCCGGTACGGTGTGGAGTTCATGAAGCTCCGGAAGCTTCCCCCGAAGCAGTCCCTGCGGGGTTCCGAGCCAGAGGGTCCGCTCCGAACCTTCAGTGGATTCCACCAGACTCAGAACCTCTCCGACCTTCCCCCGACCCTTGAGAGCGACCTCTGTCCAGGCATCCCCATCCCAGCGCCAGAGGCCGCGCCCCGTCGCCAACATAAGCACCGTGCGCCCTTGGGCGTCGACGCTGGCATGCAGCTGGTGGATCCATGGTGGCTGCTGTCCCCACGGCACCGCCACGCGCTCCGCCTTGCCGTACCGAATCCGCCAGAGCCCCTCGGTACGGGTTCCAACCCAGAGCCCTTCCGCCCGATTCCCAGGGGGAAGTTCCAACAGGCTCAGGACCGATGAGATGCCAACGCCGGTGCGAGCCTTGAATGAGGTCCAGGTGCCTGCGCGGTATTGGTGAAGCCCGCCACCGTTGGTACCAAACCAGAGTCCACCTCCCAAAGCAGGAATGATGGTCTGAACCCAGGCGCCATCCTGCGGATCCGGAAGCGCCAACCGCTGGAGCGTGTGGCCGTCATAGCGCATGGGCCCGTCCTGCGTGCCCACCCAGATGAAGCCTTCGGCATCCACCGTGAGAGATTCCACCGTGTTCTGCGGCAGCCCGTCCCGCTCGTCGAAAACGCGAAGCGCGAAGAGCGCCACCCGCGCCGGGTCCGAAGGCACCGCAGCCCCCAGGGTCAGCACCAACAACAGCATCCCCAGCATCGCCCGGAGGAGGGGCGGGATGCAGGGGATGTGAAGGGGATGCGTCATGGCTGCCGGCCGGCAGTTCAGGGCATCGGCTCAATTCCGCGTGGACTGGAGATCAGACCCGAGACGCCCAGGGCATCAGATTCCGGGTAAGAACGGCTCAGACCCGAACTTCGGCGGTCTCCGCGGCACGGTGATCCTTGAGGGCCTCCGAGACCTCTCTGGACAGGAACTGTCGCACCTGATCCGCGGCACGGCCCGTGAAGCGCTTTGCATCGAGAAGGGCCACCAGCTCGGGCTCGGTCATCCGCCCGGCGGGATCCGCGGCCAACAGCCCCAGGCGGGGGTTCGAAAGCCGATAAGAAAATCGATTTGGGCGAATGGCGCGGGCCGCAAAACCCTGACGATCTCAGCGCCGCGTTCGCCGCGCAGATCGACGCACGCTACGGGCCGGAGCCCAGCTTGAAGCAGGTGCGGGACGATCTCACTGCCAATGGCTTCGTCTGCAAGGATGTGGCGCCGGTCGAGGCGCGCGCCGATTATTTGATCGCCACCTGC
>CAYQAS010000027.1:0-42144 GCA_964415525.1 uncultured Solibacteraceae bacterium
GGATGGGCGGGGGGGATGGGGACGTGGGCAGTCTCAAGGAAGTCATCGCCATGATCGAAGGGGATGGGGCCTACGGCCACTTCCGTTACGAGTCCGGCGTACATCGCGTGCAGCGCGTACCCAAGACCGAACCCCAGGGCCGCATCCACACCTCGGCCGCGACGGTTGCCGTCATGCCCGAGGCGGAGGAGGTGGATGTCCAGATCGAGCAGAAGGACCTGCGGGTCGACACTTTCTGCTCCGGCGGCAAGGGCGGCCAGAGCGTGAACACGACCTACTCCGCCGTGCGCTTGACCCACCTTCCGACAGGCACTGTCGTGCAGTGCCAGGACGAACGCAGCCAGATCAAGAACATGGCCAAGGCCATGACGGTGCTGAGGGCGCGCATCCTGGAGAAGGCGCAGAGCGAGGCGGATGCCGCCAGCGCCGCCATGCGCAAGAACCAGGTGGGTTCCGGCGACCGCTCCGAGAAGATCCGCACCTACAACTTTCCCCAGAGCCGCGTGACGGATCACCGCATCGGCATGACCATCCACCAGCTGGAGACCTTCATGCAGGGCCAGATCGAGCCGATCCTCGAACCCCTGCGCCAAGCCTACGAGGCGGAGCGCCTGAAGGAACTGGGCCAGGAATAGGCGTCGGCATGCCTTCGCCCCTGACCCTCCTCTTTCTCGTCCTCGCGGCCTTCCTGGCGGGCTTCATCGATGCCTGCGTGGGCGGTGGCGGACTCATCACCATCCCGGCGCTGCTCATCGGCATGCCGGGCCACGCCATCACGACGGTGCTGGGCACGAACAAGGTGGTGGCCTTCACGGGGACGACCGTGGCCGCTGCGCAGTTCGTGCGCTCGAAGGCGCTTCATTGGCGCGAAATGGTCCGGCCGGTGCTGGCGGGCGGTGCGGGCGCGGCCTGCGGGGTGGCGCTGGCCTACTTCCTTCAGGGCCGCTTCGAGATGTACCTGCGTCCCCTGATGATCGTGCTCATGGTGGCGATGCTGCTCTTTACGGTCTTCAAGCCCCAGATGGGGGCGGACCACGCGCCGCGTTTCGCCCTGCACCACCAGCGCTCGCTCGCCATGGGAATCTCCTTCGTCATCGGCTTCTATGATGGCTTCTTCGGCCCAGGCACGGGCTCCATGCTCATCTTCCTGTTCGTGGTGGTGCTGGGCTTCGATTTCCTGCGGGCCTCCGCTCTCAGCAAGAGTGTGAACTGGGCCTCCAACATCGTCAGCCTCGGCATCTTCGTCTCCAGGGGCAGCTGGGTGCCGCTGGTGGCGGGTGCCATGGCCATGGGCAACGGCCTCGGCGGCTACCTCGGCGCCCGCACGGCGTTGGCCAAGGGCAGCGCCTGGATTCGCGTGGTTTTCATCGTCGTGGTGAGTGCCTTGGTGCTGAAGCTGGGGTACGACCAGTGGTTGAAGTAGGGCGCCGCTTCCTTTTTCCCCTGAACCGGGGCTGCGGACCCTCGGCTACATTGGATCCATGTCCTCCCCTCGCCCCAGGCCCTTCTGGCTCGATCTGATGTTGCGCGCGTTGCGCTTCCTCTACCTATTGTGGGGCGGCATCCTGATCGGCAATCTGGCGCTGCACAACACGCTCTATTTCCCCGATGTGCTCTACCGGTTTCCCGAGGTCGTGCGCTTCCTGACGAAACCGCTTGGGCGCGGGTTGCTGCTGGGCGTGGCACTTTCCATGGCCCTCGCCGCACTCTTCGAGATGTGGGAGCTGGTGGACCGCCTGCTGGTGCGGCTCATGGGTGACCACGACGGGGACCATTGATGCTGCCGAAATCCAAGTCCTTCCCTGCCTACCTCTCCGACCGATACCTGCGTACCCGCAAGAAGGGCGCCTTCGTGCGCACCATGGTGCGCTTCGCCACCGGGGGCGTGGCTTTGGGTGTATTTGTCCTCCTCGTGGCCATGTCCCTCTTCAACGGCTTTGCGCAGGAACTGCAGAGCACCCTCTTCGGCGCGACGGCGCACTTCTCCATTTCGGCTTTGGCTGGGGACTTCACGGATACGGCGGGGGATCTGGCCCGCATCCGCTCGGTCCCCGGCGTGGTGGGCGCCAGCCCCAGTCGCAGCGACTGGACGCTGATGCGTTCCAACCTGCCCGGCGCGCCGCTCGCTCCCATGCTCATGTGGGGCGTGGATCCTGCAAGCGTCCGCAGCGTCAGCACGCTCTTCAAGGAACTGGCGCCGCGGCCGGTGGAGGATCTGAAGGAGGGCGAAGTCCTGATTGGGAAGGATGCCGCCGACCGGATGAAACTGCGGGTGGGGGACGACATCGTCGCGAACTTCGGGAACAACTCGGAGCTGGGCCTGGGAGGATCCATGGCGCGGCAGGCGGTCTTCCGGGTCGCTGGCATCTTTCGCAGCGGCATTGCCGAGTACGACAAGAGCTGGGGCTTCGTCCACTTGAACGAAGCCATGCGCCTCGCGGGAGTCGAGCAGGCGTCCTACGTGCAGGTGAAGGTCTCGAGCATCGATGCCATCGAGCCCATGAAGCCGAAGATTCTCGCGGCGCTCGGTCAGACCACCCAGGTCGGGCCCTACTGGGTGCCGGATCTCCGGGAGCAGAACCGGTTGCTCTTTGCGGCATTGAAGGTCCAGAAGTGGCTGTTCAACCTCGTCCTGTCGCTCATCGTCCTGGTGGCGACCTTCAACATCGTGGCGAGCCTCGTGCTGCTGATCACCGAGAAGCGCCGGGATCTGGGCGTGCTCCTCAGCCTGGGTGCCACGCCGGCCCAGGTGCAGCATGCCTTCCAGCTCCAGGGCGTGCACATCGCGCTGAAGGGCACCCTCTGGGGGCTGGGCACGGCCATTCCGTTCTGCCTGCTGGCGGACCACTACCGCTTCATCCGGATGCCCCAGGATCTCTACGATTTCGTGACGCATCTGCCCTGTCGGCTGGCGCTGTTGGACATCGCGCTGGTCGCGGTCTTTCCCCTGTTGGTGGCCTGGTGGGCCAGCCGCTTCCCGGCCCGGCGCGCATCCCGGGTGGATCCCGTGGATGCCCTGCGTGCGGAGTAGCCGATGAGCGACTTGATCGGACAGCAGCTGTCCATTCGTTCCCTGCACAAGACTTATGCAGGGAACGAGCATCCCGTCTTCGATGGCTACTCCCTGGAGGTCGAGCCGGGCTGCCTCTGTGCCATCGTCGGCGTGTCCGGCGTGGGTAAGACGACGCTCTTGAACTGCGTCGCGTCCCTCGATCACTGGGACGCCGGTGAGATTCGCGTGGGCGATGAGAAGGTGCCCATGGGCGATCCCACCGCCGGGGCGCTCCACCGTCGCCGCCACGTCGGCCTCGCCTTCCAGCAGCCTCATCTGCTGCCGGAGTTCACGGTGCTGGAGAATCTGCTGATGCCCCTGCGCATCTGCGGAGATTTGAACGGCGCGCCATGGGCGGAGGAACTACTCAAGCTCGTCGGACTGGATGGCTTGGCGGAGCGTCTTCCCTCCACGCTTAGCGGCGGACAGGCCGCTCGGGTCGGACTCGCCCGGGCCCTCGTGCGTCGCCCCAGCCTGCTGCTGCTGGATGAGCCCACAGGCAACCTCGATCCGGCGACCGCCGACGAGGTCTTCGGGGTGCTCCTGCGACTGCATCAGGAACTGCGCCCCACGACGCTGCTGGTTACCCACAACCCCGGTCTGGCCGCGCGCTGCGAGCGGACCGTGCGGCTGGGGATCTGAACCTGCCCTGAACGCCCACGAAAAAAGAACGGGAGCAGTGGAAGCTGCTCCCGTTTCTTTTTGCCCCTGCGAATTACAGGCCCAGCTTCGTTTTCAGCTTCGTGGCCATTTCCATGAAGATGGCAGTCTCTGGGCTTTCAGGGTGGCTGAGAACGACAGGGGTGCCGCTGTCGCCGCCCTGGCGGATGGCGAGGTCGATGGGGACTTCGCCGAGGAAGGGCAGCTCCATCCGCAGGGCCGCGGCCTTCACGCCGCCGTTGCCGAAGATGTGGGTCTCGTGGTTGCAGTTCGGGCAGAGGAAGCTCGACATGTTCTCGATGACGCCGATGACGGGCACCTGGGCGGTGTTGAAGAGGCCGATGGCCTTCTTGGCATCGAGGAACGCGACGTCCTGGGGCGTGCTCACGACGACGGCGCCATCCACGTGGGCGTTCTGGATCAGGCTGATCTGGATGTCACCGGTACCCGGGGGCAGATCGATGATGAGGAGGTCGAGGTCGCCCCAGACCACATCCCCCAGGAACTGCTGAAGCGCCTTGTTGAGCATGGGGCCGCGCCAGATGATCGGCTTGTCGTCCTCCACGATGAAGCCCATGCCCATGAGCTGGATGCCATAGCGCTCGATCGGTGCGATGCGGCCGTCGGGGGTGGCCATGGGGCTCTCGGTGGTGCCGAACATCATGGCGAGGCTGGGGCCGTAGAGGTCGGCGTCCAGCAGGCCCACCTTGAGGCCCAGTTTCGTGGCGGCGCAGGCGAGGTTGGAGGCGACGGTGCTCTTGCCCACGCCGCCCTTGCCACTGCCCACGACGATGGACTTCTTCACCGTGGTCAGCAGGTTACGGAACTGCGCCTCCGGTGTCTTTTCCCACAGCAGGTTGAGGTCGAAGGCTTCGACACCATCCATCGCGACAATGTTCTGCTCCAATGCCTGGCGAATGGGGAAATCGCGGTCCCGATACATGTCGGGCAGCTGGATCTCCAGGCGCACCCGCGTGCCATCGACATCAATGGCCTTCACGGCCTTGAGCGAAACCAGTGTGGAGGTGGTTCCGGGAAGCTCCCAGCTGTTGAGGAATTCGAAGATCGCGGCGCGACTGACCCGTGCACTCATGCAGACTCCTTGCAGGTTCCATCATTGCAGACCCGCGGCACTTGGATGCCGACGGGGGACTGCCTGAAATCACCCCGGAGCATGGTGGTCTTCGCCCGAAGCCGGCGGTTGCCTCTCGAACCCGCGGACGAAAAGGCCGTGTGTGAGCCTCCGACGCACGGAGCACATTCACTGCCTCCGTGAAATCGACCTCCTTGGGAGCCTTCTTCAGGATGTTTTGCCTTTGTTTTCAAGGCCTTCTTCGATACTCTGGTCGTTCGCCCATTTGGGGCGTTGGGGGGTCGCCCGGCCCCTTTTCCCAACGAGAGGGCTGCCGACGAGCAGCTAGGTAGGAGGAACTCATGGAAGAAACCCTGATCGTTTCGAAGCGCGAGAAGGTTGGCAAGTCTGAGACCAGCAAGCTCCGCAAGGAAGGCCTGATCCCCGCCACCGTCTACGGCCTGAACGAGTCCCCTGTCTCCGTGGCCATCAGCCCGAAGGTCGTGGCCCGCATCCTGGCCAGCGACGCCGGCATGAACAGCGTCGTCTTCATGCAGCGCGAGGGCACGGACATCAAGCGCCACGTCATCATCAAGGACGTGCAGCGCAGCCCCCGCACCGGCCGCCTGGTGCACATCGACTTCATGCGCGTCGATCCCACCCACAAGGTCAAGGTGATCGTCCCCATCCGCCTCAAGGGCACCCCCGTGGGCGTCAAGGAAGGCGGCATCCTGGACTTCATCCACCGCCAGATTGAAGTGGAGTGCCTCCCTGCCTTCATCCCCGCCCACATCGATGTGGACGTGACCGGCATGAAGCTCGGCGACATCATCCGCCTGGACCAGGTGAGCCTGGACAGCCACATCGTGGTGCACGGCGACATCCACAACATCATCTGCACCTGCCACGGCAAGAAGGCCGAGGACGAGATCGTCGAGCCCGCCAAGTAGGGTTTCGCTGCATCAAGGAAGAAGGGGCCGCATATGCGGCCCCTTCTTTTACATGGGATTTCGTTTCTACTTGATCCCGAATGTCGCCAGCACCTTGGGATCCTGCTCGTCCTGAGCCAGCAGCTCGTGGCAGGTGTTGCAGTCGCTCTTGATGCCCTTGCCGTCCTTGCTCGAGTGGCTCCCCGCGTGGCACCGGAAGCAGCCCAGCTGGTTCACGTGGCCGATATGGTTGGCATGGGTGCCCCAGGTGAGTTTCATGTCGGGATAGACATTCTTGAGGTGCATGTCCCGCAGCGCCTCGCCCGCCACCTTGATGTCCGCTGCCCGCGACTGGGCGACAGCGGGATGGTTGGCCTGATAGAACGCCGCGAGCGCCTGGGGAAGCTTTTGGGTGACCTCATCCCGGCTCTTGTATTCCGCCTTGAGGAGCGCCAATCCCTGCTTCTTGAGGAAGGGCAGGTCCTTTGCGATGCGGCCTTCCTGAAGGGCGCGGTCAATGGCGGCGCCCGGCAGATCGAAGACGTGGGTGGGCCGGTTGTGGCAGTCCACGCAGTCCATGGACCGCAGGGGGAGCTTGGCCACGGCCTCGGGCCTGAGCTCGGTGCTTTCGTCCAGGTATTCCACCGTCTTGCCCTGATCGTCCTTGTAGAGCACCCGGGGGATCTGGTGGCGTTTCTCGTCCCCGGCGGCGTACTGGATGCGGGAGCCCTCATCGAGGTGGCGACCATGAATGCCCAGGGCGCCCTTCGGGGAGCGCCCGCCGAGCCGCAGCATGACGACGGTGTAGGAGGGCGTGTTCGCTTCATCCTCTTCGTACTTCACGCGAACCTGCATCTTGTCGCCGTGGAATTTCTGCGGCCAGTGGCACTGCTCGCAGGTCTCCCGGGCGGGGCGCAGGTTCTCCACCGGGCTCGGGATGGGCCGGTGGTAGGTGCCTGCCACGACCGCCCACACCTGGCGCAGGCCGGAGATCTTGGCCTTCACGAACCAGTCCGCACCGGGGCCGATGTGGCACTGGGCGCAGCCCACCCGGGAGTGGGCGCTGTCCTTGAATGCGCCGTATTCAGGGGCCATCACGCTGTGGCAGGTGAGGCCGCAGAACTGGTTGGAATCGAGGTAGTGCATGCCTTTGGAGGTCGCCACACCCACCAGGGCGATGTTGACCGCGGTGGCGGTGACGACGAACACGACCGCCCGCTTCACGGAAGGTGTGGAGATGTGGAGGGGCTGAAGGTCTTCCGTCTCTCCGGACATGCGGAGCCGACGGCGGCGGCGCCAGAGCCCCAGGGGGATGAGGAGCAAGCCGAAGACAAAGATGCCCGGCAGCACCAGGAAAAGCAGGATGCCGAAGTAGGGATTGCTGGGGTGTACGCCCAGAATCTCGAGGCCCCAGACCCACATCATGGAAAGCGCCGCGGCCGTCGTGAGAGCCACACCCATGAGGCTGATGCGGTCGCCCATCATGCCCCGGACGGTTTCTCGCCAGTGCCTTAGCAGGTTGCGCATGATTGTCCTCCGGGATTCCGAGCAAGGTATCGGAATCCCGGGGCGGCTGCAGGAGTTTTACCCCTGCGCTTCGTCTCGGGATTCCCGCTCCAGGTCTGCCGCCAGGGCGCTGCCCCGCCACATCTGCCAGCGGCGGTAGCCGCCGCTCAGGTTCCGCGCACGGTAGCCGCGGAGCGTGAGCTGGCGAGCGGCGAGGTAGCCCCGCAGCCCCACCTGACAGAAGACGAGGTATTCCTTGGCGGGATCCAGCTCGTCCTCCCGGTCCCGGATCTCGTCCACGCTCAGGTGGGCGGCGCCGGGGATGGTGCCGTTCTGGTGCTCCTGGAGCGTGCGCACGTCCAGCAACACTTGGTCGACCTTCAACGGCAGCTCCTCGGGTTCCCACAGCGCGGTGTCGCCGCGCAGCACATTGGCCGCCACGAAGCCCGCCATGTTGATGGGGTCCTTGGCGCTTCCATAAGGCGGCGCATAGCAGAGCTCCTGATCCTCCAGGTCGAAGACCGTCATCCCCGCGCGCAGGGCCATGGCCAGCAGGTCGATGCGCTTGTCGACGCCATCCGCGCCTACCGCCTGGGCACCGAGGATCTTCCCGGTCCCGGGCTCGAAGAGCAGCTTGAGGCTGATGGCGTGGGCGCCGGGGTAGTACGTCGCGTGGCTGGCGGGGTGCAGGTAGACCTTCTGGAAGGGGCGCCCCGCGCGCTTCAGGGCCTTCTCGCTCAGTCCCGTGGCGCCCAGGGTGAGGCCGAACACCTTCACGATGGCAGTGCCCTGGGTGGCGGCGTAGCGCGTGGCGCGGCCCAGGATGTTCTCCGCGGCGATGCGGCCTTGGCGGTTGGCGGGGCCGGCGAGGGGGATGAGGGTGGCGTCGCCGGTGACGAAATCGGTCACCTCCACGGCGTCTCCCACCGCCCAGATGGCCAGGTCGCTGGTGCGCATGTGGTCGTCCACCCGGATGCCGCCTCGGGCGCCCAATTCCAGCCCCGCTTCCCGCGCCAACCGGGCTTCGGGACGTACGCCGATGGCGAGGACGGCGAAGTCGACATCGAGTGTCGTGCCGTCGGAGAGTTCGGCCTCCAGATGCTCGCCGCCCCGGAAGGCGTTCACGGCGGTGCCGAGCCTCAGATCCACCCCGTGGCGCTGGAGTTCGTCGTGGAGGGGCGTGGCCATCTCGGGATCGACGGGTGCCATCACCTGCGTTTCACGTTCCACGAGTGTCACGCGAAGGCCGCGCTCCCGAAGCGCTTCCGCCACCTCGATGCCAATGAAGCCGCCGCCCACCACCAGGGCGCGCTGGAGCTGGGCCTTGGCCGCGGCTTCCAGGATCCGGTCCATGTCCGGCAGGTTGCGCAGCCCCATCACACGCGGCTCGTCGAAGCCGGGCAGGGGCGGGCGGATGGGCTCGGCGCCAGGGCTGAGGATCAGGGCGTCATAGCGCTCCCGCGTCTCCTTGCCGGTGCGCAGGTTCCGCGCCACGACCTCCTTCGCGGCACGGTCGATGGCGATCACCTCTGTCATCACCCGCACGTCCAGATCGAAGCGTTGGCCCAGGCTCGCGGGCGTCTGCACCAGCAGCTTGCCCCGCTCGGGGATCACGCCGCCGATGTGGTAGGGCAGACCGCAGTTCGCAAACGAGATGTGCGGCCCGCGCTCGAAGAGCACGATCTCTGCGGTCTCGGAGAGGCGCCGGGCCCTGGCCGCCGCGGAGGCGCCACCGGCCACGCCGCCGACGATCAGAATGCGCATGGGAGATTCGGTCATGGAGAGTCCATTCAGAGGCGGAGGGTGAGGCTCAGGCCGAGGCCCATGTCCGCGGTGTTGGCGTTATGGCTGACATTGTTGAGATAGCGGAAGGTGAAGACGGCCTTCTGCTTTGGCTGCCAGTGGAAGCCCAGATCGTGCTGGAGGCTCGGGCGATCCAAGAGCTGATACGGCTGAGGCTTGAGCCAACCGGATTGCCAGAGCAACTGAAAGAAGGGACGCACGCGACCCCGCCGCCATTCCCAGCCGGCGTGGGCCCCGAGGCCATCCCGAAAGATGAACCCCTGCACATCGTTGGAGCTTCCGCTGCCTCGGAAGCGTGCGACACCGCCCACACCGGCATAGAACACATGGGCTGTCGCTGGCTGCCAGCGGGCGCTGAGGGACAGCGCTGGATCCCACCCTGCACGGTAGGAACCGTAGGTGTGAGTCAGGGGCGGCTTCACGCTGGCGTGGAGGCTGATGAGGAAGGCTCCGTGCTCCAGTAGGCGATGAATGAGGCTGATCGTGGGGTCTTGGGGCCGAGCGGTGATGCGCTCCTGGCTGAAGAACGTGATGCGGCCATGTTCCATCACCACCAGTGACAGCTGGTTCTGGCCGACCAGATCGCGCCCGAACTGCTTGAAACCCAGGGCATGCACCCCTTCGATGACGCTGTCGAGCCAGCCGCCATAGTGGCTTTGAATGGGCCACTGCACCTGCACATCGGTGCGATCGGTCAGGCCGTAGCGGGCCGTCAGATCGAGGCGTGTGATCTCCTCATCGAAGAAGAAGACCAGCGGCACATCCGCGAACTCCGCGGCGTGTTCCTCCACATAGGCGCGGGTGATGACCGCCCGGCCCTCGGGATCCAGGGGGACGCGATCTTTCAAGACTTCCGAGAACTCGAAGGTGTTGGCCCGCATGTCCACGAGGGAGACCTTCCAGCGCCCCTTCCCCACCGGCATCGGGTCGATGGGCTGGTAGGCCTGCCCCAGCAGGAAGAGGGGAAACATCTCCCGGGTGGGGAGCGGACCCATCTCCACGGGCTCCTGGGCCAGGAGCCCCACGCCCAGCAGGCACGCGAGAAGCCGCTTCATCCCAGCCAGCCGAGCCGAAGCAGCAGGGGCAGCAGCAGAGCCGTGAGCAAGCCGCTGAGCCCCATGGCGAGGCCGCTGGCGGCACCGGCGGCGGTGGATTCCTGATAGATGGCGGCGGTGCCGAGGCCGTG
This sequence comes from uncultured Solibacteraceae bacterium, assembly GCA_964415525.1. Taxonomy (GTDB): domain Bacteria; phylum Acidobacteriota; class Holophagae; order Holophagales; family Holophagaceae; genus CAZPUI01. Next base: position 10,209 of record CAYQAS010000027.1, read on the forward strand.
GGCGGAGACGCCCATGGCGGCTCCCCGCTGGAAGGGATCCCGGATCCCCAGGCGATCCAGCATCCAGGGGCCCATCACCGCCCCGAGCACGCCCGTGAGGATCACCAGTACCGCCGTGAGGGAGGGCAGGCCGCCGAGCTGCTCGGCGATGCCCATGGCGATGGGAGTGGTGACGGACTTGGGCGCGAGGGTGCGCAGCAGCACGGGAGAGGCTCCCAGAAGGCGGGCCAGGGCGAGGGCGGAGAGGATGGCGGTGAGGTTGCCCGCGAGCAGGCCACCGAGCAGGGGAAACGCGAGGCGGCGCATGCGCGGCAGTTCCTGGGCCAGGGGGACCGCCAGGGCCACGGTGGCCGGACCCAGGAGGAAGTGCAGGACCTTCGCGCTGGCGAAGTAGGCCTCGTAGGGCACCGCAGCGAGTCGGAGCAGAAGGGCGATACCGAGGATGCTCCAGGGGACGGGATTGGACAGCGGGTGTCCCTTGGCCAGGGCGCCGATTCGTTGAACGGCGGCATAGGCGCCGAGGGTCAGCAAAAGCCCCGGGAGCGGCGTCTGCCAGAGGCCGGTCATGAGCGCCTCCGATCCAACAGTCGCGCGAGGCCCTTCATCACCAAGGCGGTCACCGCCAGGGCGAGGAGTGTGCTGCCGATGATGGCCGCGACCAGGGGCAGCCAGGCGGCCCGAAGCTGATCCTGCAGGACGATCACACCCACTCCCGCCGGGATGAAGAAGAGGGGCATGTGCTTCAGCAGGCCACCGGCGGCCGTCTTCAGGCCGTGGGGCACGCGCTTCGCCAGCAGGAGGCCAAGGGCGAGGAGCGCCATCCCCAGTACCGGACCAGGAATCGGCAGACCGAGCCAGGACGCCAGGAGGGTGCCGAGGAGCTGGGCCAGCAGCAGGAGCGCGAGACCAAAGACCATCCGGTCAGTCTAGCGGTGGCACCCCTCCGGTCATCGTATCGCCTGCGATTCGTCAGGCGTCGCCGCAACCAACTGCCAGCCAAGGCTGGAGCTCAGCCCACCATCCGCTGCCAGGGGCCCATGTTCTCCACGCGGTCGAACCCGTTGGAGCGCAGGTAGCCCGCGGCCCACTGGGCCCGTCCGCCGCTGGCGCAGCAGAGCACCACGGGGCGCTTCGGATCCAGTTCCGCGAGGCGGGCCGCAATCTGGTCTACGGGGATGTTCTTCGTGCCAGGGGCGTGGGCGGATTCGAATTCGGCCACGGACCGGCAGTCGATGAGCTGCGCGCCCTCGGACTTGAGCTGGGTGAAGGTCTCGACACTGCACATGGATTTGCGTCTCCGAAGCTGTTGGATGACCAGAACGGCGAGAACTGCGACAGGAATCCAGATCCAGGGCGGAAACATCAGGCCCCCGCGCCTTCGAGCGCCGTGACCAGGGCATCGGCTTTCTGCACGCCGACCCAGCGCTGGGCGATCTTCCCGCCCTTGAGCACCACCAGCGTGGGGATGCTCTGCACCCCGAACTGGCTGGCGAGGTCGGGTTCATCGTCCACGTTGACCTTGGCGACGATGGCCCGCTCGCCCAGCTGGTTGGACACCTCGTCGAGGATCGGACCCTGCATGCGGCAGGGGCCACACCAAGGTGCCCAGAAATCAATGAGGACGGGCCGGTCCTGGCCGAACACCTGGTCGAAGGCGCCGGTGGTGAGGTGGAGGACGTTGGACATGGGATCTCCTTTCAGGATTCAGACGGGGGGCCCGGGCTTGGCCGGACACCACGGGGGAGGGCGCGAGGGAGGCTATCGCGGGCGATCGGCGCGCATCCGGATCCTCCTCCCGCTCAGGTCAGTTCCCGGAGCGTCCGGCCAGGGCCCAGAGGGTGCCCATGACGGCGCCGTAGAGGATGCCCCGCAGCGGGGTGGCGGTGAGGGGGCAGGCCCCGGTGCGGCAGCCCACCAGCTTGTGATAGCCGAAACCAAGGACGCCTCCGATCAGGAGTCCCAGGGCGAGGCGTTTGGCGAGGAGCAGGGTCATATTGACTCCAACTTGATAACCATATGGTAATACTATTGCAGAGTGGGTCAAGGGTCGATTTCTCGAAAGATCCCCTCCACCTGTGTTGAAGCCATTGAACAATCCCCGCCGCGTCGGGATGTCCATGGAAATGGAGGAAGGCCGGAGGGATCCGGCCCTTGGACGTGAGGGTGGGCAGGGGCAGACCCCGCGAAAGGGGTCCGTCCCTTGAATGGCGCCTTGGCATCTCGGCTGCGCCGGAGGCGTCAGAACGACAGGCCGAGCCCTATTGCGAGCAGGTCGGTGTCGCGGTTGTTGGGGGTTCTCGTACGGCTCCAGCTGGCCTTGGTCTGCCAGGGACCGCCCTTCAGCCTCCAGGTCGCAGCCATGGTGATGCGGGCTCCCGTGCCCCAGGTCGCCCCGGAGGTGGAAGTTCCCTCGGGAGGCAGGGTGTGGCAGAGGGTGGGGCCGACGCCAAGGCCCAGGATCAAGCGTTCCCCGAGAAGCGCGCGGGTCCCCCATAGCTGCAAGGCGAGGGTGTCCCGCCGCATCAGCTCCAGGTCGCCTTCATCGCTGTAGGTGAGGGACCAGTCGAGGTGCTCGGACCAGCGGCGGCGGAACTCGACAGCGAAGGCCTCTCCGTTCTGACTGGTCTGGCTATTGAGAATGGCAGTGCCGTAGTAGAGCGTCAGGGCTTGGCCGTGCGGTTCGCGAGGCTGGGTGGGGTAGGGCTGAAGGGTCTCTGCCTTGCGAAAGCTGTAGGAGAGACCCAGGGTCAGGGTCCGGGTGTCAAGGTTGCTGCTGAGCACCGTGCGGGCGAGGTGCATCTGGACTCCCCAGGGGGAATCGCCCAGGGGCATCTGGAGCGCGGCGCTGAGGATGCCTTTCAATGCGTGTTGGTTGGCGTAGGTGTCGCCTCGGTCTTCGGTGTCGAACGTGCGATAGAGCCCGCATCCAAAGGCGAGCCTCAGCCCGGAATACCCCTCGATGGGGATGAGGCGCCAGGCCATGAGGGTCGCGCCGTCTCGGTGGTGGCCCGGAAGGTGTCCTTCGTTCAGCCAGCCGACGGACAGGGCCGTGCAGCTGTTGAGGCGCTGAGCGTACCCGATCTGCCAACTGTAGGTGCTCTCCCGAGTCCCCACGCCATGCAGTCGACCCGCGGAGGCACTGAACTCCTGAGCGGAGAGTGCGGCGGCCGCGAGACCAAGGATCAGGGCGCGCACTACTTCAGGGCCTGATAGTTCTCGTGGGCACGGGTGGACACATGGTCGCAGACGAGCGAACAGAGGTCGGCCACCAGCGGAAGCACCGGGGCGTAGTAGACGGTGTTTCCCTCCGGTTGGCGCTGGACGAGGCCCACCCGGGTGAGGCAACTCAGGTGCTTGCTGGCGTTGGCCTGACTGAGGCCAGCCTGTTCCGCAACGCCTCCCTGGCTCATGGGGGCATCGGCATCGAGCAGGGCGCGGAGGATCTTAAGGCGGGAGCTGTCCCCCAGCGCACCGAAGAGGCCGGTGATTTCTGCAATCATGGGGTCGCTGAGCATGGGCTTCATGGGGTCGCTCTTCACACAAATGGACAGTAATATTCCCGACAAGGAATGTCAAGCAAAGGCCGTCCCCTGGCCCTTGGAGGCATACACTGGACCTCTCTTCGGGGGTGACATGGGCCATGTTCCGATGTTTGCGATGGGTCATGCCGCAACGGCCTGCCCGCGCTCCACCCATCGGGAGTTCCGGGGCTCGCGTGAGGCCCGACTGAACGGAAATCGGATGGCTGAAGGCCAGGTAAGGACCAGGCTGCAATTCCTGCCGATGGCTCCGTCTTTCGGAGAGGAGGACCGATGAGGCCCGAAGAACTTGCTCTGGACGCCCGCGCCGCCCGGATCCGTCTTGTCTGCACGGATGTGGATGGGGTATTGACGGACGGCAGCCTTCACTTCGGCGGGGATGGCACCCACACCAAGGTGTTCAACGTGAGGGATGGGGCAGGCATCGTTGCGCTCCGGAAAGCGGGAATCACCGTCGCCTTCATCTCGGGGCTGGAAAGCCTCTCGACCACCGCCCGGGCGCGGCAGTTGGGGATCGCGGACTGCTATACCGGCAAGCTGGACAAGGGTCCCGTGCTTGCGGAACTCTGCGAGAAATATGGCATCGAGCCCTCCCAGGTGGTCCATGTGGGGGACGATCTGCCGGATCTGCCCTTGATGCGACGGGTGGGAATGGCTTGCTGTCCGGCGGATGCGGTGTCGGAGGTTCAGGCCGCCTGTCACTGGGTCGTGCCCGTGCCGGGCGGGCACGGCGTGCTGCGGGCCGTGGCGGAACGGATCTTGAAAGCCCAAGGAGCATGGGAGCGCGAAGTCGCCTCCTACGGGGGCTGAAGCCATGAAGATTCAACATTTGCATCGATCGGCAATGTTTGCCCTTGCTCTGGTGCTGCCTGCCGGGGCCCAACAGGTGGGGCCCATCGGCATCCAGCTCCGAATGGGGATCCCGGTGGACAACATCGCGGAAGCCACCGGACGCAAGGTGGCGCCGGGGGCCAGCATCCATGTGGAGATGGAGCTGGAGGACGGTTACCGTTGGCGCATGGGTGGCGGGGCGGACCAATGGGGCTACGGCGCCTGGGACAATCGCCCGGGGGTGAGTGGACAGGTCTCCGCCATCTTTTTCGAAGTCGAGGGGTTGAAGTTCCTGCGGGCAGACACGGAGTCCGTCCTGCTCGGGCCCTACGTCCACTTCGGCGTGCGGACCGTCCTGTGGACCCTGGCGGACCGCAGCCCTGAGCAGGACCTGCGCACGAAACGCCGTACGACCCATTTGGCGGCGAGCTTCGGCATGGGCTACCGGGTGTCGACCTGGCTGGATCTGGAACTGAAGGGCTGGTACGGCCATGCGGATCCCCAATTTAAGGGCGGCTCCTACGCCCTGGGCGCCACTTTCCGCTTCTGATGACTGAATTCCCGCTTCGGGAATGCCGATAGATCATCCAGCCCTGGGCTGGAGCCGGAACCGGCTCTGTCTCGGGACCGCCAACGGGGTCGTCATGCGTTCGGGCCTTCTCCATTCCTTCCTTGCGCTGCTCCTCGGAGCGGTCCTCGTCTCCTGTTCCAGCGGCGGATCGGATGCCGCCACCTCCATCAGCGGGGCTGGATCCCAGATCGTGGTCACCCCTGGGGTGGCCGCCCTCACGGTGGGGGAGAGCCGCTTGTTCACCGCCAAGGTCACCGGGGCGGCGCAGACCGCTGTGACCTGGTCCGTGGTGGGCACCGGCACGGGCAGCTTCACCGGAGCTTCGGGGCTCTACACCGCGCCCGTGACGCCTGGGATCTACACGATCATGGCCAGCCTCGCCTCGAATCCGGCCACGGTGGGGACGGCCACGGTGGTGGTGTCCATGAAGGCGCGGCCCAGGGTGCTCATCTCGCCCCGAGTGGCAGAGGTGGGGCTGGGGTTGAACACCTCCTTCCTGGCGAGTATCACGGATGCCGCCGGCGCGCCGCTTCCGGATCAGCGTGTGACTTGGAGTGTCATCGGCGGGGCGAACAACGGCAGCTTCGTGGGGACGACGGGGCTCTACACCGCTCCTCTCTACGGCGGCATTTTCACCGTGATGGCGACCTCCCAGGCGGACCCCACCGCCTTTGACACTGCGACCGTGACGGCCGTGAACCTCAATCCGGGGATCAAGGTGACGGTGACGCCGCTGCGGCCCCAGATGCGACCGGGGGACACCGTGGCCTTCGAGGCTAAGGTGGAAGGCTCCACCAACCAGGAGGTTCGCTGGGGCGTCGTGGGCGGAGACGCCAACGGCACCTTCGTGGGCAACACCGGCCTTTACGTGGCGCCCCAGACCCCGGGCATCTACACCATCACGGCGACCAGCCTGGCGGACCCCGCCCGCATCGCCACCGCCACGGTGCTGGTGGATTCAAGCGTGAACATCACCGTGGCCGTGACCCCCAAGAATCCGCCGCCCATCGTGCCGGGTGCCACCATCGCCTTCAATGCGGTGGTGGAGGGCACCACCAACAAGGCGGTCAAGTGGACCGTAGTGGGTGGCGAAGCCTCCGGCGTTTTTGCAGGCAGCACGGGACTCTATGTGGCCCCCGTGAATCCCGGCACCTACACCGTGATGGCCGCCTCGGTGGCGGATCCCGGCAAATTCGATACGGGACAGGTGGTGGTCTCCACCGCCAGTCTCCCGGTGGAAGTGACGATCGCACCGGCGACGGTTTCCATCACGCCAGGGGCAGTGTTCACGTTCACGGCGACCGTCACCGGCTCCTACAACACCACCGTCACCTGGAGCATCGACAGTGGCAACGGCTCCATCAACAAGACCCTCGGGATCTTCACGGCACCGATGCAGCCCGGGGTATCCGTGGTGCGGGCCACCTCCGCCCTCAATCCCACGAAATACGCCACCGCCACCGTCACCGTGACCCAGGCCAAGGTGGTCATCACCCCCGCGGGGCCCCAGCAGATGGTTTCCGCGGAGAGCCGGATGTTCACAGGGGTCGTGAACGACCTGAACGGCACGGCCATTTCTGACCAGCGCATCGATTGGCAGATGGTGTCCCCCACCTTGGGGACGGCCTTCCGGACGACGTCCCCCTACTGGTTCACAGCCCCGCCGACACCGGGCCCCGTGGTGCTCCGGGCCACGTCGGTCATGGATCCCACCGCCTTCCAGGATGTGCCTATTGCCGTGCAGAGTTACCTGCTCAACGTGACGCCGAAATACGCTCTCGTAAGCCTCGCGCGATTCCAGCAGTTCATCTGCGACCCCACGGATGTGATCTGGAGCGTGCAGGAAGGGGGCGCCGGGGGCACCATCAGCACCACGGGCCTCTATCTGGCGCCCCAGCCGGCCAGCGCGGCAGGTGGCTTGGGGTCGGGGCTTCTCGCCTTCGGTCTCGACTATGTGGTGGCTTCCTCCAAGCTGGACAACCGGATCATCACCACCGTGCCCGTCCAGATCTCGCCGGTGCTGGTGACCCCGGAACGGGCGAGCCTCTCGCCCGGACAGACGCTTCAGTTCTCCGGGCTGGTGATGGGGACGCCCAATCCCAATGCGGTGTCCTGGACGGCCTACTTTATCCCTGCGCCAGGGCAGGATCCCGTGGACAGCGGCGGCGCCATGGCCGCGAGTGGCCTCTTCACGGCTCCAATCACCAAGGGCATCTACCGCGTGCGCGCCACCGCCACCGCCAGTCCCGTGGTGTATGGCGAGGCGGAGATCCAGGTTCAGTAGAGCTTCGCGCTGAGGTGCTGGGCGATCCGGGCGGCGGCGCCGGGTTCGCCCATGCGCGTCCGGACAAAGGCGAGGTTCTCGCGGATGCGCCGGGCCTCCACGGGATCGAGCAGGCGGGTCAGTTCCTGACTCAGCCGTTCCGGCGTCACGGCATCCTGAATCAGTTCGGGGGCCACCTCCCGCCCCGCCACGATGCTGGCGAGGCCGACGTGGGGCAGCTTCACCAGGCGTTTCCCGATGGCGTAGGTGAGGGCATTCAGGCGGTAGAAGAGGGCGAAGGGCACCCCCAGGAGCGCCGTCTCCAGGGTGGCGGTGCCGGAGCACACCAGGGCGGCATCGGCATAGGCCCGGGCGGCGTTGCCCGCGCCCTGGACCAGCACCACCGGTAGGTTACCGAGCTGCGCGCGGATGAAAGTCGGATCCACGCCGGGGGCCACGGGCAGCACCCACTGCACGCCCTGGCGCTCGGGATCCCGGCTCCAGGCCTCCACCAACCCGCGCAGCGGCGGCAGGCTGCGGGCCAGTTCGCCCTTGCGGCTGCCCGGCAGCAGGGCCACTCGGGGGCGGGCGGCATCCAGGCCATGGGTGTGGAAGAACGTTTCGCGGTCCATTTCCGGCGTCAGGCGGTCTAGCAGGGGGTGGCCCAGCCAGACGGCTTCCACCCGGTGGCCGTCAAATAGCGGCGGCTCAAAGGGAAAGAGGCAATAGAGCACATCGAAGAGCGCGCCCACGCCGGGGATGCGTCCGGGTTTCCAGGCCCACACCTGGGGGCAGACGTACTGGCAGAGCGTCATGGTGGGCCGCACGTCGCGCAGCTTGCGGGCGAGGCTCTTGTTGAAGCCCTGATAGTCGATAAGCAGCGCGCCGACGCAGTCCTCCTCCTGGGCGAGCCTCACCAGATCACGCTTCAGGCGCAGGAAGAACGGGATGTGAGGGATCACTTCCAGCAGGCCCATGACGCTCAGTTGGGAGACATCTGCCACCTTGCGGTCGAGGTAGGGGCTCATGCGCTCGCCGCCGACGCCCACGAGGCGCAGGTCGGGATGGAGCGCCTTCAGCTCTCGCAGAATCTCGCCGCCCTGGAGGTCGCCTGAGGCTTCCCCCGCCACCACCAGCAGGGTCGTCATGACGGCTCTCCCCAGGCACTGCCCCAGCGAAGGGGCGCTTCGGGTGCGGCCAGGTCGGGTTTGTGCCAGGTCGGGGCCGGGAGGACGAGGGACGGGAGGTCCCGTGCAAAACCTTCAGGGGATGCGGCGGGCAGGGCCACGTTCCAGCGGTAACCCAGGGCCGCCAGGGGCGCGAGGTCGGCAGCGGGCGAGGCCACCGCGCAGACCAGGCGGTCCTCGAAGGCCTCCCGTTCCGCGTCCAGGGCGGGATCCCAGCAGAAACCCACGGCGTGGGCCTGGATCTCCCGCATCAGGCCCATCAGGGCCGTCGCCGAGCCGGGCAGGGGCCGGAGGACGATCCGGGGGCCCCGCGCCGCCTCCAGCAGGAATTCCAAGGCGCGGACGAGGGCGGTGGTCTCGGTGCGGTCCTTGGGTGCTTCCGCTGGCAGCACCAGAAAGTCCGCCCCCAGGCCGGGTTGGAGCATCCGGGCAGGGGCTGCCGTCCAGACCGGGCCCGAAGCATGCAGGGCATGGACCTCAAGTCCCTGTTGGACCGCACCGATCCAGGAAACCGTGGGGCTATCGTCCAGCCTCAGCTCCACGAAGGCATGCCCTCGCCAAAGTGCGGGGGAATCGGAACAGGACAATAAGGGCACGACGCGCATCCAACCTATGATGGCCCACGGGAGGCAGCCCATGACTCGCATCTTCACCTTGGACGAAGCTCGCGACCTGCTGCCGCGGGTCCATGGCATGACGCGCCCCGTGTTCGAACTGGCGGCGAGTCTGGCGGAGGAGCTCCAGGAGATGGAGCAGAAGGAGGACGACGCCCGCTCGGAGGAACTCCGGGAGCGTCTGCATGTGCTGGTGGATGCCTGGGCGGGCGCGGTGCGGGATCTGGGGCCGGACGTGAAGGGCCTCTGGCTCGTGGACTTCGACAGCGGTGACGGTTATTGGTGCTGGGCCTATCCCGAGGAGGAGCTCTCCCACTGGCACAGCTACGAAGGCGGCTTCGGCAGCCGAGTGCCCATCGAGGAGCGTCCGGGTGTGCGCAGCACCCAGGGGCGTTAGTGCCTACCAAGGTCCTGGTTTTCGATGCGGCCGCCTTCCGGGCGGCCGTGCTCGTGGTGGTGCAGGACATCCCTGCGGGGCGGGTGGCGAGCTACGGGCAGGTGGCGCTGCTGGCGGGCTTCCCTCGGCGGGCTCGGCAGGTGGGCATGGTACTGCGGGGGCTGCCGAATGGGACGGACATCCCCTGGCACCGAGTGCTCAATGCCCAGGGCTACATCCCGAGCCGGGGCCGGTGGGCCTCCGCCATCGAACAGATCGAGCGCCTCCGGGCCGAGGGCGTGGAGGTGGACGCCTCGGGAAGCCTTGATCTGAAGGCCTTCCGTTGGCGCCCCTGATGGGGTTTACGCAGTCGTTACGCTCCGTGCGCGAAAAGTGCGAGGGCGCTTCATCAGGGCTTTACCCCCAACCGAGAACCTTTCTCCCATCACCGAATGATCGGTCACGGAGAATCCCCCATGAAGCTCGCCACGCTCACCGGTCTCGCCGCCCTCCTGGCGGTTTCCTCCAGCCCCCTGGCCGCCCAGGCTCCCAAGATCAGCGGTCTCGTCCAGGTCTGGTACAACCAGGTCCTTGATAACAATCTCCGCCTCAACACTGTCGAGTCCAAGGGCGGGAAGTACTACAACTTCCGCAGCGAGTTCAAGGAGAACGGCTTTGCCGTCCGCCGCGTCGAGATCAAGGTGGCGGGCACTATCACCGACGACGTTGAATACGAGGCGATGATCGATCCCACCATCAGCAGCGGTTCCAACCTTCAGGATGCCGCCATCAAATACAAGCTCTTCGACGGCGTCGAGTTCAAGGTCGGCCAGTTCAAGAACCTCCAGACGATGGAAGGCTTGACGTCCTCCTCCGAGCTGCTTTTCGTGGAGCGCCACCAGATTGGCCGGGTGTTCGGCGATGACCGTCAGCGCGGCGGTGTCGTGAGCGTGGGCTTCGGCGACAAGGATTTCGGCGGCAAGCTCCACGCGGGCGTCTTCAATGGCAGCGGCAAGGCGAATGAGACCCAGGGCAATGCCGCCAAGGATCTCGTCCTGCGCGCCGATTTCAACCTCGGCAAGACCATCAAGTTCGGTGCCTATACCCTGCAGGCCAGCACCGACGTCGCCGACACCAAGGGCAGCGTGATCGCTGCCAACCCCGGCGCCCCCTGGCCCACCCAGGCGAGCATCTACGACAACAAGGACAAGACCACCAACGTCGGCCTCTACGCCCAGTATCAGGACGACACCTTCTACGGCGCCTTCGAATTCATCACCGGTGAGCTCGGTCGCCGCTACCCCACTCTGGCCGCCGCCACTCCCGCCGCGAAGCGCGAACACCTGAATCAGAAGTTCCAGGGCATGGCTCTGACCGGCGGCTACACCACCGGCAACCACACCTTCCTGGCCCGCTTCGACACCATGAACTACAACAGCGGCGACCAGTTCTACGGCACCAACCCCTACAACACCGCTGCGGGCGATTACACGCCCAAGTTCTCTGAGACCACCCTGGGCTACCTGTACGCCTTCAAGCCCGAGAAGGTGAAAGCCGCCAACCTCAAGATCAACTTCGTGAACCGCAGCAAGAACTTCCTGGCCCCCCGCGCCGGCCAGTCCGGTCCCCAGGGCGGCAACACGCTGGTGGCCGCCTTCCAGGTGGCCTTCTGATCCGACGCAAGACCGCATCCTGACGAAAGGGCACGGGCCAGCGTCCGTGCCCTTTCTCTAGGCTCCCGTGGCCGGCAGCTCCAATACCGCCCGCAGGCCCTGTTTCCCGTCGGGGCGATCTTCCAGGCGCAGGGTGCCGCCGAGGCGCTGGGCGCCTTCGTGGACGATGGCGAGACCCAGGCCGCTGCCAGTGGCGAGGGTGGGTTCGAGGCGCACGAAGCGCTTCACCGCCAGCTCCCGCTGATCGAGGGGGATGCCGGGACCTTCGTCCTCCACACTGATGCGCGCGAGGCCGGGCAGGGCCTCCAGGCGAACGGTGATGGCGCGGCCTTTGGGCGTGTAGCGCAGGGCGTTGCCGACTAGGTTGTCCACCATGGAGGCAAGTACCACGCGGTCGGCCTGTACGAAGGGGCGGCCATCGATTTCCAGCCCCAGGTCCTGATCCCGGCTGAGGGCGAGGGGCACCACATCCCCCACACGCGTCTCCACCAGGGCGCACAGGTCCACCCGGGCTTCTGACGGCGGGGCCTCCGCGCGATCGGCGCGGGCCACATGGATGAGCTGGCGCACCATATCCGCGGCTCGCTCGACACCCTCTGTCAATTCCCGTCCGGCCACGGCCCGATCTTCTGCCGTTGCGGCCTTCATCAGCACATGGGCCTGAGCGCTCACCACCGCGAGGGGCGTCTTGAGCGCGTGAGCGGCATCCGCCATGAAGCGGCGCTGATCCCCTAGGAGCGTGCGGGTCCGTGCCAGCGTACGGTTCATGCCCGCCACCAGAGGGCGGCATTCCGTGGTGTCGAAGGCATCCGTGAGCGGGCTGTCGTCCTCGGGATGGCGCAGGTTGACCCGGTCATTGAGCCGTCGCAGGGGATTCAGCGCGTGACGAGTTGCCAGGAAGCCGCCCACGGCCCCCAGGGCGAGATGCAGACCGAGTGAGGTCAGGCTGCGGGGGCTGAGCCAGGGCGTCTGCTGCACCAGCGGTCCGAGACTCCACAGCGCTCCGGCGACCACGGTCGTGCCGAGGGTGAGCCGCCGCGTGAGGGAACTGCTCACGGCACCTCCAGCAGGTAGCCCAGGCCTCGCACCGTGCGGATCAGCTCCACCTTGAGCTTCTTGCGCAGGTGGTGCATGTGCACTTCGAGGGCATTGCTCTCGGGCTCCTCCCCGGGCTCGAAGAGGCTCTGCTCCAGGGTGGTGCGGCTCACGATGCGGCCCTTGTTGCGGGCGAGGCGCAGCAGCAATTGCCATTCCCGTCGGCTGAGGGCGAGGGCCTCGCCATCCACGAAGGCGCGTTGGGCCGTGACATCGAGGGTCAATGGGCCCAGCACCCAGCTCTGGCCCGCATAGCCCGCAGCCCGGCGCAGCAGGGCGCGCAGGCGGCTGAACAGCTCCTCCATGGCGAAGGGCTTCGGCAGGTAGTCGTCCGCGCCATGGTCCAGCCCCAGCACCCGATCCTCTACCGCATCCCGGGCGGTCAGGATGAGCACGGGGGTGCGGTCCTCCCGCTTGCGCATGGCGGTGAGCAGGTCGAGGCCGCAGCCATCGGGCAGGCCGAGGTCCAGCAGGACCCCATCGAAGGTCTCGACCTCCAGGAAGGCGCTGGCCTCCTTCAGATCGTGGGACCACGTGACGTGGTAGCCCTCGCCTTCGAGGGCCGTGGTGACCGCTCGCCCCAGATGGGCGTCGTCTTCGAGCAACAGGAGGCGAAGGTGGTGGCTCATGGTCTGCAGCATCCTCGATTGCCCTTAATGCTGCCTTAACCGCCTCGTTAAGGGTGGTTTAAGACCCGCGGCGCAACCTGATCCCGTCCCCCCAGCGGGGGTTCTTTGGAGAACCGCCATGAAGATGCTCATCTCCCTTGCCCTGGTCGCCCTCGCGCCTCTCGCCCTCCGGGCCGACGATGCCTCCGGCTTCCGCTTCGGCCTGTCCCTCGGTGCCGCGTCCACCCTAGGCAGCGCCAAGGACTTCAACGACAAGCCCCGCCTCGACCTCGGCCTACACACGGTGTACGGCCTCGACGGCGGCCACGCCCTGCGCGGCAGCCTGCACCTGCTGGGCACCCTCGAGAAGAAGACGGTCACGCTTGGCACGGAATACAAGCGGAGCCTCCCCGGCGTGCAGCTCATGGCGGAATACCTCTATTACCCCGGTGGCAAGGTGGCCGAGGGTTTTTATCTGAGTGGCGGTGCGGGGCTGGATGCGACCACGGCCAAGGTGACCTGGGCGGGGCATTCCAACGAGAAGACCACGAACCGCCTGGCTCCCACCGTGGGTGCAGGCTACGACTTCACGTCGAACCTCGGCGTAAGCCTGCGGTACGTGCACGGCGCCGCGGAAATCCTCGATCCTGTCCTGAAATTCAGCGACAAGCGCCCACCTCTGGGCACCCTGAGCGCGGCCTTCCGGTACACTTTCTGATCCTTCCTTCGTAAATCCAGGCGCCCCGGGATCTCCCGGGGCGCCTCATGTGAGTGGCCGTCATGCTTCGTGCCTTGCCCGTGGTTGTCTTCTGTCTGGCTGCATCCGCCGCGGATCCCCTGATCCAGGTGGGGACCGCGGCCCCTGTTCTGCTCGACCTCCGTGGCGCGGATGTCACGCGTCTCGTGCCTTCCGATCCGCGGGATCCTGCCCAGGGTGAGGCGGCCCGGCGCGCATGGTCTGCCGTCATCGCCCCCGTCGCCCAGGCAGCCTCCGTGCGGCTGCGCCTCCCCGGTGACACGCAGCGGATCCCCCTCCTGCTGGGCGCCTGCCAGGCCTTGAAGGCCGCGCGGCCGGATCAGCGGGTCTACATCGCCTTCGATCCCGTGGGGGCGCCGGTGATGGACGAGGCGGCCTGGGGCGCGGTGGACGGTGGCGCATTGACGGGGGAGGATCTTGGCGCGGATGCCAATGGCTGGCGCGATCAGCTGCTGAAGGCCCAGGAACGCTTCCCGGGGCGCCCCTGGTTCTTGTGGACGCCCAGTGATCCCGAAGGCCGGGCGGCCTCTCTGCTGGGGGATGGCGGCCGTCTGGTGGTGCCCGCGGGCGGTCCCTCCGCGCGGCTGGCTCGACTGCTGCCCGCCGAGCAGGTGGAGGTGGAGGGCGGGCAGGATGTGCTGGCCCTGCGATCCCGGGGGCGGAACGCGGAACTGGCCTGGCGCTTCGAGCGCGGGGACTGGCAGCCGGTCACGCGCACCGAGGCTCGGAACGAGGTGACGGTCACCGCCGAGGATGCCTACGATGTGGCCGCACTGGTGGCCAAGATGCGTGCCGCGCAACTGCGGGACCGGGCGGCGCTCCGGAGCCTCGAATCCACGGTGCGGTACGACATGCACTTCCAGGGGGAGCGGGGCAGCGGCGACATGGGCTTCACGTTCCGCGGTTTCGAACGGGCCGGCGAGCCGGAGGAACTGCTGCGCAAGGAAGTGCGCTTCAACGGCGTGAAGGCCAAGCTGGGCGGCGACTTCCAGCTGCCGGTGGTGGAGGCCCGCTCCAGCGTGGCGATTCCCGTCGCCCTCGCCCTCACGGAACGTTATCGCTACGAGGACGCCGGATCCGGCGGCGCGGGGCGACGCCTGCTGCGCTTCAAACCTGTGGATGGCGATCCCATGCTCTTCACCGGGGAACTCCTGGTGGATGAAGTCACGGGGCGGGTGCTGGAGGAGCGGAGCCAGCGAGACGGACTGCCTGGCATGGTGCGCTCGGAGAACCGCGTCCTCACCTACGGGGCCATCACGCCTGGGCTCTGGCGAGTTGTGAACTTGCAGAGCCGCGAGCGGTGGGCCATGGGTTCAGGTGTCGTGCAGGTGCACCGCACGCTGGTCTACCAGGAGCCCAAGGTCAACGATCCCGGTTTCGAGCAGGCCCGGGAGGCCGCGCGGGGCTCCGACGGCAGCATCCTGCGTCAGACCACGGAGGGCTTCCGCTACTTCGTGAAGCAGGCGGACGGTTCGCGGAAGGTGGAGGAGAAGATCCGCACTCGGGGCCGCGCCGTGGGGGGCGTGGTGCTCATGGATCCGGACATGACCCCGCCGGTCTTGCCCCTGGCGGGGCTGATGCTCTGGGATTGGGACGCCTTCGGCAAGGGCATCCAGTACAACCTGCTGACGGCGGTGGTCTTCAACCACGCGAGCCTGATGGTGCCCAACGTGGGGTTCGGTGTGGACTTCAGCGCCAACGCCACGGTCTCGATCTTCAAGGGCGACGAACGGCCCTCCAAGGATGGCAAGGAACTGGAGAAGGACGCCGTCTCCCGACGCACCCAGTCGTTCAAGGTTGGCTTCGGACGGGATCTAGGTGCGGGCTTCCGGCTGGCCCTGGATGGGCAGTTTCTTTTGAACACCTTCGGCGAAGCCAAGGAGGAGAAATACCGCACCCCGGGCTTCCAGGCGCCGCCCTCCGGCTGGACCCGCATGGGTACCGCCAGCCTCTCCTGGCAGGGACACGGCTTCCAGGCCCGGGCCTTCACTGGGCAGGGGCAGCGGCCGAACGGAACCTACGGCACGCCTGAAAAACCGCTGGTCATCGCGGACGAAGGGCGCTTCAAGCGCTACGGCGGCACCGTGGGCTACGATCTCGACCTAGGGAGCGGACGCTGGTTGACTGCGGGAGCGGGCATGACCACCGGCCGCGGCTTCGATCGCTTCGCCTCCGTGGACGTCTCGGAGTTCGTCCAGGGCATCAAATCCCACGCCCTGGCCACGGACCGCGTGCAGCATGCGGATGTGCGTTTCGTCGTACCCACCGGACCGAGACTGCGCCTGACCCTGGGCCTCGAGCACGCCAGGGCCCGCAGTCTCGACGACCGCAAGACCTACGGCTTCACCGGCGCCACCCTGGCGGGTGACCTGCCGGGCTTCGGCTGGTTCAGCACCGTCCGCGTGGATCTCGGCGTCGGCCTCCAGGCGGGCATCAGCGGCACCAAGGGCGTCCAGGGCACCATCGCGCTGCTGCGGCTGTTCTGATTCGGGGTTCGTATCCGCGTCCTTTTGGGCTCTGCACGATTTTGTGCAGGGCCCTTTTTACGGCGTTTGGCGGCTTTCGCGGTTTTAAATAGAACCTGCGGTTTCCAGGAGACGCCCATGCTTCCCATGCTCTACATCCTCGAGAACAACCAGCAGGTGGGTCCTCTCCAGGAAGGTCAGGTCACGGCGATGCTCCAGCAGGGGCGCATCCAGGCTCAGACGCCCTGCTGGGCGGAGGGCATGGCGGGCTGGTTGCCGCTTCAACAGGCCTTTCCCCAGCTCTTTGCGGGGGTGTCCGCTCCTGCGGTGCCATCGGCGGCGGTTGCGCCCCATGCGGGCGGGACGGTCTTCGAAGTGGAGCAGTCTGCGGAGTGGCGGCTTCCCAAGCTCACCCTGACGAACGATGAGGTGATTGTCGAGGGGGGTGCGCTGCACTACATGAAGGGCCACCTGGAGATCGACAGCCAGCTGCCCAGCGTCGGCGGTTTCCTGAAATCGGCCCTTACCAAGGAGCGAGCGGTGCGCCCCCGCTACCGCGGCACCGGCACCATCTGGCTGGAACCCACTTTTGCAGACGTGAACCTCCTGGAACTGCAGGGCGAAGCCTGGGTGCTGGACAAGGGCGCCTTCCTGGCGGCGGATCGCACCATCGAGGTGGGCATGTTCACCAACAGCGCCATGGCGGGGATCTTCGGCGGCGAGGGCTTCTTCCAGACCCAGATCTCTGGCCGCGGCAAGGTGCTCTACCTGAGCCCCGGCCCCGTCCAGCGCATCGAGCTGGACGGCACGGACACCCTGACGGTGGACGGTTCTTTCGCCGTCGCTCGCACGGCGGGTCTGGAGTACGAAGTGAGCAAGGCCACCAAGGGCTTTTTCAGCTCACTGACCAGCGGTGAGGGGCTTGTGAACCGCTTCCGGGGCCGGGGCACCGTGCTGCTGGCGCCCGTGCCCAACCGCTACCACACCATCATGGGCCAGTTCGGGGGGCTCCACGCCGCCGTGGCGCGGATCAGCAAGGGCTGAGCTACCCTCAACGGATGCCGCGGGCCTTCCTCCTGGACAACTTCGACTCCTTCACCCACAACGTGGCCTGCGGGCTGGTGGGTGCGGGCGCCGATGTGGAGGTGCGCCGGGCGGATCGCTGCACGGTGGCGGAGGTGGCCGCCTGGGCGCCGGACCTCATCGTGATCTCCCCCGGTCCCGGCAAGCCCGAGGACGCGGCGCTATCCCTGGAGCTGGTGCGCACCTTTGCCGGAAAGGTGCCGGTGCTTGGCATCTGCCTCGGCCTGCAGGTGATGGCGGTGGCCTTCGGCGGCGCCGTGGGGCGCGCGCCGGAGCCGGTGCACGGCAAGGCCTGGGACGTGCACCACGTCGGCACGGGGCTCTTCGAGGGGTTGCCGGATCCGCTGCCGGTGGGCCGCTACCACAGCCTCTGCGTCACCGAGGTGCCGGACGCGTTGGAGCGCACCGCCTGGACGGCGGACGGCGTGGTGATGGGCCTGCGTCATCGCACCCTGCCGCTGGCGGGGGTGCAGTTCCACCCCGATTCCTTCCTCACGCCCCACGGGGCCACGTTCTTCCGCCATGCGCTCCTGGGCCGTCTCTGAGGTCTGGACCGCCGCACCGGCGGCGCTGACGGAGGCCGACTTCTTCGGGCGGCTGGACGCGCGTCCCTTCGCTTTCCTATACGGCGACGGGCGCTTTCTCGTGTTGGCCCAGGAACCCTTGGCCACGCTATCTGACGACGTGCTGCCATCCATGGCCTGGGAGCGGCGCGGCCCCTTGCCGCCCATCCTGCCGGACTGGATCGGGTTCGTCGGCTACGGGTGGGGTCATCGACTGGAGCCCTTGGCCGGTCCCGCACGGCCCACGGCCTTTCCCTTTCCCGAGCTGGAGCTAACCTTGTTCCGCGAGGTGCGGATCTTCGATCGTGCCACAGGGCTGCTGCACACCGGCCTCCGGAGCGGGATCGCGGCCCAGGACGATCGCCCGAACCAGCTGAGCCCGGGCGCTTTCAGCGCCGCGAAGCGATGGGACAGCGAGTGTCCAGCCTCGTACGGCGAGAAAGTACAGCGCATCCGTGCGGAAATCGCTGCGGGCAACGTCTACCAGGTGAATCTCACACGGCAGGAAGGCTACGGCCATACCGGGGATCTGCGAGCCTTCGCGCAGCGGCTTTGGAAGGCCAATCCGGCGCCCTTCAGCGCGCTCCTGGCAGGGCCGGACGGCACCATCATCTCCAGCAGTCCCGAGCGGCTGCTCAAGCTCCAGGAGGGCTGGATCGAGACACGCCCCATCAAGGGCACCGCACCCCGCAGCGGAGACGCGCGGGAGGATCAGGCCCTCGCCGAGGCACTGCTGGCGAGCCCCAAGAACCGCAGCGAGCTGGCCATGATCGTGGACCTCCTGCGCAACGATCTGGCTCGGGTCTGCGTGCTGCCGGACGTGCGGGTGGATGCCTTCCCCGAGCTGGAGAGCTACGCCAATGTGCATCACCTCGTGGCCACGGTGCGCGGGCGGTTGCGTCCCGGCCTCGCCTTTCGGGAGTTGCTGGAGGGCCTCTTCCCGGGCGGATCCATCACCGGATGCCCGAAGCTGGCGGCCATGCAGCTCATCCGCGAACTGGAGCCCCTGGGGCGCGGACCTTACTGCGGCGCGCTCGGATGGCTGCGGCACGACCTGGGCCAGATGGATCTGGCGCTGCCGATCCGCACGGCCTTTGCGGATCGGCAGCAACTGGCCTTCGGCGTCGGCGGCGGCATTGTGTGGGATTCCGAGCCCGTCTCGGAATACGAGGAGACGGTCCACAAGGGAAGGAGCCTGGTCGCATGCTTGCATTGAGCCTGGAGCACACCTTGGATCTGGGCAGGTCGGATGCCCGCCACGGCTACGGCTGCTTCGAGACGATCCGCGTACAGGATGGGGCGGCGCGCTGGCTGGACCTGCACCTCGAACGGCTCGCGGGTGGATGCGCCTTCCTGGGCCTGGAGGCTCCACCGAATGAGGCGACCGTTGCGGACTTTCTCGCACCGCACCTGCCGGAACGCGGTGTGCTGCACCTCACGGCGGTGGATGGACAGCTGCTGGTCAGAACGGCATCTGCGCCCGCTTCCGTGGCTGGCCCCGTGGCGATGGCCATCGCCGAAGACATGGTGCGCTTCAGTGGCAGCCCACTGACCCGTTTCAAGACCCTGAGCTACCTGGAGAACCGCCTGCTGCATCGCGAGGCCGCGTTGCTCGGCTGCTTCGATGTGGTGGCCCTCAACGAGGGCGGTCGCCTCACGGATGGCGGTCGGACGAGCCTCTTCCTGGTGAAGAACGGCGATGTCCTTACGCCCGACGAGGTCGACGGCGCCCTCCCCGGCATCGCCCGCCGGGTGTTGCTGGAGGCGGGGTTGGCGGAGGAGGCGCCGCTGACGCCTCAGGATCTGCGGGAAGCGGAAGGCGTCTTCCTCGCCAACGCCTTGCGGGGCGTGGTGGTGGTGCGCCCGGACCGCGGCGGCCTCATCCGATCTTGCAGTGTCTGTCTCGCTTGAGACCTCAGGCCAGGAACAGCGCCACGACGCCCGCGAAAGTCACGGCAGTGCCCACGAGGGTGCGCGCGGTGATCTTCTCCTTGAAGACGAGGGCGGAGACCGGCAGCAGGAAGACCGGCGCGAGGGCCATCAGGGTGCTGGCGATGCCAGTGTGGGTGTTGCGGATGGCGTAGAGGCTGAAGATCACGCCCAGCACGGGGCCCGTGACGGCGCCCAGGCTGATGTAGACCGTGGAGCGGGTGTCCTTGAGGCGGCGGGCCATGTCCAGCAGTTCGCCCTTGCAGCCGTACCAGGCGAGGAGGGCAACGATGCCCGCCACCACCCGGATGCTGTTGGCCTGGACGGGGTGGAGCCCGTCCTTCATCCCGAGCTTGCTGAGGATGACGCCTGCGGCCTGGCAGAAGGCACCCACGAGGGCGAGGGTGATTCCGCTGGCGAGCTGCGGATGGCGCTCGCCATCCTGGTTGGACATGGCGCTGCGGCCCGTGACCACCCAGGCGATGCCCGCGAGGGTCACGGCGATGGCGAGGAACTTCTTCAGGTCCAGGGCGTCGCCGAAGATCGGCCAGGCCATCAGCGCGCTGAGGATGGGCCAGACGGTGGCGATGAGCGTGGTCAGCCGGGGCCCGAGGCGGACGAAGGCCTCGAACATCACTGCATCCCCCAGTGCGAAGCCGATGAGGCCCGAGACGCTGAGCCAGCCCCAGGTGGCGGCGGTCGCGTGGGTGGGCAGGGGCGTCCCGAAGAACGCGACCCCAGCCACCAGCATGGTGAAGAAGGCCAGCAGGAGCCGCGTGACGTTGACCGTGGGACTGCCGATCCGGCGACCGGCGAGGGTGAAGAAAACCGCGTTCGTCGTCCAGCAAAGGGACGTCGCTAAAGCGGCGATTTGACCGGCATACCGCATGAGGAACTCCAGATACGAGGCTGGGCTGGCGAAATGGGCCTCGTGTTACGAGGTCCATGATCCTGCATTCCGAGGCGGGGCCGAGTCACAGCCGTGGTGTTTTTTCCGGGACTGTGGCAGAAACGGGCTGTCGCTCCCGGGAGTTCCCATGCACCTGCTGTCAGCGCTGTGCCTCCTGGCCATCCTTCAGGATCCGCCTCCGAGGCCGCCCGAGGCCAAGCCCCAGAAGATCGAGGCGCCGGAATGGGCCTCCTTCAGTGACGAGGAGATGGCGGTGGTGGCGGAGATCAACCGCATCCGGCGCTTTCCGAAGGCCTACGGCGACTATCTGAAGAAGGAACTCCTGCCCCTGCTGGATGCCAATGGCAAGACCTGGCGCCTTCCGGCGGTGCCTGGGACGACAGGCGGTCGGATGCCCATCCGCCTCCAGGAAGGCCGCCCCGCCATCGAGGAGGCCATTCGCTTCCTCGAGACTGTGGAGCCATGTCCGCCGCTGATCGTCTCGGACACATTGGCGAAGGCGGCCCAGGACCATGTGCGGGCTCAGGGGCCCACCGGTGAGACGGGCCATAAGGGGCCGGACGGCAGCCGTCCCGTGGACCGCATCGAGCGGCATGGGGACTACGGCACCCTCTGTGGCGAGATCATCAACTACGGCACCGAGCGGCCTCGGATGACAGTCTTGCAGCTGGTCATCGACGACGGCGTGCCGGATCGCGGCCACCGCAAGGCGATCTTCAATCCCGAGTACAAGCTCGCCGGTCCCGCCATGGGGGCACACAAGACCTATGTGTCCATGACCGTCGTGACCCTGGCGGACAGCTACACGCCGAAAAAGGCCAAGTAGCGTCGAGGTCGAGGATCACGCGAACGTGTTCAAACCCATGCCATGAATGCCAGAAGCGGGCGCTGAGGCGCCCGCTTCTGGCTGGAAAGGCAGGCCTACTTCGGCATCAGCTCCCGGCTCTTGCTCAGGCTCTTGTAGCGGAACATCTGGTCGGCGAAGGTCTCCTTCGTCTCCAGGCGAACGTCCTTCAGGATGACGCGGTCCCCCTTCTCCTCCACCACCGGCACCAGTTGGGGGAAGACATAGGCGATGTCCTTGGGGCGGCCCACGGCTTTAAGGCGGGCGGCGATGTCCTGCTGCCAGGCCTTGGCGATCTTGGTGCCGTACTGGGCGAAGAAGGCCTCTGCACCGTCCTTGTCTCCGGTGGACTTGAAGCCCTGGAGTTTCGCGAGCATGGTGCCGACACCCACGCGGGCCTTGTCGAGGTCGTCTAACTGGATGTAGACCTTGCCGTCCTGGGCCACGGCCTTCACGCCGCGGTCCTGACCGGGCTCGATCATCCAGTTCAGGATGGCGGCCTCGCCTTTGTCGTGGGCTTCCCGGAGGATGTCGCCTTCGGCTTCGCCCATGGCCTGGAGGGCCCGGGTGAGCTGCTGGAGATACATGGCCTTGGCGGCATCCCGGTGGTCGGCGGCGCTCACGGCGCCGATCTCCACGAGCTTGGGATCCAGGAACTGGTAGAGCGCCACCGCATCCGCCCGGCATTCCTCCAGGGCGTTGTAGACATGCCCGAGCTTCTTCTCCGTGTCCCCCTGACCCGCGGCGGGCTGGCCGCTGCCGTGACCGATGCATTCGTGCAGGTAGACGAGCCAGGTGCGGGCGGTGCCGCTGTGGCGGCTCACCAGATCCTGGTCCGCGGGCAGGTAGAGTGCGGCGATGGTCTTGGCCTTGAGGTCGGCGCTCTGGGCATCCGCCACGTTCTTGAACATCACGTTCTTGCTGCCGTGGTCGCGGCGGATGTCGGAGTAGTTGGGCAGGTTGTAGGCCGCGGCGCTGATGGGGCCGCCATCGCTGGTGCCGGTGAGCAGGTTCACGACAATGGCCACGGGCGGATCGACCTTGGGGCGCTTCCAAGCGGCATCCCAGGGCATCTTCTCCTCGAAGTAGAGGGCGTTCTGGGTGAGCCGGTCGAGGACTTCGGCATCCGTGCGGAAGCTCACGTTGGCCTGGTAGCTCCCGATCACGCCGCGGGGATCCTTGTAGACCTCGTGGAAGCCGTTCAGGTAGTCGATGGTGCTCTTGACCTTGAGCCAGCCGATGGAGTGATCCTTGAACTTCGCCTCGTCACCGGTCTCGAAGAAGGCGATGAGGTCCTCCAGGGCCTTCTTCTGGGTGGGGTTCGCCACGTAGCGCGGCTTCTTGATTCCGTCCTTTTCGATTTCGGTGAGTTCGGAGTCGACGTAGGGCAGGGCCTTCTTCAGCCAGAAGACGACGTTGGCGAGGGATTCGCCGTAGGTGCCGCCGATGCGGAAGACCTGAGGAACGACCTTCGTGCCTTGCTTGGCGAAACGCACGTTGAGCTGGCCCTGGACCGCTGCCGGCAGTGCCTCGATGGCCTTCTGGGTGAGGCCGGGGTCGTAGAGGCCGCTGGCGCTGGTCTTGATGATGTCCACGCCGGGAACCTGGTTGGCCAGGAGTGGCTCTACCTTGGTGTCGAAGATGTGGGGCTTGAGGGTCGCCAGGGTGACCCCCTTGCGGAAGACCACCTTGACCTTCTTCTTCTGCAGCGTGGCCAGGGCCTTCTGGAGCTGGACGAAGGTCAGGTCACGGGGCACGAACTTGGTATGGGCGTAGTGGGAATACTGCCCGTGGTGCGTCCAGATCTTCTTGAGATATTCCTCCACGGACGCCGCCACGGCGGGATCCAGCTCGGTGCGGTTCAGGTAGAGCGTCTCGAAGAGCTCCTTGATGTCCCAGGCGTGCCGGTGGTTCTGGAAGTAGAGGATGTCCTCTCCGGCGATGGCCGCCCGGGAGAGGTAGTAGGCGAACTTGCGGTGGGTCGGACGGAGCTGGTCGAAGCCGGGGGCGTCCAGACCGATGACCATCACATCCCGGCCACCTTCGCCGAGGCGTTCGAGTTCACCCACCCGGGATGGGGTGGCGGCATCCTGCGCCAGGAGCATGGCTCCGGCGACCAGGGGAAGGCAGATTCGCAGGGACATGGGCTGTCCTTTCAAGGGGAAGGAACGAAGCCCAAGTCTATCGCAGACGTGGTGGGCGGGCTCTGCTCGCCCACCACGTGAGGTGCACCAGGGGGACGCAGAGTGAGCGCAGTGAGCGGGCGGTCCCCCTCGTTCAGGCAGGGAGCCTTCAGGGACCGACGAGCAGATCTTCGAGGGAGAGCTTCAGCCGCTTCAGGTCGAAGGGCTTGCCCAGGTGCGGCAGGTGACTCTCCTCCAGGAACGCCCGGGTTTCGGGATCGAAGGAGTCGCCGGTGGTGTAAAGGATGCGCTTGGCCATGCGGGGCTGGTGTTCCTGGATCCAGTGGAAGAGCTGGATGCCCGAGAGCCCCGGCATGCGGATGTCGGAGACGATCAGATCGTAGCTATGCTCCTGCATCTTCTGGATCGCCTCGGCGGCGAGCTGGCAGGAGGTGGTGGTGCTACCCCAACTGCTCAGGGCCTCCGAGATGCACTCGAGCAGGAACGTCTCGTCATCCACCACCAGAATCGAGCGGCCTTTGAGCCCGGCACCCGTGGTGATAGGAGCGGCGTCAGTCATGGGGAGCTCCATGAGGAATGCGTTACCGGAACCTTCCTGGCACTTAAGGGTGATGCGTCCGCTGTGGGCCTTCACCGTGGCGGCCAAGGCGGCCAGCCCAAGGGCATCCGCATCCCGGGCGCTGCCGAGATCGAAGATGCGATCGCGGGTGGCTTCGGGCAGAGGGGCGCCTGAATCCTGGCAGGCCATCTGGAAGGAGCCCGCCATCTGGCGGGTGAAGATGCGGACCCGCTTCGCATGCGAGGCGGAAGCAGCTTGCACCGAGTGTCGGATCAGGTGGACCAGGGATTCCCGGAACATGTCAACGTCAAGGCTGCACGTATGGAGGTTGGGGTCCAAGGCAAGTTCGACCGAGACGCCGGAAGCAGCGGCCTCCTGCTCGACACGCTTAACGGCTTCCTGGATCAGGTGATTTGGGGCGGCGCCCTGCATGCGGGGTGTAGAGGGCACCAGCAGCATCAGCAGTGGCTTAAGCAGGTTCTGGGCAGTGTCCACCGACTGGAGCAACCGACCAACCCGATCCGCTTCGGGCTTGCCCTGGAGGGCTTCCAATAGAAGAGCCTTCTGGAGGGAGACCGAACTGAATCGGTTGGTCAGATCGTTCACCACCGTCGGCATGATGCCGGCCAGGGCGGTGCTTTCCGTCAGGTGGCGAAGCTGGCGCTGGAGGTTCTCTTGCTGGGTCAGGTCGCGCACGAGGGCGGAGTAGGCCAGGATGCTCTCGTCACTGCCCCGGATCGGGGCATAGGTTACGGCGCAAGGGAATTCCTCAGAGCCTTTTCGGACACGGATGGTGGGCAGGTCTCGTAACAGGGCTCCGGCATTCACCTGGGCCATCGCTTGGTCCAGCTCACTGCTCCGGGATGCCGGGATCAGGAGATGGAAGCCGTGGCCGACAATCTCCGCCCGGGAATAACCGAAGATCTTCTCCGCCGCAGTGTTCCAGGTAAGGATCCGGCCATCGGCGGCAAAGGAGATGATGGCTTCACCCACGCTCTGGATCAGGCCTTCGAGGTAGCGTCGGGTCTTGAGATTGTCCTGATTGGCTTTCTCGAGCTGGCCGTAGAGCTGGCCGAGTTCATCTGTTTTCTTCTGGAGGGCGTCCTTGGCCTGCTTGAGCTCCGAGTAGAGATTCGCCGTCTCCATGTTGGATTTGAGCGCGTTCTCCAGCAGTTCCTGGGGATCCGCAACCCGCCCCGGGGCGAGGTCCGACACGGACACATTGTTGTGCCGCAGGACCGTGCTCTCCTGTGTCGGGGCCACCACAGGGGTCTCCGTCGGACCCTCAGGCATGGTGGCCCGGATGTTGGTCTCGATGAGATGGAGCATCTCGTCGAAATCCTTGATCTTCTTGTCCAGGTGATATTTCCGGAAAGTGGCGCCGACAGTCTCCTTCACCACGGAAACGAACGTGTCCAGCACTCCCACGCTGCGGTTCGCCATGGCCTCGAAATAGGCCACGTTCCGGAAGTTGAGCCGCCGGTTCATCACGCCCACGGGCATGGCATCCGGCAGGTCTCGCTTGTTGAACTGGATGACGAAGGGAATCTGCTTGATGTTCAGCCGATTGGCATTGAGGTTGTGGTAGAGGTTCGACAGCGAGTCGACATTCTCCTGCATCTTGGCTTCGCTGGAGTCCGCCACGAAGACCACGCCGTCGGCCCCACTGAGCACCACCCGTCGGCTGGCGTCGTACTGCACCTGGCCCGGCACGGTGTATACCTGGAGGTGGATGGCGTTACCATAGATATAGCCCAGGTTGATTGGCAGCAGGTCAAAGAAGAGGGTGCGATCCTCCTGGGTATTCACACTGAACAGTTCGCCGCGGTTCTCCGAGGCGCACATGGCGTGCAGCGCCTGCAGGTTCGTGGTCTTGCCCGAGAGGCCCGGTCCGTAATAGACCAGCTTCAGCAGGATCTCGTTCGCGCGGGTGTTGAACTGAACCATGAGGGAGGATCCGGGATGGGCGTGGGAAAGGGGGAGAGGATGTTCCCCATGATAGAATCGGCCGCAAGTGGAAATAGCTGATAAACGTGGGGGCAGCGCAGAAATGTACCTCGAGACGAGGGGCGAACGAGCTGGGGGACCGGGAACCGGAATGGGAAATTCCGTTCACACCCCGACCCCATCCACTGATGCCTGTTCCGCTCCTCGAAAGCAAGAAGCCCCCCATGCCAAGGCGGCAAGTCACCGGATGAGCTGCGGAACGCCCCGTGCGTTCGAGGGAACCTGGGCCGCATCGATGGGCGGACTGTGAGCATTCGGGGCGCCAAGATCGTCTGGGTATCCCCTGCTGGGATACGCGAGACATCGAAGGTGGGCCTGAGCCTGGGCTTTGGGGTTTCGCGATGAGTCTGCCAACCCATGTCGCCATCATTATGGACGGCAATGGCCGCTGGGCGGCGGGACGGGGGCTGGCTCGGATCAAGGGGCACAAGGAGGGGGTCGCTCGGGTCGAGGAGATCCTCGAGTCGGCGTCGGATCTCGGGATCCGTCACCTGACGCTCTATGCCTTTTCCACGGAAAACTGGCGGCGCCCAGCGCTGGAGGTGCAGACGCTGATGGCGATGCTGCGCATTCACCTGCGCATCTTTCGGGGCAAGTGCCTTCGGAATCAGATCCGGTTTCATCACTTGGGGGATGCTGAGGGCCTGCCTTCCGGACTTGTTCAAGACCTCCGAGACCTTGAGGACGCCACGGCCCAGTGCACGGGTATGACCTTCCATCTGGCGGTCAACTATGGGAGCCGGCTGGAGATCGTGCGCGCGGCGCAGCGGTGCCTGGCGGAGGGCCAGCGGCCGGAGGATCTGGACGAGGCGGCCTTCGCCCGGCGGCTTTGGACCGGGGATGCCCCGGACGTGGACCTGCTGATCCGCACCAGCGGTGAAGTGCGCATCTCCAATTTCCTGCTCTGGCAGATCGCCTACGCGGAAATCCATGTGACGGAGACCCTCTGGCCGGATTTCCGGACGGAGAGCCTGAAGGAGGCCCTCGCGGTCTACGACAGGCGTGAACGCCGCTACGGCGGCATTTGAGGAGAGGATCGGATGAGCACGACCCCCGCCCCGTCCCGGGCCATCGATGGCCGCAATCTGGCGGTTCGCGTCGCCAGCGCCCTGGTGTTCGCGGTCCTCTTTCTCTTACTGCTCTGGTTCGGTGAGCACCCGGTCGCCAAAGTGACGTTCTTCGTTCTGCTGGCCGCTGGGGGCTTCGTGGGCGCACGGGAGATGGTGCTCATGGCCCGCAAGGCGGACCTGCGCCCGAGTGTATTGGCGGCGACCCTCGTGGCCTGCCTCTTCCTCACCCACTTCTTCCTGGTGGGCGGGATGTTCAGTGCGCAGGATCCGCTGCCCCTCTGGTTTGCCATGGTGCTGGGGCTGGGTATCGTCCACTTCGGCGCCCTCCTCTTCTACAAGGATCCCATTGGCCAGGCCCTCCCCAGCCAGGCTGTGACCTGGATGGCGGGCCTCGTGCTCGGCGTGGGCCTGGGCTTCCAGCTCAAGCTCTTCATGTTCAACCAGACCACCCTCAGCAATACCGGCGCCCGGTTGATTCTGGCGCTCTACCTCATCGTCTGGTTCGGGGACACGGCGGCGTATTTCTTCGGGCACCTGCTGGGGCGGCATAAGCTAGCCCCCAAGGTGAGCCCGGGCAAGACGTGGGAAGGCGCCTTCGGCAACATCCTGGGCAACATCGGCGGTGCGGCCCTGGCGAAGGCCACGGTCTGCACCCAGTGGTCCTGGGTGGATGTGGTGGCGCTCGGCCTGATCCTGGGAGCGGTAGGCATCCTCGGCGATCTGGCGGAGAGCACCTGGAAGCGCAGCGTTGGCGTGAAGGACAGCGCCATGGGCATCGAGATTCCCGGCCACGGCGGCGTGCTGGATCGCATGGACAGTCTGCTCTTCGCTGCGCCGGCGCTCTACGCCTACGTCCACTTCGTCCACGGGCTGGCCTGATCCGTGCGCCATCTCGCCGTTCTCGGTTCCACCGGCTCCATCGGCACCGCCACCCTGGATGTGGTGGCACATCATCCCGAGCGCCTCGAGGTGGTCGCCCTGGCCGCAGGCCGCAATCTGGAGCTGATGCTGGAGCAGTGCCGCCGCTTCCGACCGCGATGCATTTCCCTGAACCGGCGAGAGGATGCCGAGGCCCTGCGTGCCCAGCTTGACTACGCCCCTGAGGTCCATTGGGGCCCGGAAGGGCTCCTGGCCTGTGCGCTTCATGCCGGGGTGGACACGGTGGTGGCGGCCGTGGTCGGGTCGGTGGGGCTGGCTTCCACGGAAGCGGCCTTGCGGGCAGGACATCGCGTCTGCGTGGCGAACAAGGAGAGTCTCGTGGTGGGGGGCGCCCTCATGCGCCGTGCCTTGGAGCAAGGCGGAGGCGAGCTGCTACCGGTGGACAGCGAACACGCGGCCCTGCATCAGCTTCTGGATGGCCGCGATCCTTGCAACATCCGGGAAGTGCGCCTCACCGCCAGTGGCGGTCCCTTCCGGGACTGGTCCATGGAGCGCATCCAGCGGGCGACGGTGGAGCAGGCGCTCAATCACCCCACCTGGAAGATGGGCCCCAAGATCACCGTGGATAGCGCCACCCTGATGAACAAGGGACTCGAGGTCATCGAGGCCGCCGTGCTCTTCGGCCTGGAGCCGGAACAGATCGGTGTGACGGTGCATCCCCAGAGCCAAGTGCATGCCATGGTGGGCTTCACCGACGGCACCTACCAGCTTCAGGTCAGTGCCAACGACATGCGCATGCCCATCCAATATGCCCTCTTCCATCCCGATTGCCTGCCTGGCCCGGTGTCCGCATACGACTGGGATCTGACGCGGACCTGGACCTTCGACACACCGGATCTCGAACGCTTTCCCTGTCTTGCCCTTGCCTATGAGGCCCTTCGACATGGTGGTTCCGCGCCTGCGGCGCTGAATGCCGCTAATGAGGAGTCGGTCGCCGCCTTCCTCGAGGGGCGCATCGGTTTCTGGGGCATTCAGGCCTGCAACACGGAAGTCCTGATGCGGATGCCACAAGGGGATGTCACTTCCCTGGAGGCGGTGCTCGCCACGGATCGGGAAGCGCGACGGATGGCCCGCATCTTCCTCGAACGGCAGTAGGACACGATAAGGGCCCCGGAGATCCGGGGCCCTCGTGTTTCAGGGATCGAAAGTGCGACTACTGCTTCAGGACATTGGAGGCCTGGGGACCCTTGGGGCCCTGGACGATGTCGAAGCTCACGCGGGATTTTTCCTCCAGGGAGCGGAAGCCCTTGGACTGGATGGCAGTGTGGTGGACGAAGATATCGGGGCCGCCATCGTCGGGCGTGATGAAGCCAAAGCCCTTCTCGGCGTTGAACCACTTGACCGTACCTTGAGACATGATGGTGCTTCCTCGGGGACATGGCCCCATGGCCTGGCTTGCATTCAGACGATCCCCGCCAGGCGTGAGGGGGGCGTCGGGAGCAGAGCTCCGTTATTGCAGCGGGCCGATGGCACCGCCATTCCCGATGGAACGCTGGGAACAGAGCACACAAAGAGCCACGCGGGGGTGATGGCGAAAGGTTATCTCGGGATTCGGGGAGACTTCAACGCCCAAAAACAAGCGCGGGCCCTGTTCAGGCCCGCGCTCCCCTCCACTCTCGCATGTTCAAGCCCCCCCACAGGGCCTTGTCTCCGGAAGACCGTGACGCCTTAGAAGTGCAGGAACAGATGGGCAGGTTCCAGAAAAAATCCGCCCATTTTCAATGAGTTGAAAATGGTTAACCCCCCAAGCGGAACTGCTCGAACAGGGCGGGGTAGCTCCGGGTTTCCACCTCCGCATCGTCCAGGCCGAGGGCGCTGCGTGTCACCAGGATGGCCTCCTGCGAACCTTCGATTTCCACGAAGCAGCCGAAGGGGGTCTGATCCAGGCAGACCATCAGGCCGGCCGCCACCCAGGTGGCCCGCACCTTCGTCATCTCCATGGTGGGAGCCAGGTCCAGGGCACGAAGGATGGCTTCAAGGGCCTCCCGGTTCGCGACCTGTGTTTCCACCTCGGGGCGGATCTTCAACATGGGATCGGGACTGCGGGGCCCCTTCCAGGTCAGCGAGGTGATGCCGCCGTAAGATCGCACGCGCACGGCCTGTCGTTTTTCTCGGAGGGCACCTTCCCGATCCCAGAGGGTGCTCTGTTCCGGTCCGAAGGGCACCGATTCTCGGAATCCGGCGGCTCGGAGGCGGTCTTCGAGGCCTTCGAGGGTGGCAACTCTTACCTTCAGTTCAATTTCCATTGCGTCCATGGGGCACGATAGCCTGAGCGGAGTGCGCCCCGTGAGTCCGATATGCCGTCCGACCTGTGGCGATGCGCGCTCTGTCCGGTAGGAATCGTGATCCCGCGCCGCTACCTCATCGCCACCCTCTTCATCGCCGCCCTCCTGGTGCTCCTGGCCATCGTCCAGGCACCGCGGAGTCTGCGGGAGGGCGGTGTGGGCCCTGCGGCACCTGAGCCGCTGTATTCCCTCGACAGCTTCGAGACCCTGGCGGAATGCCCCCTGAGGGATGGCTGGGCCCCCCGGTTCGAGGGTGCCCTCGACCCCGATCAGCCCGACCCGTGGCCCTTTCCTGGTGGATTCGGCGCCCCCTGGGAACCTGCCTCGCCGTATCTGGCGGATCAGGGGATCGCCCTCAACGGGCCCGATGGAAGAAGTGAAGTCGTACTGCTGCGCGGGTTGGAGTGGCGTCATTACCGTTTTGATACGCCCCTCGTCTCGGCGCGGCTGGAGCCCCGCAAGGGGAGGCACCTGCTGGTGACCCTCAAGACAGGGGCGCAGCGGTTCGAGACGCGACTGCTGGAAGTGCCCGAAGGGCGGGCGCTATGGGCCGTGGACAGCGGCCCCTGGAGCCGTTTCAGCTGGGATGGCAAGGGCGTGCTTCTGGGTCTGCTGCCCGCCGACCAGGAGCGTGGCCTCCTCCTCGCGAGCCTTCCTGTGGAAGGCGATCTTCCGGAAAGCACCCTGGCTGCCTGGGCGGAGGAAGGGCTGCCTGGGGCTCCTCGGGGCTGGCCGGTTCGGGAGGATCAGCTGGGTCAGGCGGGACAGGACCTGAAGGGCCATCGCCTGCTGGTGCCTTGGCGTGGGGACGGTCGGCTCTGGTTCCCGCGTGCGGATCGCCTATGGATCAGTGAAGGCGGGCAGTGGGCCCTATGGGAATTGGTCTCGGCGGGGTGGCGGCGCATGGCGACCGGCACGGGCATTCTGGCGGCGCAACCTCCCATCGCCATGGGGCTCACCGCGGTGGTCGAGGAAACGGCCATGCGGAAACTCTCCTCTGTCCTATCAGCCCAGTGGGAGCCCGTGCCACCGGAGACAGCGCCATGGCCGGTCTACGATCCCGCCTGGATCTGGGGGCGGAGCGGTGCGCTGACGGCCTGGGATCTGCGCTGGGGCACAGAACTGGTGGTTCCGAAGGAACGGCAGCGAGATGCCCTCACGCGGGTCTTTCGGTCGGAATGGAAACTGGCGGCGGGCCTCCGGGCTTCTGTCGGAGGCTGGCTGCCCCAGGGACCCGAAGTGGCCCTGCGGGAACGCGAGGATGTGGCCTGGGTCTGGGTGGGCAACCGCATCCTTCTGGTCCGCATTCAGTCCGGCGAGCGTGCCCGAAAGCTCAAGTACCTGCTGGAAGGCCGATGAATGGGAACGGAGTGCGGCCCTTCTTGCCCGTTCCTCACTGAATTCTGATAGCGTTAGCCATTCTCACTCCGGCGTCCGAGGTCCCTATGCCGCGCCTCCTCTTGGTGGACGACAACCCCAGCATTCACAAGATCGCGGAATCCCTCCTTTCCGGATCGGATGTGCAGCTGGTCTGTGCGGAAAGCGGGGTGCAGGCCCTGGGTCTGGTAGCCCAAGGAGAGCGGTTCGACGCCGCGCTCATCGATATCTTCATGTCGGGAATGGA
>CAYQAS010000028.1:0-41512 GCA_964415525.1 uncultured Solibacteraceae bacterium
GGCGCCAGGTCCACCAGAGGTTCTGGGTCAGGAGATGGAGCTTTTCTTTCAAAGTGGGCATGGCGATACCTCTGGGAAAGTCGCAGGTCTGGCCCGGAATGGAGGAGACAACGCTAGGGTGATCGGTCCGTGATCACCGTTCCTTGAAAGGCGAGTCAAATCCGCAGGAAAAGCGCACCCAGGGGCGGGAGGGTGAGGTTCAGGGACCATGGGTGTCCATGGTGCGCCACGTGTTCAGTTTCCACGCTTCCCGCGTTGCCCCGGTTGCTGCCGCCGTAGCGCCCGCTGTCGGTGTTGAGGACCTCGCGGTAGCGACCCGGATGAGGTACGCCGATGCGGTAGTTTTCGTGGACCGAAGCCGTGAAGTTGAAGACAGCCACGACGGTCTGTTTGGGATCCTTGGCGAAGCGGGCCAAGGTCAGCACGCTGTTGGCCTGATCCTCGCAGTCGATCCAGCGGAAGCCGAAATCCTCGCAATCCATCTCGTGGAGGGGCGGGAGGGTCTTGTGGAGGCGGTTGAGATCCCCCACGAGGGTCTGGATGCCGCGGTGGTCATCCCGCTCCAGCAGGTGCCAATCAAGGCTGCGATCGTGGTTCCATTCGTGGGCCTGGCCGAATTCTCCACCCATGAAGACGAGCTTCTTGCCGGGATGGGCGTGCTGGTAGGCAAAGAGCAGGCGGAGGTTCGCAAGCTGCTGCCAGCGGTCCCCAGGCATCTTCCAGAGCAGGCTCTTCTTCCCGTAGACCACCTCGTCGTGGCTCAGGGGCAGGACGTAGTTCTCGGAGTAGGCATAGAGCATGGAGAACGTCATGTCACGCTGGTGGTAGCGGCGGTAGAACGTCTCGAGCTGGAAGTAGCCCAGCACGTCGTGCATCCAGCCCATGTTCCATTTGAAGCCGAAGCCCAAGCCGCCCATGGAGGTCGGCCGGCTCACCATCGGCCAGGAGGTGCTTTCCTCGGCGGTGGTGGTGATGTCCGGGAACTCGCGGTAGGCGGCCTCGTTGAGTCGGCGCAGGAAGGCGATGGCGTCCAGGTTCTCCTTGCCGCCGAACTTGTTGGGAATCCAGTTGCCCTCGGTGCGGCTGTAGTCGAGGTAGAGCATGGAGGCCACGGCGTCCACGCGCAGGCCGTCGATGTGGAACTGGTCCAGCCAGTAGAGGGCATTGGCGATGAGGAAGTTCTGCACTTCCGTGCGCCCGAAGTTGTAGATGAGCGTGCCCCAGTCCTGGTGCTTGCCCATGCGCGGATCGGCGTGCTCGTAGAGGGCAGTGCCATCGAAGTGGCTGAGACCGTGGCTGTCCTCGGGAAAGTGGGCGGGCACCCAGTCCAGCAGGACGCCGATGCCCGCCCGGTGGAAGGCGTCCACAAGCATGCGGAAACCGTCGGGATCCCCGAAACGATTGGTCGGTGCGAAGAGTCCGAGGGGCTGGTAGCCCCAGCTCCCGTAGAAGGGGTGCTCGCTCATTGGCATGAGCTGTACGTGAGTGAAGCCGAGGTCCCGGACGTACGGCACCAGCTGCTCCACCATCTCGTGATAGGACAGCGATTGGCCATGCCATCGGTGCCGCCAGGAACCCAGGTGCACCTCGTAGATGCTCATGGGGGCCTCGCGCCGATTGTGCTTCCAGCGTTCCGCCATCCAGGCTTGGTCCTGCCAGTCATAGCTGCCCAGGCCGCGCACGACGCTGGCGGTGCCCGGGGCGGGCTCGCATTGGAAGGCGAAGGGATCGGCCTTGAGGGGGAGCAGCTCGCCTTCCGGGCCTTGCAGCTCGAACTTGTAGAGGTCGCCGGGGCGCACATGGGGCACGAAGAGTTCCCAGATGCCGCTGCCGACATCGCGATGCATCAGGTGCCGCCGGCCATCCCAGCTGTTGAAGGGCCCGACAACGCTCACACGGGTGGCATTGGGGGCCCACACGGCGAAGGCGGTGCCCAACACGCCCTCCCGCTCCTGCGGATGGGCGCCCATGACGTCATAGATGCGGTAGTGGCGGCCTTCCGCGTGCAACCACCGATCCATCTCCCCGAGCACGGGACCGAATCGGTAGGCGTCTTCCAGATCCACTGGTTCCGCCGTCCAGCCGTGGACGCGGTAGTGGTAGGGGAAGGATTCCGTGCCGGGGCAATCCAGTTCGAAGAGCCCCAGGGGGTGCGCGCAGGCCATCTCGACGGCGCGCCCATCCCGCTTGTCCACCAGCTCCACCCGCCAACTGTCCGGCAGAAAGGCTCGGACGTGCTGGTTGGGGCCATCCGGACGCATGCCGAACCAGGCACCGGGATTCTGCAGCCGGCCGATGAGGAAGGCATCGAGTGGGAAGGCAGCTTGTTCGAGGGTCATGGGGGGAATCATGCCACCACTTGGCGGCCCCGGCGCACTCGACCCGAGGTTTGACGGGAAGGGTGCGCCACCGTTACAAGGAAGTCCCGTTTCCCTGAGGCAGCCATGACCGCCACCCCCACTCGGCGCCACTTCCTGACCCAGCTGGCCGCACTCGGGGCCGCCAACCTGCTCCCAGGTGTGTCCCCCACGGCCCTGATCATCCGACACGGCCGGGTCTATCTGGACGGTCGCCTCCAGGAGATGGATCTGGGCATCACCCCGGAAGGCCGGATCCAGGTCTCGCCTCGGGGCCTCGGGGAGGCACGGGTCCTGGATGCCCGCGGTGGGGTCGTGGCGCCTGGGTTCATCGACATCCTGGCGGACAACCGGCATGGCGGCATGGAAGTCTTCGAACGCTACAAGCTGTCCGACGGCGTGACTTCGGCCTTGCTCCTGCACGGAGGTGCCAGTGATGTGGCGGGCTACCACCGCAGCCGCGATGGAATGCCCCACTGGGTGAACCACGGCGTGGCGGCCAAAATGGCGGACATCCGGCCCGCGCATCCGGACGTTCCCTCCCGGTTGCGCCAGGCGCGCTCGTGCCTCGCGGCTGGGGCCCTGGCCCTCTCCTACAGCATCGAGTACGCCCCGGCACCCTATGAGGAACTGCTGGCCTACGCCAGGCTGGCCGCGGAATTCGATCGGCCATTCTTCCTGCACCTGCGCCACAGCGCTCGGGAGACGGAATTGACGGGCGTCGACGAGGCCATTCGGCTGGCGCGGGAGGGGCGCGCGCGCATCCATATCGATCACCTCCACAGCACCGGCGGCACGCACGCCATGCCGGAGGCCCTGGCCCGCATCCGCAAGGCGCGTGCGGAAGGGCTGGAGGTCACCTGCTGCGTATATCCCTACGGCTCCTGGGCGACTTACCTGGCCAGCCAGCGCTTCGCCCCCGGTTGGCAGAAGCGCTTTGGACTGGATTACGGCGACCTGGAGGTCGTGGGCACCGGTGAGCGTCTGACATCGCGGACCTTTGAAGCCTACCGGCGGCGCCCGGAGATCCTGGTGGCGGTGCCGGAGCGCACCATGCGGCTTGAAAAGACCGTGGATCTGGCGCTCCAGGAGGACTTCTGTCTCGTGGGCAGCGATGGCGGGATCGAACGCGAAGGGGGCGCCAACAACCACCACCGGGGGGCGGGGGCCTTCGCGACCGTCCTGCGGCGAACCCAGGACCTGGGCTGGCCCCTGGAGCGGATCCTGGCCATCCTCGGGGACCGACCCCGGAACCTGCTGCGACCGGCGCTTGAGGACCGGGGCGTAATCCGGGATGGCGCCGTGGCCGACCTCGTGGTGTTCGACCCGGCCCAGGTGCGCAGCCCGGCCAGCGTCGCTCGGCCCGCCCAACACTCCCTGGGCTTCCATGCGGTGCTGGTGGGCGGGCGTCTGGCTTATACCCCAGGCCGATTCCTGGCCCAGGCGGGGCGTCCGCTGCGCCACATCCCTCGCTGAGGTTGCGGAGCCTCAACGATTCGAAGCCTACGACCGATAGGAGCGGCATGGACGTTCCCCGCTGGACTCCCGAAATCTCGGTTGGCGAGGCCCACTTGGATGCTCAGCACCAGGGGCTCTTCGAGATGGCGGCGCGGCTCGAAGCGCTGATCCAGGAAGGGCCTACGGACTCGGGACTGCACGAGACACTGGTGTTCCTTCGCCGGTACACGATCCGACACTTCCTCACGGAGGAAGCTCTGCTCACGACCGCGGACTATGCAGACCTGCGCATCCACCGTGCCATGCATGTGAGATTGACCAGCGGGCTCCTGGAGCTGGAGGCCCGGGCAGGTGAGCTGTCGCTGATGGACCGAGCGGAGGGCACCCGCGGGCTGATGTACCAGATCCTGGATCACATCCGCGAGGAGGATCGGGCCTATGTCCCGGCCCTGGAAGCCTCCCAGAGCCGCCTTGAGGTTGTGAGTACGCCCTCCCACCTGCCGGTGACGGGTTTCGACAGCGTGGACCGCGACCACCTGTGCTTCCTCGGCCTGCTGGAGGGACTCCACGAGGCGGTTCAGGGTGGTCACGGGGAGCAGGAACTTCCGGAATTCCTGGATGCGGTCCAGTCCTATGCTCGTCAGCATTTTCGGAGAGAGGAGATGCTGATGGAACTGGTGGACTACCCCGATTGTCGCGCGCACACCGCTGCTCACGAGGGGTTGATGCAGCACCTGCAAGTACTTCGGGAACGCCGCACCGCCGGAGAGATCGGCATGGCCCCGGAGGTGCTTCGGTTCTTCCGTACCTGGCTGAATGAGCACATCGGGGGGCACGATCTGGCGATGGTGCCTTTCCTGAAGGGGATGGAACGCTCCTGATCGTCCCATCTTTCATGGGCATTCAGCTGCAGGCGTCCGCGGATGGTGGTCATTCGCGGATGCCTGTTGCCATGCGTTGGGCCGCAGGTTCAGGAGTGTTTTAGCCAGACCCTGAGCACTTCTGTGGCGCTCCAAGCCTGGGCGTCGCAACCCCGGGCTTGGTGGGGCGCGTCGCCATCGAGGATTTCCGGCAGGTGGCCGAGGCAGCCCTCGGAAAGTAGGCGGTCGCATGAAGCCAGCACAGCTCGAGCCGCAGCGACAGCCGCAGGTGCTCGGTCCCAGGCGGCGGCCAGGGCCTCGGCGTAGACCCCGAGGGGCCAACCCCAGGCAGTGCCGTTGTGGTAGGCGGGTTTGCGCCGGGTGTCCTCGTCCCCCTCATAGCGGCCCCAGTAGGGGTTCCAGGGATCGTTGAGGTCGCGGCCCGCACCGTCGCGGACGATGATCGGCTCGGGGACCGAGAGCGGCGCGAGGCTGCGCAGGCCGCCAGGGATCAGCAGGTATCGACCGGCTGCCTCCACGATGGCCTGGGCCGGGCGGCCGGTGACGACCCCGAGGCTCACCAGGAAGAGCATGTTCGGCCGCAGGGCGCCGTCTGGAACCGCTTGGCTCGCTGGGATCCCGCCGCCCGCTCGGAGGCAGTCCGAGGGCCAAGGGCAGCCGGGTCGCCAGAATCGCTCCAGGCTCGTCCGGGCGCGGGTCCGCACATCGGCCCAGTCGCCAGGCACTTTCTCACGCTCGAGGGTCGCCAGCAGGCGAATCCAGAGGGCCTGGAGCTCGATGGGGTAGCCCTCCCGGGGCGAGCCCGCGGGGTGATTGGTGTCCATCCAGGTGAAGTGCGGCGGACTCCACACCAGTCCGCTCTCCGGATCCACCCGCACGCCGACGGCGGTGCCCGCGAGGTGGTGTATGGCGATGGACGTCAGGACATCCAGGAGCGTGCGTCCGTCCTCCAGTGGCTCGCGGAGGAGGGACGGATCCTGCGCGGCGGCTTCTTCCACCGCCAGGGCGAGCCACAGGGGGGCGTCGGACGTCTCGCGGTTGGCCGTACTCTCGCCGCTGAGCATGTTGGGCAAGGTGCCCCGATCCTCGAAGCAGGCGTAGGTACGGAGGATGGCGTGGACATCCGATGTCCACCCGGCCGCCAGCAATCCGCGGCAGGCGATGAGCGTGTCGCGGCCCCAATCCAGGAACCACGGGTAGCCCGCGATCACCGTGCGCCCCTCGCCGCGTCGGGCGAGGAAGGCCGAGGCCGCGCGGCGCAGGACGGTCTCGAACGTGAGCCTGGGCTCCCGCGCGATGGCGTGTGGGGTGACTGTGGCGGGCCGCTCGGATTCCGCGTCCAGCAGCAGCACGGCGGTCTGTCCGGCCGCCAGGGGCAGGTCGAACCAGCCGGGGCTCCAGGCGTCCCCGCGGTCACGCATCCCGCGCTCCGCCTCGATCGTGTGAGGCAGGTTCCAGCTCCACTCGGGATCGGGATGGAACGCGGCGCCCGGGAGTTGGGCGTGGATGGTGCGGTCGGCGGCCGGGGCGAAGCGGAAGCCATCCGGCAGCGCCGCGGTGGCGGCCTGGAAGAAGGCTTCGGCACCATCGCTGGCCAGGGTCTCCATGTGATAGCCGCGGTCCTCTAAATCCAAACGCAGGGTGAGACGCAGGGCGCGGTCGGAGGGCAGGGTGGTGAGGGCGGGATCTTCGAGGCGTGTGAAGGCGAGTCGCAGGGTGTTGCGGCCCTCCAGCAGCTCCGCTTCCAGCTGCACACCCACGGAGCGGCCATCCCCGGCATGGACGGCGAAGGTCCAGCGGGCGGGGGAGGCGGGATCCAGGCTCGCGAGGTTCTCGCCGTTCAGGGCGGTGAGAAAGCCATCGGCGATGGCCCAGGCCCGCAGACGCTTGGCCAGGACGTGGCGGTCGCAGGGCACATCGGGATGCAGGTTCACCGCCAGGAGCGCGTCGTATTTGGAACGGATGCGCCCCAGGTCGGCGTGAATGCGGGCCATGGCGCCCCGGCCGTTGGTGAGCAGGACGAGTCCCTCAGGCTGGTCGAGGTCCACCTTCGGGCTGCGCGGGGCGAGCCGCAGCGTGCCGCGGGTGATCCGACCCTCGCCGCGATAGCGCACGACCTGGAGGCTGGCATCGGCGCTGCCCTCGGGACCTGGATCCAGATGCACGGGGAAGATGGCCGCGAAGTGACCCCCTGCCCAGGGCACGGAACGCAGGTGCAGGCGGCGCTTGCCTGCGTGCTGATAGGTCAGGGCGAAGGGGTCCTCGTCCCGCACCAGGAGCCAGTGGTCCGGGGGCACCACCGTGATGCGGTGGGCGTCCGGGGCGGCCCAATCCACCACGGGCGCATAGCCCTCGCAGTCGAGGGCCTCATCCAGGGCAGCCATCAGATAGTGCTGCACTCGGTCCAACCTCAGGCGGGGCAGGGCCGCCAGGAAGGCGCCGGGATCCCGGTCCACCCGGACAGCCAGTTCGCGCCAGTCCGCCGGTCCGATGTGTTCCACCGGAAGCACCTGGGCGAGGTGGCGATAGGCCCAGGCGGCCTGGGCTCGGGCGGTGCGGTAGGCCTCCCCCGCCAGTCCGATGGGGGCGGTCTGCTCTGATAGACAGAAGCTCTCCCCTGGGCCCAGCAGCAGGGTGAGGCCTCCGTCTGGCGCCGGGTGGCGCTCGGGCAGTGGCTGCCCCAGCAAGTCACTGGTGGGAGAGCCCAGGCCGCGCCAATCCGCGCCTTCGAGTTCGATGCCATGCCCATGGTCGGGATCCAGGTTCACGAGCACCAGGCATCGGTCCAAGCCCTCGGCGCTGGTGCGGCGCAGGGCAAGGACGGGGCTCGCATCGGTGCTGAGGCGTTCCACCAGGGCACCGTCGAAGAAGCACGGATGATCTCGCAGCAGTTGATTCAGGCGGGCCAGATCCTCCACGAGGTTCTCCTGGGCGTCCCAGGCGAGACCGGTGGCGCCGTGCACGGCGACCTTCTCGTCCGCCAGCCACTCCACGCCGCAGGTGAAGCCGAAGGCCCCACTGACGCTCGTCAGGGCGCAGAGACGGTTGCGCAGGAGGCTCCAGGTGCGGCCGCGGGCCGCGAGGCGGGCGTTGTCGTGGGTCTCACTGTAGTGCACCAGGGGCCCCATTCGCCGGGCCTGCCGGAGGGCGTGATCCAAGTAGCTGGAGACGCTGGTGGGATCAAAGTTCTGGAAGAGCTCGGAATAGGCCCACTGCATGCCGCCCTCGGTGAGCAGGGCCTCCGTGGCCTCCCAGGCGCCCCCCAGGCCTTCCAGCAGGAAGGTTGTATCGGGAAATTCCTGGCGGACGCGCGCGATGAGGTACTGCCAAGCAGCGATGGGCACCATGTAGCCGGCGTCGCAGCGAAAGCCGTCCACCCCGCGTCGACACCACGTCACGAGACTCTCTGCAACGGATTCCCACAGGTCCGTTCGGTTCTGGTCGAGTTCCACCAGGTCCTCCCAGGTGGTGCCCCAGGCGCCGGGGCTGTGGAAGGTGCCGTCGGCGTTGCGGTGGAACCACTCGGGATGCTCCGCCATGAGGCGGCTTCCCCAGCCGGTGTGGTTCACGACGATGTCGAGGAAGACGAGCCCACCCCGCAGGTGCACGGCGGTGGCGAGTTCCCGGAACTGATCCTCCGCGGTGGTGCGCTGGTCGAATTCCACGAGGGCGGGGTCGATGCCCGCCATGTCCATTTGGGCGTAGGGACTGCCGAAGCGGCCCATGCGGGCGAAGGTGGTGGGGGTCGGGCCGATGGGGAGCAGGTGGAGGATGCGGCAGCCGAGGGTCTCCACGATGTGAGGCACCGCGGCGGTGAGATCCCGAAGGCGGCCCGAGGGCGGGATCACGGTGTAGCCCTGGGCGTCGAGGGTTCGCAGTTGCGCCTCCAGGCTGGGCAGGGCGGTGCTGCGCTGATTCCGGGCGGGGCCGAAGAGTCTCGGGAAGGCGCAATAGAGGGTGTTGCCCGTGCGCAGGTGGTCCGGCAGAACCGAGATGCCCAGGTCCGAGCCGTCGGGCCAGTGTTGGCATCCTTCAGGGTCAACGACGTAGGCCTTGGCACGGAAGGAGCCAACCTCCGTCAGGGGCAGATCCAGGTGCCAGCCTTTTTCATCCGCCTGGAGCGGGATGTCCCGCCAGGAGGCCCCCGCGAAGCTCCGGGCCTCGCTCTCCGCCAGACCCGCGAGGGCGAGGGTCTCTTCCCGGCTTCGGGCGCCCCGGGTCAGGTTGGTGCGCAGGAAGGCCTGGGAGCCGGATGCGGAGCAGCCATTCAGGCGGAACTGGATGCGGTCCCCGATGTGGCGGACGATCCGTTCGCCGGGGGGCGGTTCCATGGTGAGCGGGGGATGGGTGGCCATGTCATGCATGATCGGATGGTCCTGTGTCTTCGGTAAGGCTGCGCTGTTGAGATGCCGATAGAGCCCCTTTGCGGATCGACTGCCTATGACAGCACCATCCCATCGCATCTCTATCCCCGAGGATCCCCTCACCGCCGCGCTCCTGGCAGGGATTGACGCATCGCGCTGCCATTCGTTGTCGGCTCTCCGGGAAGCGCTGCAGGAGTGCTTTTCGGAGTCGTTCGATCGGATCTGGCTGACCCTCTGGGAGCGGGGTGTGCTGCGGGCGGAGCCCCAGGCTTGCCGCCCCGGGGAGATCCTTCGGGAGGCGGCGGCGCCCTTCCTCGGGTCCGTTCGTGAGAGCGCTCCGTCTGTTCTGGTGCTTCCGGCGCCATCGGATCACCTCCACACGGATCCCCTTCTTGTGAGCCGTGTCCTGCAGGCCCTGGTGGTCCGGTGTCTTGAAAGCAGCTCCTGGGAGAGCGGCGCCGTGGTGGCCTATGAGCGTCGTGGGGGGCGACCCGTCTTCACGATCCGCTCTCGAGCCCGAGAGGAAGGGGC
The DNA here is from genome assembly GCA_964415525.1 of uncultured Solibacteraceae bacterium. Taxonomy (GTDB): domain Bacteria; phylum Acidobacteriota; class Holophagae; order Holophagales; family Holophagaceae; genus CAZPUI01. The sequence goes on from CAYQAS010000028.1 coordinate 9,592, forward strand.
TTCGCCGCAGGGTGCGATCCGGACCATGGACATTGGACACGCGAAGCTGGTGGCGGAGCAGGCGTTCGAGGGACGGGTCGAGGTGGATCCGGGCGAGGGGTCTCTGCAATTGACACTTCTCCTGCCGGAGTCAGCCCTCGTCCACTGCGCATCCCAGGAGGATCTGCCCCCGGTGCCCGCTGCGGAGGAGACCGTTGCAGGAGCATCTGGACTGGTGCTGGTTGTGGATGACAGCCGGACGATTCGGCGCCATCTGGAGTCGGTCCTGTCCAAGGAACATCGCGTTCTGACGGCGGAGTCTGGTCCCGAGGCCATCCATGTGGCGGTGGATCAGCAGCCTGATCTCGTGCTTCTGGATGTCGTGATGCCGGGAATGGATGGGTATGCCGTGTGTGCGCGGCTCAAATCCGACCCCCGTACCGAGGAAATCCCCGTGCTTTTCCTCACCAGCCTGAAGGGGGAGGCGGAGGAGACCCTGGCCCTGGAAGCGGGCGCCATCGATTTCATCACCAAACCCATCAGTCCGACGGCGGTGGCGGCTCGGGTACGCAACCACTTGGCGCTGAAGCGGAGTCAGGATCGGATCCGGGAGATTTCCCTGCTGGACGGTCTTACGGGGATCCCCAATCGCAGGCGCTTCGATGGGCACCTGCGGGAGGAGTGGTCCCGGGCCATGCGCAAGGGGACGACCCTTGCCTTGGTGATGGGGGACGTGGACTTCTTCAAACGCTATAACGATCACTACGGTCACGCCCAGGGGGACGCGTGCCTACGACAGGTGGCCCGCTGCTTCTCAGGAGCGGTGAGGCGGGCAGGAGACCTGGCGGCGCGCTTTGGAGGAGAGGAGTTTGCCTGTCTGCTCCCAGAGACCGATCTCGCGGGCGCCCTGGAGGTGGCAGAACGAATCCGTCTGCTCGCTTGTGCGATGGAGCTCCCCCACGCCCTTTCCGAGGCGGGGTCTATGGTCACACTGAGTTTGGGGGTGGCCTGCCTCGCCCCAGAGAAGGGCATGGATCCCACGATTCTGGTGGAGGCCGCAGATCGAGGCCTCTATGCCGCGAAGGGCGCCGGACGGGATCGGGTGGAAGTCAGCCCAGGGGACACCGGAACGTGAAAGTGGAGCCTTCGCCCACGGCAGAGGTGACCTTCACCTCGCCGCCCATGAGCAAGGCCAGGTGCTTCACGATGGCGAGTCCCAGGCCGGTGCCCGGCACGGCGCGGGCGCTGGGGGCGCGGTAGAAGCGCTCGAAGATGCGCTCAAGGTCTGCCGGGCCGATGCCAGAGCCGCGATCCTGCACTTCCCAGGCCAGCACGTCACCTTCGCGCTTCAGGCGCAGGTGCACCTGGGAGCCCTCGGGGCTGAACTTGATGGCATTGTTGACGAGGTTCTCCATGAGCTGGTGCAGCCTGTGGGCATCGGCATGGAGCACGAGGGTCTGGATGTCTTCGGCGGCCTCGAGCTGAAGGGTGACGCCGCGCTCGCGAGCCTGGGTGGAGCAGTCCTCGAGCAGTTCCCGGGCGAAGTCGCCGGCCTTGAGGGCGGCGGGGTCGAGGTGGAGAGCACCGGTTTCGATGCGGCTGAGTTCGCTGATGTCGTGGAGGAGCAGGGTCATGCGGTCCACACTGCGCAGGATGATGCGTAGGTTGACCTCGCCGTCGGGGCTCACCATGCCGCCGTCCATGAGGTTCTCCGTCGCGACACGGATGCTCGTGGTGGGCGTCTTCAGCTCATGGCTGGCGTTGCTGATGAACTTCTGTCGGGTGGTCTCGAGCGCTTCCTGGCGGGTGATGTCGTGGAGGGTGACCAGGAGGCCGTCCTCTTCATGTTCCATGGCGCCGACCTGGAGATCCCGGATGGCGACGGCTCGGGCCTGGAGACTTCGACCCTGGCGGCGGATCAGCCACTCCGGGGCCTCGCCCTCAAGGGCAAGTTCGAGGCTCCGTAGGCTATCGGGTTCCCGGAAGACCTCCGCCAGGCTGGTGCCCACGGCGACGTGGCTGCTGGAGCCCAGCAGTTGGCGGGCGGCGGGATTGAAAAGGCGCAGGCGACCGTTCCGTCGAAAAAGGAGAACGCCCGCCCGCAGATTGGCCAGCAGGTTCCAGCGCAGGTTGTCCTCCCGATCCAGTTGGGAGGTCAGTTCCCCGATGCGCTGCTCCATGCGGGCGTAGGCCCGGGGCAGTTCCAGCAGCCGGGATGCGGTGTCGCCTCGGAAAGGCAGTGCTGAAAAGGCCTCATCCAGGCGGCGGCGTTCTCGCCGGTGTTGGCGGTAGATCTGGATCATGCCCGTCAGGCAGGCCAGGGCGCCGATGCCTCGGGTGCTCATCCGAGTGCCTCCAGCGGCCACGGCGAGGCCCACCAAGGCCAGAGCCAGGGGCTTCCAAGTGGGGCTGGTGTGGGCAGGGTCCATTTCCATCGGCCTTCCATTGTGCCCCTCCGCTGTCGGGAGGCGTGGAACCCCTCTGTAACTTCCGCAAAGGCCTGGGGAAAAAAGACGCAAGGTCAAACAACAATTCGTTTTTCTTTTGTCTGTCGCAGGGCGGGTGGAATTCCTAGACTTCGGAAGTGGAAATCTGAGGACAAAAGTGGGCGTGAGTGGATCAAAGTGGTCTAACTCGATGAAGCTGGCGGAACTCGGGTTTGGCAAACGGAACGAAAGGTCAATGCATGCTGCGATTGCGCGGCAATAGCCCAGCGACGGTGGACGACAAGGGGCGTCTTAAGCTCCCTGCGTCCTTCAAATCGTCTCTGGAGACCTACGCCCGGGATGCCATGGAAGGGCGGCTGTCCTTCTACCTGACCTCGTTCGACGGCAAGCACGCCCGCCTCTACCCGATGCCTGTCTGGGAAGAGATCGAGGCGAACTTGATGAAAGTCCCCTCCACGGATCCGGCCCGGCGCCGCTTTCTGGAAGTCACCAGCTATTTCGGCAGCGAGGTGGAACTGGATGCCCAGGGCCGCTTCGTGATCCCGCAGATCCTGCGGGAATCCGCCCAGCTCGCCGGTGGCGAGGTGGCCATCCTCGGCCAGCTCAACCACCTGCTCCTTTGGAACCGTATGAACTTCGAACGCAAGATAGCCGTGGAGCCCCTCACCGATGAGGATCTCTCGGCGCTTGCGGGCATGGGGATCTGACCATGACGACGCCTGTGGTCCATGTTCCCGTGCTGCTTCAGGAGGTCCTCGAGCACCTCCCTGTCCCGGTCGGGGGCCGCATCCTCGACTTGACCCTGGGACTGGGTGGACACGCTGAGGCCATCCTGGCCCGCTCCGACGCCGAGGCCCGCTACCTCGGCGTGGACCGGGATCCCTTCGCCCGGCAGGCGGCCCGCACCCGCCTGCACCATGACGCACGGCTGGCCATCCTGGACAGCACGTACGAGGAGGTCTGGGAGCATCCCGCTTTCCAGGCCTGGGCGCACCTACAGGCCCCCGAGGGCATCGACGTCATCCTGATGGATCTGGGCATCTCGACCCTGCACCTGAAGGATTCCACTCGGGGCTTCAGCTTCCAGTCCGAAGGTCCCCTGGACATGCGCATGGATCCCGAACATGGTCCCACCGCCCTCCAGTGGATCGCCGAGCAGGACGACGAGACCCTCGCCGACACCATCTATCAATGGGGCGAGGAGCGGGCCAGCCGTCCCATCGCCCGAGCCATCCTCAAGGCCTTCCATGAAGGGCGGCTCCACACGACAAAGGATCTGGCCCAGGCCGTCTACACGGTCCTGCCCCGGGAGATCGCCAAGCGCAAGAAACAGAGCGATCCCGCCACCCGCACCTTCCAGGCCATCCGCATCGCCGTGAATGGCGAGCTGGTGGGTCTCGCCACCGCCATCGAGCAGGCGGTCATGGGGTTGAAGCTCGGGGTCGGTCGCATCGGCATCATCAGCTTCCACAGCCTCGAAGACCGCATCGTCAAGCAGACCCTGCGGCGCCTGGCGGGTCAGTACGACGGCCCCGGCCGCGTGGCTCCCGAACCGCTGCCCCGCTTCGTGAAGCTCATTCAGGCCGGAGGCATGGCGCCCTCCGAGGCCGAAATTGCCGCCAATCCCCCCTCCCGTTCGGCCCGCCTTCGGGTGGCCGAGCGCACCTCCGTCCTTCCCCTTCGAGGTCAGCCATGATGAACCTGCGCACCCCCTCGTATCAGCGCTCTGCCGATCGTCAGGCCGAGGGTGAAGGCTTCCTTCGCATCCTGATCCTGGCCTTCGCCCTGGCATTGCCTCTGGCAACCATGGCTTGGCTGAAGATCCAGGAGACCCGGGTCAGCTACGAGATGAGCAAGCTGAAGGCCCAACTGCAGGAGCAGGAAGAGGTGACCCGCGTCCTCCAGCTCGAGCGCAGCCGCCTGCGCCGGGATGAGGAGATCCAGAGGTTTGCCACCGAGAAGGGCCTTGTGCCCCGCAAGCAGGCCCACCTGATCCACCGTGCGTTCACCCAGCGCGACCAGCAGCTGGCCAAGAATTTCGGCCCCATCGCCTCTGACGCCCTGCTGCCGATCCGGTAGGGGCACGCCGGTAGACTGAAGGGGAGGGAGTGGACCTGCGGTGATGCTGCGTACGTTGTTCGGGGGCTCGACGGGACCGCGTCGGTTGATGGGGCGCGCGGAGCCCCAGGACCAGCTGGTACCGCGCATCCCACTCATCTTCCTGGGGGTGATGTTTTGGGCCACGGCCATCTTCGGCAAGTTGGTCTGGCTCCAGGTCATCAAGCACCGCTACTACGAGAAGCTGGCGAGCCGTCAGCACTTCACCACCATCCCCATCCCCGCGGTGCGCGGAGAGCTTCGGGACCGCCGTGGGGAGAGCCTCGCAGTCAGTCGCCGGGTGGAGAGCCTCTTTGTGCATCCGGGCGTCTTCTATCCGGATGATGCCGGGGCGAAGGCAGACAGCCGTCAGTGGGGTGAACCCAACCGCAAGATGGCGGAGCAGGTGGCAGCGAAACTGGCGCCGGTGCTCGACATGTCCAAGGCGCGGGTGATGGAGAAACTGTTGACGAAGAAGTCCTTCGTCTACCTCCAGCGGCAGTTGCTGCCGAGCAAGGCGGACGAGGTCCGGGCCCTCAAGCTCGAGCAGATCGGCTTCCTGCAGGAGAGCAAACGCGTCTATCCCATGGGCAGCCTGGCCTGCCAGATCCTCGGATTCACGGACATCGACGGACTCGGCCAGCTGGGCATCGAACGGACCTACCAGGAGCAGCTGTCGGGGAAGGCCGGCAAGCTGGAAGCGCCCCGGGATGCCCGCGGGCGGCTGCTGATCCTCCAGGAGAACTACTCCAAGGTTCCGGTGAACGGCACCACGCTGCAGCTCAGCATCGACGCCAAGATCCAGCACATCGTGGAGCAGGTGCTCCAGGAGACGGTGGATACGCTTAATCCCAAAGGCGCCTACGCCGTGGTGGTGGATCCAAATACGGGAGAGATCCTGGCCATCGCCGGAACACCCACCTTCGATCCGAACCACCCACTCTCTCCCAAATTCCTTAACCGCGCAGACTCCGAACTCAGCCCCGCAGAAAAGGATGAGAAGCGGCTTGAAGTCGCCCGTCAGCTTCAGGCGCGCCGGGTGCGGCCCGTGGAGGACACCTACGAGCCCGGCTCCACCATGAAGATCTTCACGGCGGCCATCGCCCTGGAGGAGCGCAAGGTGCAGCTCGGGGAGAAGATCAACTGCGCCAACCCCTGGAAATATGCGGACAAGGCGGTGACGGACTCTCACCATCTGGGGGTGCTCAGCTTCGAGGAAGTACTTTGGCAGTCCTCGAATGTCGGTGCCGCCAAGATCGGTCTGCGCCTCGATCCGAATGTCCACTATCAGTACTTGCGCAAGTTCGGCTTTGGCGAGAAGACCGGTCTCAACTTCCCCGGAGAATCCTCGGGCATCTTTGTGGCGCCGGATCGCTGGAGCAAGACGAGCCAGCTCACCATCAGTTATGGGTACGGCATCTCCGTGACGCCTCTGCAGGCCCTGATGGCCGGATGCGCTCTGGCGAATGGGGGCCGATTGATGCAGCCCATTCTCGTGCAGAAGATCTTCAACGACCGCGGAGAGCTGATGCAGGAGAACCGGCCCAAGATCCGGCAACAGGTCATCAGTGAAGAGACCAGCGGCATGATGCGGGAGGCCCTCAAGGGTGTCATCACCAACGGCACCGCCAAGAAGGCCGCGCTGGATGGCGGCGTGGAAGCCTTTGGGAAAACCGGTACCACCCGGAAATACGATGCCGCCACGCGTTCCTGGAACGCGAACAAGCACTACTCCTCTTTCATGGGCTTTTTCCCGGCGAACAAACCACAGTTCGGCATCCTCTTCATGATCGACGAGCCCGGTCGTGGCCTCACCGGCGGAGACGTTGCGGCGCCCATGTTCAAGAAGGTGGGCGACGCGATCATGCGCTACCACACCACCGGGCATTTCAAGGAGCAGGAGCCGGATAAGCGACTGCAGCTCTACCCCTGGCCAGCCAGTGGCGATGATGAGGCCCGGGTTCACGTGGAGCGGGGCAAGGTGCCGGATGTGAAGGGGCTGCCCCTGCGCAGCGCCATCTACCGCGTCATGCTCTCGGGCGGTACCGCCATGGTGGAGGACGGTGTGACGCTGCCCGCCGGCCCGGTCCAGGTGGTGGACCAGTGGCCCGTGCCTGGAAGCCCGCTGGAGACCGGAAAGCCGGTCCTCCTAAAAGTGAAAAGCCAATAAAGGCCCGCTTCGAGGCCGTGAACGCGAGGTGGGTGATGCGAATCCTGGAGTGGGCCAAGTCCCGCGGATATGCCACGGCGGGTGTCGATGTGGACATCGCGCAGGTGGGATGCGACAGCCGTGAAGTGGGCCCGGGCTGGGCATTCGTGGCACTCCAGGGCGAGAAGGTGGACGGTGTGGACTTCGTACCCGCAGTGGTTGCCAAGGGCGTGCGGGCGGTGCTGGCGGAGCGTCCGCTGGACCTCGGACCGGACGTGGCCTTCGTCCAGATTCCCGAAGGCCGTGCCGCCATGGCGGACCTCGCGCGGGAGGTCTATGGCTGCCCGGATAAAGCGTTGGCGCTGATCGGCGTGACGGGCACCAACGGCAAGACCACCACCACCATGTTGATGCGACAGTTGCTGTCCGCTTTTGGGCAGGGCTGTGGACTCATCGGCACCGTGGAGCTGGCTGCCGGAAATCACGTGCAGGAGGCCACTCGCACGAGCCCTGAGAGCCCCGTCTTCTACCGCTGGCTGCGCAAAAGCGCCGATGCAGGGGATGCGGCACTGGCGATCGAGGTCTCGAGTCACGCCCTCTGCATGGACCGAGTGCGGAGCGCGCGGTTCAAGGTGGGCTGCTTCACGAACCTGACCCAGGACCACCTCGACTACCACAAGACCATGGAGGCCTACTTCGAGGCCAAGGCGCGGCTCTTCGACCAATGCGAGCGGGGCCTCGTGAATGCCGATGACGCCCACGGGCGCCTCCTTGCGGAGACTCGGGGCCTCCGCACGTACGCCGTGGACCGGGAGGCCGACTACCAGGTGCTGGACCTGCGCCTCTCCCCCACCGGCACGAGCTTCCTTCTGCAGTCGCCCTTCGGCACTTTCCCGGTGGAGAGCCCGCTCCTGGGGCGATTCAACCTCTACAACCTACTGTCGGCGCTCGCGACCCTCTCGGAGGCGGGTTTCGATCTCGCGTCCCTCGTGGGGGCGGTGCCGCAGGTGAAGGGTGCGCCGGGCCGCCTGGAGCGCGTGGATTTGGGCCAACCTTTCGGAGTCATGGTGGACTACGCTCACACCCCCGATGCGCTGGAGAAGCTGCTGGCGGCGGGCAAGGACCTCCTCCCAGTGGGGGGGCGGCTGCACGTGCTCTTCGGTTGTGGCGGGGATCGCGACCGCACGAAGCGTCCCATCATGGCGGCGGCGGTGGCCTCCGTGGCGGATGTGCTCTGGCACACCTCCGACAACACCCGCACGGAAGACCCCGAGCAGATCCTGGATGACGCCGCCCCCGGCATTCCCGAGGCCCTTCGGCAGGATGCCTCCCGTTACCACCGCATCGCGGATCGCGCCTTGGCGGTGGAGGCTGCACTGAAGGACTGCCACCCCGGCGACCTGCTCCTGCTGGCGGGCAAGGGCCACGAACCCTACCAGGAGGTCATGGGGGTGAAGCATCCGTACAGCGATCGAAGTGCCGTGGAGGCGGTGCTGGGTGGCCGGTCGGTGGCCCGCCCCTGGGCGGAGGAGCTCCGGCAGGTATCGACGGATTAAGGTCGGGGGGCGCCTTGGCATCGGCGTCCTCGTCGCGGAGCCGCTTTGGGGCGGTACCCACGACGCGGGGCAATGGGCGCGCCACTTGCGGCGACTGCCTGACGAAGTGCCCCAAGGGCATCGCCATCCCGTAGCGCCTCGTGGAATCACATCGCGGCTGGATGGCCTGATCCGCCGTTCCGGAGCAGCTTGCGCAGGGCCCTTGCGGCCTGGGCATAGGTATAAGGCTTCTGCAGGAATGCCGAGCCTGGGAGGGCGTCGGCCTCTTGGGGCGGATAGGCGCTGCACAGGAGGATGGGGAGCCGCGGATCCTGTTCCCGGATGGCCTCCGCGACCTCCAGACCATTCCAGCCAGGCATGTCGTGGTCCAGCATGACGGCAGCGAGACGTGCTCGGTTGGCCTCGAAGAGGGTCCAGGCGGTCTGTCCATCGGGAGCCTCGAGCACCTGCATTCCCAAGTGCTCCAGGAGGCGAGCGGTGCTCTCCCGGATCCCTGGCTCATCCTCCGCCAGCAGTACCAGTCCCTCCAATGGCCTGTCGGTGCTTGCTGCCTCTGTCTCAGACTGGGATGCGTCGGCCTCCCTGGCGACGGCAGGGAGCAGCACCTCGAATCGGGTGCCCACATTAGGAGTCGACTGCACGAGAATCCCACCCCGGTGAGCCTTCAGGATGCCGCGAATCGCGCTCAATCCCAGGCCGTGTCCCGTGGCCTTAGTGGTAAAGAACGGATCGAAGATCCGGGCAAGCACCTCCGGCGTCATGCCAAGGCCGTCGTCTTCCACCGTGAGGCTGAGGTAGTCTCCGGGCATCAGATTCTGATCGCGGAGCAAGGTGCTGCAGGTCTCCGCATCCACCAGCCGAAGGCAAGTGCTGAGTCGCACGGTGCCCGGTCGGTCGCCCATGGCCTCCCCGGCGTTCACCACCAGGTTCATCACCACCTGCTGAAGCTGCACGGGATCCCCCAGGCAGGGTGGAAGGTCGTCTGCGAGACGCTGCTTGAGCACGATCTTCTTGCTGCGGGAAACGGCCAGAAGATCCGCCATGTCCTCCACGAGGTGATTGATCTGCAGCGTTTCCACGGCGGGACGACCTCGCCCAGAGTAGGTGAGCAGGGAGCGGGCGAGGTCAGCCGCCCGGCGGATGCTGGCTTCGGCACGCTCGAAGGAGAATTCGGATGGACGGCCTTCCTCCACATCCATTCGGGCGAGGGTCAGGTACCCCAGCACGGCGGACAGGAGATTGTTGAAATCGTGGGCGATACCGCCCGCCATCAGGCCGAGGCTCTCCATTTTCTGGCTGGCGAAGAGGGCCTGTCTTTCCCGGTGTCGCTCTGTGCTGTCCCGGGCCACCCAGAGCACGCAGCGGCGCCCCTCGAAGGGGTGTCCCATGGGAGCGATCCGGGCTTCGAAGTGGCGGGGACCGGAAAGGGTCACCAGCTCATAGTCCATGTCGAAGATTCGGTCCTGGTCCAGCGCCACATGGATGGCCTCCAACGCCCGGGAGGCGAGGGCGCTGGGCAGGATATCGGTCACGCGTTTTCGAAGGAGGTTTTCCTGGGGCGCCGCCAGGATGCCTGGATCGCGGCTCAGGATCTCGAGGTAGGTGCCCTCTTCATCCAGCACCAGCATGGCGTCCGGCATGACCCGGGTGATGGCCTGAAGGCGGCTGGCGGAAACCAGGAGCTCACTTCGGGCTTGAACCGCATCCTCCTGGGCCGCCTCACGCGCCTGCCGGAGTTTCCGGAAGGCATGGCTCAGGATCCAGCCCGTCTGCAGGCTGAGCAGGCCAAGGAGCCAGGGCAGGAGGCCCTCCTGAAGCGGGAGGAAGTGGGCCTCTGCCGTGGCGTGGATCTGCCATGCGCTATCCCCCAGATCGAGGATGCGTGCGCCCGTGAGGGCCCCACCCAGGATGCGCTGGGTGAAGCCCGGCACGGGGGTTGAAGTCGGCAGAAGGGGACGTCCGTCATGTGCCGCGACCTGAAGGTGGATGGCGGATCCTTCCAGCCCCGCCCGTGCCTCTTCAACGAGCTGGTGCACCAGGAAGCTCGCGTTGATGCAGCCGATGTAGTGAGCCCGTCGTGCCTCGATGGTGGCGGGCACCTCGGGCAGGTCGTAGGCCGCAAGGCGAAGCACCACCCCTGGGCCGCCTTGGGGCGCCTGGGCCAAGGTGAGTGGTGGAGTGGATTGGAGGCGCCCGGTATCCCGAGCGGCCCGGAGAGACTCGCCCTGAACCGGGGAACTGGCGCTATTGAATCCGAAGCCACCGCGATTCGGGGTCTCCGGCTCGGCATAGCTGAGGATGGTGTCGCCATCGAATCCGAGTCCGGGGCGGATCTGCAGGTCGAGGCGCTTGTGTTCCCGCCGAAGGGATTCGATCAGGGCCTCAGCACCGCCCTCGGGCACCGCCCGTCCGTAGACGAGGCCCATGAGCCCTGGAAATCGGTGCGGCAGGTCCTGGGGTGCCAGGAAGGCATGGAGCTTCTCGCGATCGAGTTGGCCGGCGCCTTGGATGAAGCCCCGGGTGGCGCGTTGAAGGTCTTCGTAGAGGCGCAGGCGCTCCTGGATCTGGAGCTGGGCGGTGGATAAGGCCGAGTCAAAGCGCAGCCTGGCCCGCTGCTGCACCATGGACCGGCTCAACAGGACCACGGCCGCAGACACCGCCAGACTCAACCCGAAGGCGAGGCGGGAGGGAAGGGCGAGGTTGCGGAGGGCCAGGTGCATGGAGATCCGGGTGAGGGCTTCTTATCGGCTGGATGCTCGTTCAGGTTCAGGATTGGGTGCGGGCTAACTCCCCAGACAGAGCCCCACGCGGTGCCCCTGGCCGCGACCGCGGACCTCCCAGCCACCGGGAACCGGCTCGAGGCCATCGGCGGGGCTGGGGAGCGCATCCCACCCCAGGATGGCGGCGAGCTGGCGATGGGCGTCGTCGTAGCGGAAGTCCTGGGATCCTCCGAGCCAGCCCACGCGGAGGTGCCAAGTGCCTGCCTTCCATACGACGGAGAGCGATTGGGGGAGTCGCCCGAAGGCCCGGCGCAGGTCGTCGGCCTTCCAGACGCGTCTCCATGGCGCCGCCTCCGCTGCGCTGTGGCGCGGACAAGACTCCACCGCCATCTCTCCGGAAGCCCAGAGGGCCTGGGACGAAAGCGGTTCCCCCCCGCAGTGGGCGCTCCATGCGGCGGGGCCGGGCTCCTGGGCGCGTTCCAGCATGGCGCGCCATTCCCGCTCGGTGGGAGGAGGATCGATGGGTTCACGAATTACCCGCGCGCGGATGGGCGAGGCCCAGTCCAGGCGCGGGCCTTCCCCGATGTACCAGGCGCAGTGCGTGGAATCGCAGACATCGGCCTCCGAGTGGCGGGGGCCCCGGGCGAGAAACCGCAGGACCGCGGCTCCCAGGGCCATCCGACGATCGTCCATCGCCCCGGGCAGTTCTGCGGCGAGCACACCCGCCACATAGTCCCGGAGGGGGACCCGTGCCACCGCGGCGACGGCACCCGAGGCTTCAGAAATCCCTGAGAGGCTGCCATGGAGACGCCTCAGCAGCTGTCCAGGGGCGTGCAGTTCGAGGTGACCGGGACCGACGCGATCTCCCGGGCCGAGCCGACGCTCGGCGCCAGGGCCGATGTAGCCGTCGCCCCAAGGCAGGGGGACCGCCTCCAGATTGCGTACTGAAATGGCTCCTGGGAGGAGGCCGAAGAGCCGCACCGTGACGTCGGTCTGGGGGGCCACCCTTCCCGCCTTCCGCAGCAGGGGCGTCACCCAGGTTCTGGGCCGGGCAAGGGGTTCCGCCAAGGCCTGGGCGGCCTCCCGCCCTGTTCCGTGCTCGAGCCGGGCAAGGACGGCCCATCCCGCTTCATCCATCACCAGGGTCCAGCCGGTGGTATGCCGGGGATCCTCATCCACGCTGGGAACGGTGCCAGTCTTGGCCAGGAAGCCGCGTTGGCGGATGCCCTTGGCGGTGCCGGTAAGAGCTGCCTCCCGCAGCCCCCGCAGCACTTGCTGTCGGACAGCCTCCGTCGCCTCCCAGGGCTCGCTTCGCAGGCGGACATAGGCCTCCAGTAGGACCTCGGGAAGGATCCGGAGTCCGGGTTCCAGTCCGATGGCCTGATCCGCGCGTTCGGGCGTGCCAAGGAAACTCTCCTGCCGGAAGATGCGCTGGCGTTGAGGGAGGGGGGTCGCCTCCGCCAGCTCCCGGAAATACGCGTTGCAGGAGGTCGCCAGGGCTTCCTGCAATCCCAGGATGCCGTGCCCGCGCTTCTGCCAGCATCCGCTGGCGGGCGAGCAGGCGATGCGCGGCGGTTCCGCGTCGGGATGGGCCAGGGCCCAGGCTTTGGCCACGAAGGGCTTCATCAGGGAGCCCACCGCCTGGGGGCCGAGAGGCGCACCGACATCCTGGACGTGGCCAGCGGCCTCCCGCCGCCACGTGACGAGGCGGGAGGTCTGGGCGGACAGGAGGCCGAAAGCGGTTCCTGCGGCCGCCAGCAGGCGCAGGGCAGCCTTCACCGCTGGGACTGGAAGACGACGCGTTCGGTCCAGCCGGTGGCCGTGCGGCGGCGCTCCACCTGGAGGCCGGTGGTGCGAGGCATCCAGCCCAGCAGGCCCAGGAGGCGGTCTGAGAGGGGGCGCACCTGCTCCGGGCGGGCGGGGCCTTCCACGCGCTCCCAGCGGGGTGCTTCCGCTCGCACGGCCTTCAGATCCAGCTGTGCCCAGCGGACGAGATCCGCTTCCAGGGTCGGGGCGGGGACCTTGGCGAGGGCGGCGGCATTGGGTCCCACCCAAAGACAGGCGCCGGTGCGCCGCAGGGCGAGCACGGGCCAGTCGGGGCCGATGCGGATCTCCCGGGCATCGCCCACGGTGACGAGGCTGGCCTTGCCTGCCCGCCGCGCGGCGGTGGCCCGGCAGTGTTCGGCAAAGGCACCGTCCTGCTCCGCGGGCCAAGGGAAGACCATGCGGCGGACGCCGGAGGTCTCCACCCAGAAGCCCCAGTGGGGCACCGGGTTCCGTTTCAGCAGATCCGCCCAGGGCGCGAGGTCTCCCGCCTCCCAGGGCGTGCTGGAGAGCACCACCTTGGGGCGGGTGAAATCCACGGTGTAGCGGTTTTCTCCAGGGACCTCGCCGGCGGCGGGCAGGGCCGTGAGGGCGGGTACGGGCTTGTCCGTGAGGGAAGGCAGGGGCTCCAGCAGGCCGCGCCGGAAGGCGGTCCAGAACTCGGTGCCCACGGGCTCCCAGCCCGCCAGCGTCGCTCCCGGGGCCTGGAATCGGTAGACACCGCCTCTGGATTCGGTGCTGCCTTCCCGCACCTCTACGAACTGACCATCCTCCTGGCGCAGGGCCGCCTTCACGATCCCCGTTTCCGGGCCTGCGGCGAAGGGAAACTCCCGCTTGAAGTAGCGGTCCTCCCGCAGGGTCTTCAGGTCCAGTTCGAGGGACACGAGCCCGGGGAGTGGGCCCATGCTCTGGGGTTTCAGCCCCGCCTCGATGGCCAGCTTGAGGGCGCGCTCGCTGGTGGCCAGCAGCAGCCGCCCGCTGGTGCGGGCCCAGGCGAGGCCCATGCGCCGGTCGACATCCTCGGAGCCGTCCGCAGCACCCGCGGTGACAAGGCTGTACGCGACCCCCGCGTGGGAGCGCGCCTGCCCTGTCGGGAGCGGCAGCGGGAGTTTGGCCAGCGGCGTCTCGATCACCAGCACCGCCTCCAGCTGGGCCACATCCAGAAGGGCCAACCCGAGGCTCGTAGGCTGGAGCTTCATCAGCGTGTCCCAGTCGAGGGAAAAGTCCTGGGTGAAGCGCTGCCACTGATCCTCGAGCTTCGAGCCGATGCGCTCCTTGCGCCAGGCGGCCATCACGGGATCTCCTTCGGGGGGCGCCCCGCGCAGGACGGCGCGGTAGGTGCCCGTCAGGGCCTGGTCGAAGCGGCCCGGGTCGAGGATGACGAGGCGCACAGGCGCCGGAGGCAGGGGCGGCTCTCCCGCCGTGAGGGTCGTGAGTAGGAAGGGCAGCAGGATCCGTGGGCCGATCATCGGGATACCTCCGGCTTGAGAAGGGCGCTGAGCATCCCCCAGGTGAGGTCCCGGGGCCGGATGGCGGTGGGGCGGCCGTTTACGCGGCGGAAGGTGTCCAGCGGGGGCGGCGCGCTGGCGGCGAGCTCGTCCCGGAGCGCTTTGAGGCCGGGGGCTTTGCGCTCGGAGAGCAGGGCCAGGATGGCCTTCACCTGGACCCCGTCTTCCGCTCGCTGGGCGATGCGGGCGAGGTCTGCCAGCACCGCATGGACCTCTGAGGTCTTGAAGCGTCGGCTCGTGAGGGTGCGCGCCAGGGCTGCGGGAGCGGGGGCCTGGAAGGCTCCCCGGGCTGCCCGCCAGGACGTGGGCAGCTGGCCTCGGGTGGCGCGGAGGTTCAACACCAGGGCGTCTGAACCGGCATCGTTGGCTCGGGTGAGATTCAACGTGGCCTGGATGCGGAGCAGGGCATCCCAGTCTTCGCCCCCCAGGCTGCGGAGGGCCGCCCGTGCCGCGAGGCCATCAAAGGGATGGGCCTTGAGGTGTGCGGCCAAAGGGGCAAGAGGCGTCTCGACCTTGGCGGTCCAGAAGGAGCGGGCTGTGAGCCAGGTGGCGGGGACACGGGGGCCGCTGGCGGGCTTTTCGGACGGCTTGGGCGCGGCAGGTTTCGCAAGCTGGGAGAGGTTGCGCCAGAGGTCGAAGGCGGCGGTTTCGTCATACATCGACCAGGTGTTGCGGGTGCGCGAAGCCATCAGGGACTGGGTGGCGCCCCCTGCATCCTTGAGCCGAGCCTGAATCTTCGCGGCGATCCTGGCCTGGTTTGCGGCCTGGGTGCGGGGCCAGCGGGCGAGCCAGCGTGGGGTCTCCGCTGGGGCTTGCTCCGCCAGGGTCTCGCAGAGGCTCCAAAGCAGGGCGGGATCGATTTCGCCCCGGAACCAGGCCGCTTCCAGTTCCGCCAACAGCGCGGTGCGTTCCTCCGTCAGGGAGAGTTCGAACGTGAACTTCCAGGCCGCCATGGAGAGGGCGCCATCCTTGCGAAGGGTCGCGAGGACCCTGCGCAGGCGGGCTTCCGCGGCCGGACCCTGGCCTCCTTCCCGGAAGGTCTTGAGCCAGGCCCTCAGGCGGCTGATGGTGCCGTCGGCGGGCAGGGAGCGCATGGCCTCCTCGGTGGCGGGATCTTCCCCCTCGGAAGGCGCGGTGTAGGACACCGCCGCATAGGTGAGGCTCCGCCGTCCCTGATTCTCCGAGAGCATGCGGTCCAGCAGGGCGAGGGCCTTGTCGGCCTGCTGCTTGCGCAGGTGCATGCGCACCGCCAGCAGTTTGGAGCTGTCCTCGGGCTGAGCCACAAGCACGGCAAAGAGCCGGGGCTCCGCCACCGTACCGGTGTCGGCCTCGGTCACCGCTTCCAGGGCCGCGAGTCGCTCCCTCACCGGCTGGCGATCCAGCCAGGGCCGGGCCTGGGGCCAGAGACCGCCGAGGGTGCGCAGGCCGCGGTTCGGGATCGGGGCGATGCCCGTGGCCCAGAACTCCCGCAGCCAATGTCGGATCTGTTCGGCGTTCAGCTGCTCCTCCCGCTCCCGCCAGCGGTTGGCGAGGGCGAGGCGGAAGCTTGCGGGATCGGCGGTGTGGAAGCGCTTTGCGGCGGCCTGTCCCTGGTCCGTGAGGTAGGCGAGGAAGGCCGGGCCCACGGGCGCGGCGGCGTCTAGCAGCTCCATGGGAGCAGGCAATCCCAGGGCATCCGCAAGGCTGCCGAGGTCGCGGTAGCTCTCTTCGGTCAGCTTGGCCTGCCGTTCCTGGAGGTAGGTGCGGAAGGCTTCCGTGGCTTGGGGCTTGCGGCCCGCGGCCATGAGCAGGGCCAGGCGGGTCTCCATCCAACGGCGGTTCTGGCTGGCACCTGGGTGTTCGGCGTCCAGTTCCAGGGCCAGGGGCAGGTTGCCCAGGGACTTGGCCAGACGCAGGGCCAGGATGATGCGCTCCGTCTCGTTGCCGCGGCGAGGCACCTCCAGGGGCACCAGGGCCGCGGACGCATCGCCTTCGCGGAAGCGGGCCAGGGCTTCGAGCACGTACCACGCCTCACCGGGGCGTTCGCCCCAGAGGCTGCCGGGCAGTCGGCCCGTGTCCGCACCCCCGCCGGTGATGCGGTCATCGCCCTGCTCCATCAGCTCGCCCTTCGCATTTTTGCGGGGGGTAAAGACCGGCCAGAGCCAGCGAGTGTCTTTGCCCAGGACGTCGCCGACGGTGCGGGGGCCGCGCAGGCGCTGGATCAGGGGATCCGCGGTGGCGTTCGGGGAGCCCTGGAGCAGGCGTTCCAGGGCGAGGATGACACCATCCACCTCGCGGTGACGGGCCACCAGCACGGGATCCTGGGGCGGCGGGCTGGCCTCCCAGTAGCGGTACCAGGTGGTGCGCGCCTGGGGCGGGAGGATCTGCAGCAGGGGGGTGACGTCCCATGCCCGGGCGGCCAGGGCCCAGAACCGGTCCCAGTGGGCGCGGTCGCCCATGAGCAGGGTGAGCTCCTGCACCTTGGCGGGCTGGGCCGCCGCGGCCCGGGCCCAGGCGCCGAGGATGGCGCCGTCCGACATCCAGGCGGACCAGGGGAGCTGGGATCCATGGGACACCGGCTGTCCGGTGCGCACCTGGGCCACGAGTTCCTGCCAGCGGGGTTCGATGAAGGCCATGAGTTCTTCGGGACGGTCACGGCGGGCGAGGTCACGCATCCAGAGGTAGGGAAGATCCGGCGTGCCGAAGGAGAAGTAGTTGCTCTGGCGCTCCACCATCCGGGTGCCCACCGCTTCCAGGAAGGGGAGGGGGGTCACGGTCTGCCAGGGGCCGGTGCGTGTCGCGACGTGGCGTTGGGCCAGGGCGAGGCGCGCAGGGGCTTCGAGTCCGGCCTGGGTGAGGAAGGGCCACCACGTGTTCAGGGCGCTGGCGTCCGGAGCCTTGCCCGTGGGATGGAGACGCTCCATCAGCAGGTTGAGGCATTCCTCCCGCTGCTCGGGGCGGCCCCCGTTCTGGAGGGCGGAAGCCGCTTGCGGCCATGCCTGTGGATCCCGGATCCAAGCGTCCATGAGCGGCCTGAACTGGTTCGTGAGCAGGGCGAGACGGGCGCGCTCGAAGGCGGGCACCCGGGAGCCTTCCAGGGCCAGCACGTTCCCCTTGGGGTCGTAGATGCGAAGCGCCTGATCCGGTAAACCGAGCTGGAAGAGGCGGTCCAGGGCCCGGGCCTTTCGCTCGTTCAGTTCGTCGGGTTTGTCCTTGTACTCCCGGGCGAAGGCCTGCAGGGCGGCCTGCTCCACTGCCAGGGCGCGGGCGGGATTGCCCGCGCGGGCATAGAGCCCCGCGCGCCATCGGGCGACGTTCTCATCCGCCAACCGGGGGCGATTCCAGCCTTCGAGGTAGTCGGCGGCTTCCTGGGGACGGTCCGCCAGCACCAGCAGCTGGACGGCTTCGCGCCACAGCTCCTCCCGCTCGGGACGGACGGCGACGGCGGCCTTGGCGGCGGTGATGGCGCCCTCCACCTGGTGGAGCGCGCGGCGGATGTCCCGCACGGCCACGGCCCAGCGCACATCCCGGGGACTGCGGGCGAGCTGCCGCTCGAAGAAGCCCAGCAGTTCGGCCGAGCGCCCACCCAGGGCGGCGGAGCGGCAGGCGGCCTGGAGCCAGGTACGGTCCGTGCGTCGGTTGAGGGCCTCGATCCAGAGGGCCAGGGCGCTGGCGTGGGCATCCTCCAGGTCTGCAGCTTGGGCCAGCACCTGGTAAAGGTCTGCGAGGTGGTCGGGCAGCCGCGGTTCCTCGGCCTTGGCGAGGGTGAGCGGGTTCCAGTCGGGTTTTTCTTTCAGGGAGAGCCGGGCCAGGAGGTGCAGGGCACCAAGGCGCTGACCGGGTTCCAGGGTGGTGGAACCCAGCAACTGCTCCACGGCCTTGCGGGCCCGGGGCAGTTCGGATGCCGCCAGCGTTTCACGGGTGAGGCGCTCCAGCAGGGGCTCCCGGTGGCCGGGGGCCGCCTTGGCTGCCGCCGCTTCGAGGAGGTCGCGGCTCTCACGGGCGGAGCCGCTCCGCTCCAGGAAGGCGAGTCGGTCTTCCAGCACGCCGAGATTCCAGGGGTGACGCTCGCCGAGGGCGCGCCAGGCCTGAGCCGCCGCGCTGGGCCCCTTGGCGCGCTCCAGGTAGCCGGCCCGTTGGACTTCCGCCTGGATGCGGGCGACGCCTTCCGGCAGTTTGCTGATGCGGGATTCGAGGCCGGACCAGACGGTGTCGGCTTCGGCCACGAGGCCGTTGGCCACGAGGTAGTCCGCTCGGGCCACTTCCTGGCGGGCCCGCTCGCTTTCATCAGGGCAGAGCTCCGCCCGGCGGGCGAGGAGCTGGTTGCGGAACTGGATGCTCCGGTCCTTCTTCCAGCGGGACTCCATCAGCTGCTGGATCCAGTTCTCCGTGCTGTCGAGGAAGGCCTCTCGGGAAGCCCGGGGCGCCATGGCCGCGGCCTTCTCCAGGAGCAGGTCGCCCATGCGCTGCAGGGCGGTGCGCTCCTGGGGGCGGGCGGCCTCCCGGGCCTCGGCCTTCTGGGCGCGGCCCTCGGTGTCGTTCGGCATCGCCTCGATGTCCATCCAGTCGTCGGCGCCTTCCACGGGTTCGCCGATGTCCAGGGTGGCGAGGGGAAAGAAGCCTTCCAGCGCCCGTTCGTCCTCGGGCTTCCCGGGTTGGAGGCCCTGGATGCGCTGCTCGATGATGCGGAAGATCCTGGCTCGTCCGAGGAGTTGACCCATGCGGCGAAGGGCGCGCTGGTCGCTCCCACCACCGGGATTCAGTGCCGCCAGGTATTCCTGGACGGCGCCATCCAGGTCCTTGAGGTTTTCCCGCAGGACACCGGTTTCGAAGGCGAAGTAATGGGGCTGGCCAATGCGCTTGCGGCCCTCCTCGACGACGGTCAGGGCCTCCCGGTCGTGGTTGTAGTCCCAGAGGAGCGTGGCCAGCTCGGAGATGCGCTCCGGGTTGCGGGGATCGCGCGTCACGATGGGCTTCCAGACGGCCATGGCCTGATCGGGACGGCCGCGGTCCTCCTCCAGCTCTCC
The DNA here is from genome assembly GCA_964415525.1 of uncultured Solibacteraceae bacterium. Taxonomy (GTDB): domain Bacteria; phylum Acidobacteriota; class Holophagae; order Holophagales; family Holophagaceae; genus CAZPUI01. The sequence goes on from CAYQAS010000028.1 coordinate 28,878, forward strand.
GAGCTCCGTCCAGAGGGGGATGGGGTTCTCAAGTGCGGGCGCCGTGCGGGCCACGAGGGCGTGGGCGGGCTCGGCATGGCGGCCGTCGAGGCCGTTCAGGGAGCGGTGTAGGCTCAGCACCCGCTGGGCAAGGGCGCCATCCCCGGGGTAGGACAAGGCGAGGCGATCCGCCGCTGCCGCGGCTCGCTCGAATCGGGAGAGGCGCGACCAGCCCTCGAAGAGCAGCAGATCCTCCATGGGATTGCGGGTCGCCTGGGCCTCCAGTGACTGCAGGCGCGCTTCGAGGTTTCCACGCGCCATCTCATGCTGGAACCAGTTCTCGCGCTCGCCGGTATCCACAAAGAGCAGGGCCCAGCGCCGGGTCTCCAGCAGGGCATCGGGAGCAACCACGGTGTTCACCCGCTCGGGATGCAGGTCATCGGGTCTCACCTGGGCCCAGCGGCTGGCGCTCATCAGGCGATGCTGGGCCGCATGGAACACCTTGGGGCTCTGGGGAAAGCGTTCCAACGCCCGCAGGCGGATCCAGTCGGCCCAGGCCACCAGCCGAATGCGGCCACCCACCTTGGGCTGGTCGGGAATCTCGACGTTCACTTGGCCCGCGTCGGCGTGGCTGAAGAGTGCCGAGCCTCGGAAGGACTGGGCAATGCGATCCGCCAGCGTCCGCAGCTCCGCATGGCGGCTGCGATGGGCGTACCAGCGGGCCAGTTTGCCCCAGACGCCCTGACCCTGGAAGCGCGCCAGGGCGCCCTCGTAGCGAGGGCCGAGCTCGTCGTCGAGCTTCCACTGCTCCAGGCGATCCGCGAGGTGAAGCCATAGCTCCTCCGCATTCGGGAGGCGGTCCATCTCCGCAAGGATCAGCTTGAGGGAGCCAAGGTGCTTCGCATCCCGTTGCTCCAGGCGGTGGATGGACTCTTCCAGGATGCGGCGGTAGGACTCCTTTGACGGCGCGGAGACGGGCTCCGGAGCGTCTGGGCTGCCACCATCCTCCGTCGGCTGTTCTTCCGAATCGACCGACTGGGGCTGGTAGTCGTTGGCATCACGCAGGCTCGGGCGGCTGCCGTCGGGGGCGTGGTGGCGCAGGCGCGCCTGCATGAGGCGCAATTCCTCTGCCACGGGGCGTTCCACCTGGCGCAGGGCCAGCAGGGCGGCCCGCCGGGCGGCATCCGCCAGGGCCTGGCTGGAGGCTTCCAGCTGGGGCAGGAACTTGAGGGCGGCTTCCCCCTCGCCGCGCTCCACGTGGCGCTCCATGAGGGCGAGGCGCAGGGCGGGCAGGTCGGGGTGTTGGGGGGCCCGGCGGGTCAGCTCCTCCGCCAGGGCCCGGGCGGTGGTGAAGGTGCGGTCTGGAAGGCTCGTGGACTCAAGCTGGGCCAGCGCGCCGCCCGCGTCGAAATTGGTGAGTAGGAAGGAAATGGCCCCGGTCCAGAAGCCCGGGGTGCGGTCGATGGACGCGGCCCAGCGGTAGGGCTCGTCGTTATAGGTGCCGATGGCCACCGGGCGGCCTCCGGCTTTCAGGGCCAGGTGGGCCAGGGCGGCGAGATCCGTCTGTTGGGCCTCCGGCGGGGCGCCGTGGGCGGCGGCGAGGGTGGCGCGGAAGGCTTCGGGGATGGCGTCCACTTCGGCATAGAGCCGGGCGAGGAGACGCTGCTCGGAGCGCCCGAGGGCCGCGACATGGCGGCGTTCCACCTGATGGAGTAGGTCCACCACGGGGCCTCCGCGCTCCTGCCCCTGGAATAGGGTGGCGAGACGCACCAGGGCGTCGGCGTCAAAGCGGGTTTCCAGGGTGTTGCGCCACTGGGCGGGCGCACCGGGGCTCGCTTTGGCCACGCGCTGGGCGAAGGCCTTGTGGAAGGGCTTGGTCCAGGGCTCCATCACGGCGGCATCCAGCGCGCGGAGGGCCCCGGCATGGTCGTTGTGGGCGGCCAGCAGTTCGGAGCGGAAGAGGAGCCGCCGCTCCGGGGAGAGGGCCTTGGCGCCCTGGAGGGCCTGATCCGCCTCTGGCAGCCGATTCGCGCGTTCCAGGGCGCGGATCCAGTCCTCCAGCACCCGGGCATCCTCCGGGAAAGCCGCGGCCCGTGCACCCCGCAGGGCGATGGGATCTGCCAGCTCGGGATGCCGGTCGGCCCAGTGGATGCGCGTGTCGGACAAGGCCCGTCGGGATTCGGGAGTGAGGCCGGGGAGGGCGCGTTCGGCGGCCCGGAAGGCCGCCGCCATGTCGCGGTGATCCGCGGCCCAGCGCGCGGTTTCCGCCCAGGCCTCCGGCCCCTCGATGGCGGCCCAGCGCTCCATGGCAGCCAGGGCACCGGCGCGATCGCCCAAGGCCAACTTGGCTTCCGCCAGTTGCCGGAGTGCCGCGCTCTCCTTGCGGGTCTCCAGCAGACGGGCCAGTTCCACGGTGGGCGTGGGGTAGTGGACGTCTCGGCCATCCAGCTTGGCGACGCGAGTGGCCAGCGTGTAGAGCCAGTCCTGAGGGGTCAGATCCTCCCATGCCAAGGCGCCGCCAATGAGCGCCAGGGGCAGGAACCAGGCGAGGGCGTGTTCGCGCTTCATGACCTCACCTCCAGGGTGGCGCGGGCGAACCCGCGGTTCTTGGCGCCATCCACCGCTTCGAAGAGGACCTCCCGCGGGCCGGTACCCGTGGCCGGGAGCCGCACCATCCCCACGGAGCAGCGCGCCACAGGATCCCAGCGCAGGGGCACCGGGGGCAGGTCGCCCACCCGGGCCGTGAGTAGCACCACGTCTTCATCCGTGCGCACCTCGATGCGGATGAGCTCCCCGGCTCGGGCATGGGTGGGCAGGGTGGGCCGGATCACCGGCGCGGTGCCGTCGAGGATGAAGTGTTTGGTCTCCGTGACCGTCGCGCCGCTGGTGTCCCGCACCAGGATGCGCACGGCGTGGCGGCCTTCCGGGAAGCCCTCGGGGGCGAGGAATCGGCCTTCCCAAATTGTCGTCCCGGGAGAGCGGACGAGGTCGAGCCGCAGGCCGAAGGGGAAGAGCGCCGTGGCTGACAGCGTGCCCGTGTCGCATTCCACCCGCAGGACGGGATCGCCGGGTTGGATGCGCCGGGGCCGGAGCAGGGAGCGCGGCGCGGCGAGGAAGGCGGTGTAGGGCGTGACGAACTTGTAGCGCTTGGAGAGGGCGATGATCTCCTCCACCCACTCCCGGCGCTCGCCCTCGGCCTCGATGCGGGAGAGGAGGTCGTCCACCCGGGCGCGGGCCCAGCGGCGGGGCAGGTCCCGCGCCTCTAGAGCCTTTTCCGGCAGGTTCCCTGTGAGAGAGGCCTTGCCGCCGGGGAAGAGGGGCGAGGGCAGCTCGAAGCGGAGGTTCTGCTGCGGCGTGGCGTAGCGGCCCACCCAGCCGCTTCGGCTGGCGGGCTCCAGGGGTTGGGTGAGCACGGGATAGACATGGCGCAGCTGCGGCTGGCCACCGGTGACAGTGAAAGGCTGGTCCTCGCCGGCGCTGCGTTCCACGGCCTCTTCCTCCTGGGGCGGTTCAATCAGGCGCTGGAAGAAGAGATCCGTCTCGATCTCCGTGGCGGTGCCGGAGAGCACCTGGGCACTGGCATTCCGCAGGGCCTCGCGGGCTTCTCCGGAGGTCACCAGGGTGGAGAGGGGGACCTTGCCCAGGACTTCCCTAATGGCCTTGGAGGAGAGGCTGTCCTGGCCGCTGGTGAGCAGCAGGATGTGGCCGTCCCTTCCCAGCAGCCTGCGGGCGGCGATGAGAGCGGCGGTGAGGTTGGAGCCCGGAGACAGGGGGCGGCGGCGCAGGTCCGACAGTTCGGCCTCTATGTCCTGGGAGCGGGCGGGCCTCAGGGCCTTCCCAGAGGCGGGCGTGCGGTCATAGGGCAGCACGGCGAAGCGGTCCTGGGGCTTCAACTGGCCCAGGGCCCGCACCAGCTGCCCATAGGCCGTCTCCAGGCCCGCCCAGCGGTGGCTGAGGGAGGTGTCGAAGAGGATGACGAGTGAGGCCGCGGACCGCGGTGCGACTGCGGCAGGCTTGGCCGAACCGCCCCGCAGGGAGGCCGGAGGCAGGGCCTCCAGCAGGAAGAAGCCGTCCTTCTCCGGAGGCACCTCCGAGGGGCGTTCCCAGGGCGCCAGGGCCAAACCGTCCGGCAGCCGCCCGTCGGGATTGCGGAAGGCACTCAGGCGCAGGGGCTCCTGGGTGCGGGGGCGGACCCGCAGGATGAGATCACGATCCAGCTTCACCTGGCTGCCTTGGAAGCCCGCGCCGCCGTTCGTGGCCTTCAGGGGCAGGCCCCCCGCCATGGCCTCAAAGGTGCCGTCTTCAAGGGTCACGTTCACGGTGAGGCTGCGGGCCACCGGGGCCTCGCCCTCCGGCGGTTTCAGGCCGAGACGGAACTCGCCCACCAGGGCGATCAGGGGGATCTCCTGCTGGTACTGGATCTCCAGGCGCTTGGTCGCCAAGGCCGGAATGGGAGCCACGGAGACGCTGAAGAGGGAGCCGCCGGAAGGACGGGCGCCCTCGGCCCGGCCGCCGCCCTCCGAATCCTCCTCCTCCCCCTGCTGAAGCAGGCCGGGATCGATCTTCTGCCGGGTCAGTTCCTGGTAGATGGAGCGGGCGCGTTTCTTCTCCAGGATGACGCCAGGGATGCGCTGCAGGCCGTCCCACACGGCGAAGTCCCCCACGGCGGCGGAGGGCGGCAGGGCGAAGCGGTAGGTGCCCTCCTGAATGGTCGCCGTGTGGTTTTCGAAGACCTGGCGCACGTTGACCCGGGCGTAGCCCCGGGCGATGCCCACATCCACCACCATCTCCCGCAGGGAGAGCACCTTGGCGTCGGGACGGCCGGTGCTGGTGGGCACCAGCAGGCCCGCCTGGGCCAGCAAGGGCATCGTGGTCAGGAGGGAGAGAAGGAGGCTCGTGGGACGCATGTCAGACACCTTCCTGGAGCAGCGCATAGGGAATTCGGGCCAGCCCTTCATCCGTGCCGACGTACAGCGCGTCGGTGTCGGCCAGGAGGGCGGTGATGCGGGGGGAGGGCAGGGGCAGTTCCAGGCGCAGGAAACGCTGACCATCGGCACTGAGGCGGTAGAGTCCGCGGCCGTCGGTGCCCACGAACAGGCGGCCTCCGGCCTCCACCACGCAGCCAGGGTTGACCTTCAGGCCTTCGGTTTCTGGGAAGGGCAGGTAGCTGCCCACGGGCTCCTGGCTTGGGGTGCGGCGCACCATGCCGCCCCCGTAGGTTCCGATGAAGATTGCATCCTTGTGATGGGCGAGGGCCGTCACCCAGGGATGGGGCAGCCTGCCTTCCCCCGCCACCACGCGCCAGCTCACCCGGCCATCCCGGATGGCGCCGAGGCCCGAGGGCGTGCCCACCAGCAGTTCGTCCCCCGATAACAGCGCGAGGGCTTGATTGCCTGGAAGGCCATGGAAGGCGGAGATCAGGCGATTGCCTCCCAGCAGCACGCCCTGGCCGTAGCCGATGGCGAGCCCTTCCCGGCTCTGGGCAAGGGCATAGGCTGCGCCGTTGGCGGCCTCCGGCAGGGCCGATAATCGGGTGCCGTCAAAGCGGGCCGGGCCGCGCAGGCTGGCGACATAGACGGTGCCCCCCGCGGGGAGGAGGGCGTTCACGCCCCAGGTGGTGGCATCCCCGAAGGCCCGCCAAGTGAGGGCCCCTCCGCGGCCCGGTTCCGCCACGGCCAGCCCGCCGTCGAAGAGACCCGCCAGCACGCGTCCGCCCTGAAGGGCCAGGGCGTTGATGTGGGAGGGGCCCGGAGGCAGGGAGGACGGTCGCGGGCGGATGAGGCGCCAGCCCTCGACGCCATGCCGGAAGAGCCCGGTGGCGGTGTCGGCGAACAATTGGCCATTCGCTGTCAGGACGCGTCGTGGGGCATCCGGTATCGGCTCCTCGCTCGTGCGGCCGGACGCTTCGAAGCGCAACAGGGTGCCCTGGCTCACGCCGCGCACCTGATCCCCCACCTGCACCGCCTGCCGCACCTCGGCGCCGCCGGTCAGGGGCTGGAGCGGCCCTCCCAGCGGGCCGCGAGCCAGGCCCAGGGGCGTGAGCACGCAGACGTCGCTGCCGAGAAACCCCACCCAGTCGACCCAGGGGTCCGGCGTGGGCAGGGGCGAGGTGTGGGTGCCGTCGACGCGGCGAAGGCCCTTCTCCCCTGCGGCCAGGCAAAGGTCCGAGGCGCCAAGGGCGAGGGCGCGGACCGGCTCCGCGTCGAGGCGTTCCAGGGTGTTGGCGCCCCAGGTGGCACGGAAGAGGCCTTCCTGCGCGCCGATCAGGAGCTGACCGCCCGGCGTTTCCAACAGGGCCCGGACGTGGAGAAGGCCGAAGCCGGTGCGGGCCTCCTCCCAGGTGCTGCCCCGTTGGAGGAAGAGGCCTCCGGCGGTCAGACCGGCAACGGGACGTCCGCGCCAGAGTGCGAGGGCCGCGACCCGCAGCGTGGGCAGGCCCATCCCCAGATCGTTTTTCCCATCGGAGAGGCCGAAGCCGCCGGCGGTCAGGAGACCTTGGGGGCCATGGGCCAGGGCCTCCACATCGCCGGAGCCCCAGTGGGCCAGCTGCATGGCGGGGGTCGGAAGGGGCGTGAAGGTCAGGGGGCGCCGCTCCCGTCCGCCTCCCGCCAGAGCCGTACGGGCGGTGGCGCTGAAGTAGAAGTGCACACCAAGGGCGCTGCCCGCGAGGAGCAGGCCACCGGCCGCAAGGAGGATGGAACGCCGAGTGAAGCGAAAGCACATGGGAGCTGGACTCTGAAAAAGGCGATGGGGATTGGGTGGAAGCGTCATGAATCATACCAGTCGCACCCATGCGAACCAGGGCGCCGCGAGCGCGGCGCGGCTTTCGGCAAGCCTCCGGTAATCTGGAGCTTGAGGAGTGCTGATCCAATGGCCTTGTCCCGCATTCGACCCGGAGACGATCCCGCCGCCCTGGCGGAGGCGGCAGCCCTGCTGCGGGCCGGGCGACTGGTGGCCTTCCCCACGGAGACGGTCTACGGCCTCGGCGCGGACGGCCTGAATCCCGAGGCCGTGGCGGGCATCTACGCAGCCAAGGGACGGCCCGCCACCAATCCGCTCATCCTGCACGTTCCTGGTGTCGCGGAGGCGAAGGCCCTCGTGACGGAGTGGCCCCCGGAGGCCGAGGCCCTGGCGGCGCGTTTCTGGCCCGGTCCCCTGACCTTGGTGCTGCCTGCGGCGGCATGTGTGCCGGACATCGTGCGGGCGGGCAACCCCACCGTGGCCCTGCGCTGCCCCGATCATCCCGTGGCGCTCGCCTTGCTGCGGGCCTGTGGTCGGCCGTTGGCGGCGCCGAGTGCCAACCGGACCCTGGGCATCAGCCCCACCCGCGCGGAGCACGTGGCAGCCAGTCTGGAGGACCGCGTGGACCTCATCCTGGATGGTGGCCCCACCGAAGCGGGGCTGGAGAGCACCATTCTGAGCCTCGCCACACGTCCCTACCGCCTCTTGCGCCCTGGCCCCATCCCGCCTTCTGAGCTGGAAGTCCTCGTGGGCCCGCTGGCCGTCTGGACAGGCGCTGTCGCAGATGGTGAGACTCAGGCGGCACCCGGCATGGCGAGGAAGCACTACAGCCCCACCACGCCCTTGGCCCTGGTGTCGCGGGCGGCATTGGTGCCGTCCTCCGGAACCGTCCTGGTGGCTTTCGGATCCCTTCCCGAGGGGGTCCCTGGGCGTGTGCTGCCCCTGAATCCGGAGGCCGCCGGCGCGGCACTCTATGCCCTGCTCCACGACCTCGACGGCGAGGGCTGGAAGCGGATCCTGATGGAGACGCCTCCGGAGGGGGAGGGCTGGATGGCCTTCCGGGACCGCATCACCCGGGCGGCGACGGAGTGAGCACTGGCTGATTTACTTAATCAACATCGATAAACAGGAGGTCGATAGGGGAAAGCCGTCTCTTGAGGAGGCTCTCTATGGTTCTTCCAGAACTTTCCATGACTCTGGTTGCGTGCTGTGGGTTGGGCGCCCTGGTCCCCACGGGCGTGGGACTGGCCCAGACGCCTCCTTCGGAGGAGAGTCTGACCAATGAACTCCTGGCCATCCTGAACACACCGATCACCACCGCCACCCGAACCGCACAGTCCTCTGCCAAAGCCCCTGCCACCGTGGTCACGGTCACCGCGGAGCAGATCCAGCGCCGGGCGTATCGCTCTCTCGGTGAGGTCATGCGGGACCTGCCTGAGTTCAAGGTGGACAACGGGTATAGCGTGGAAAATTACAACGCCGTCACCGTGCGCGGGGTCATGGGACAGTACAAATTCGTGATCCTGATGGACGGGGCCCGCATTGGGGCGGCCACCAACGAGATCCTGCCCATCCTCGAGAATTTTCCGGTCCACTTCGCCAAGCAGATCGAGGTGGTCTACGGTCCGGCCTCGGCGCTCTACGGCGCTGATGCCTTCACAGGCATCATCAACGTCGTCACCTTCAAGGGGATCGAAGCGGCTGCCCAGCGCAACTACCGGGCTTCCTTCGGTGCTGACAATCAATCCGACGTTGCGATGTTCTGGTCGGGGGAGGTCGGCGGGGACATGCATTTGAGCGTTGGGGCTCAGGGCTTCCGGGATGACATGCCGGATATGCCCAAGTCTTATCCAGACGAGTACCGAGGCTTGGACCAGGCGCTGCAGACCGGCGTCTTTAACACTGTCTTCGGACCCAAGACCGTCACCATTCCCTATGCCAAGAAATACAGCCAGCCCATTCAAGCCAGCAATGTCTTCTTGCGGCTGCAGCAGGGAACATGGTCCTTGAGTCTGTTTCAGAATTACTCCAATGTTCCCAGCTCCATTAATTACAGCGTTCCAAATGCCCTGCCGGATCCGAGTTCTCACGTGGCGGTGCGCACCATCGCCGCCACTGCGAACCAGAACACCCAGATCACCGAAGCGATCTCTTTACAGAGCACACTGACGGCGCGGAAATACGAGGTGGATCCGGGTTCTGCCTTCGTGAACCTATTCCAGCCAAACATCGAGCCCGGCTACAAATATGCGGCCAGCACCAGTTTCCGTGTGGAGGAGGTCCTGAACTGGAGAGCCTCCGGTACGCTGAGCGTGACAGGGGGAGCTTCTTTTGATGTTTCGGATGCCACGCCCTGGAGCGCCAATCTGGCGACCCCGGTGGACACGAGCCGATCTATCTCCAGTCAGGGCATCCTGGTGCCTGGAGCACCCATCGTTGCGGACTTCTACACGATCAGGGGCACGAGCTATGGGCTGTTCGCCCAGGCTCAGTACACGCCAACAGATGTCTGGGCCGTGACCTTGGGTGGCCGCTACGACAAGGACAGCCGCTACGGCGACACGTTCAATCCTCGTCTGGGCGTGGTGTGGGCACCCTCCAGGACCACAACCGTGAAGGCACTCTACGGAACGGCCTTCCTGGCGCCATCTCCCTATGCGGCCTTCCGTCACTACGGTGGCTTTTACACCACAGACAATGGTCAGACCTATCGTTCCGCGTACTGGCGTTTGCCGAATCCCGGCTTGAAGCCCGAGAAGGCCGAGACTTTGGAAGTCAGTTTTCGAACCCTCCTGACCAGCAGCCTCAGCATCACCCTCAATGCCTATCAGAGTACCTACAAAGACCTGCATACCGCGATGCTGGACAAGGGGAACACCAACCTCTACGGGGGAAAATTCAAGGGTTGGCCTGTGGATGTCATCGAAGTCACGGGGAACCAGGGCAAGCAGGCGCTCAATGGTGGCAACCTTCAGCTGGATTACCTGGCCAACTTCGGAGGAGGGACGAAGCTCAACGGCTTCCTTTCCTTTGGGAAAGCGGATGGCCAGGTGGAGGACGCCAAGGGCTTCAAGTCGGACGTCGGTTACATGAGTCCGACATTGGCCCGTGTGGGGTTCGACCTGAGCTACGGACCTTGGAGTGTCTCGCCGATCCTCATGATCGTCGGCACGCAGCGTTCGGGTGCGACTCAACCCAAGGATCCAGGCAAACGCGAGGAGATCGCCGGCTATCGAGAGCTCAACGTCGTGGCCAATTATTCCTTCTCGAAGCGCTGGGAGGCCTTCCTTCGGGCGAACAATGCCTTGGATGCCCGCTATCGCAATATCAATGAAAACGCTTTCTCGGGCGGCTATGAGTTCAACGGTGTACCCCAGGCTCCCCGGCGGATCGCACTGGGAATCAAAGGCACCTTCTGAGCCGATTCTCTAACGTCCATTCACCAGTGCCCACTCTCGTCCAGGGTGGGCGCTGGTATAGGTTTCAATGGCACCGCGGTCCTGGAGGGTCACGTAGACCGTGCGCCCATCCTTGCCCCCGAAGGCGACGTTGCTGGGCTTCTTTCCCTTGAGCAGGACGGTCTGGATCACTTCCCCCACGGGCGAGACCACGGCGATCTCACCGGCGCCATAGCGGGTGATGTGAAGGTTGCCGCGCTGGTCGCAGCGCATGCCATCCAGGCCGAAATTGGGAAACGTGATCAGCAGCTGCTTGCCGCTGATCGCACCCGTGGCGGGATCCAGGTCGTAGCGCCACACGCGCTGCTGCATGCTCTCATTCACATAGAGGTGGCGCTCATCTGGGCTGACCTCGATGCCGTTGGTGGAGCCCATGTCTGCTTCCAACATCGTGAGGGTCCCGTCCGGGTCGATGCGCCACAACCGCCCGGTTCCGGTCTTCCAGTTGGGGTCGCTGGCGTAGATCCGGCCGTTGCGGGCGAGGGCCAGATCGTTGGGCTGGGTCAGCTGATCCGAGTGGGCCAGCACGGACACGGCGCGGGTTCTGGGATCGATCTTCAGGATGCTGTGACCGGTGTGGTCGGCCACGTAGAGGAAGCCCTTTCCATCGATTCGGATGCCGTTGCCGGTGCTGCCGGCGGGGAGCTTGAGGAACAGCTCGGCGCGATGCGCCCCGTCGATCCGCCCGATGGTGCCTGTCTGGCCGAAATTGACGGCATAGAGGCGCCCCTTCGCGTCCACCGCCGGGCCTTCGATGCCCGAGGTGAAGACGCCGTCGGCGACGTAGTCGCGGGTCTGGCCCAGGGCGGGGAGCGACACAAGGAGGGCAAGGAGAGCCGAGCGGGGAGCGGTGCTGGGGATCATCGGGGTTGGCTCCATGGCGCGGGTGTGAAACCGCCTCCCACTTTGGGAGGTCGGCTCTCAGGATGGTCGCGGTTGAGTCAGGTCCTGTCCAGCGCATCCAGCGCGAAGGCATACGCGCCCAACGCCACGGCGCGGCTGGCGCCCAGCCGGCTGACAGCCACGCCGACGCGCTTCATGGGATCAAAGGCCACCGTGCGGTCCGTGCGGGGCACGGGGATGCGGGTGGCTTGGCCCTTCAGGAAGGTGGCCTTCTCTGTGGCATCCTCGAGATTGAACACCGTGAGCTCGGTGCGGGGCACGGTGCCGCGGCCGGTGACGCTCCGGTGAGGTCGGTTCATCTCGCACACCATCTCGGGGAGGAAGTGGGGCCAGGCGCCGGTGAGGCCACCTCCGAGCACGACGAGGCCATCCACCAGCGTTACAGCGTTGGCGGCGGTGTCGCCGGCGACTTCGCCCAGACGACGGAAGGCCTCCATCGCCGCTTGGACATCGCCTGTCGCTTTCCCTTCCGCAATACCGGCGATGTCTTTCGGCTCGGGCGCATCCTCGAAGGCGATGCCCGCAGCTGCCGCATAGGCGCGGCGCACGGCGCGGATGGAGACGCCCTCTTCCGCATAGGAATCGTGGTCGAGCTTGTTGCGCAGGCACCAGATCTCGCCCGCGGCGCTGTTGTCGCCCACCAGCAGTCGGCCCTCGCTGACGATGCCCGCGCCGAAGCCGGTGCCGAATGTGAGCCCCAGGAGGTTGCGGAAGCGCTTGGGACTGCCGGCGGCCTCCAGTTCGGCGTTCACGGTGGGCAGCAGGCCGCTGAGGGCCTCGCCGTAGGCGAAGAGGTCGCCATCGTTGTTGATGTAGACCGGCACGCCGAAGTGCGCTTCGAGCATCGGCCCCAGCGCCACGCCACCTCGGAAGGCGGGCAGGTTCTGGAGGTCGCCGATGATGCCCGCCGCATAGTCCGCGGGGCCGGGGAAGGCGAAGCTGATGGCGTGGATGGTGCCGCCCACAGCCGCCTTCTGGCGGGTGAAACCCTCGATGAGGGTGTCCAGGCAGGCCTGGAGGTCGTCACCATGGGAGGGCAGGACGACCGGCGGAGCGGCATCCCCGTTGCCGCGGATGGCGTGGAAGGCGAAGGTGGTGCCCCCGGCGTCGAGGGTGAGGACGGTGCGGGTGTCGAGGCTCGGGTTCACGCCATGCTCCAAATGGAAAAATCAGATTCACCACGGAGAACACGGAGGACACGGAGGAAAAGCGAGAGGAAGGGCATTTGGTCACTGGGCATATTCCCTCGACTCTTTTCTCCGTGTTCTCCGATCGCACGCAGGTGTGCGATCCCTGGTGGTATTTCAGGCCTCGGCCTTCTTGCCGCCCTTCATGGACAGCAGCAGCAGGTAGGCGAAGCAGGCCGCAGGGATGATGAAGGCGAAAGCCTTGGCACCGCCGCCCAGCTTGCCCATCACGAGCGGCACCACGGCGCCGCCGCTGATGGCCATGCACCTGAGGCCGCTCAACTCGCTGGCGCGCTCAGGCTTCGACTCCACGGTGATGGAGAAGCGCATGGGCCAGATTTTGGCGAATTCCAGTCCCCCGCGGATG
>CAYQAS010000029.1:0-41262 GCA_964415525.1 uncultured Solibacteraceae bacterium
CCCGCCTGCAAGACCGGCGACCTGAAGGTGCTCATCGTGAGCAAAGTTGCCAACTTCGCCATCGACCTGCCGGACGCGAGCGTCGCCATCATGGTCAGCGGCACCTTCGGCTCCAGGCAGGAAGAGGCCCTGCGCCCGGGGCGCATCCTGCGGCCCAAAAACATCCCCACAGCGGCGAAGCCAAGTCCTACGCCTCCCGAGCAGGACAAGGCCCCCGTGGGGCCTTGGATGGGCGTCGGACGAAACCTCTCCTTCTTCTACAGCCTCGTCAGCCGCGAGACGAGCGAGCAGGAGTTCGCCCGCAACCGGCAGCTCTTCCTCACCGAACAGGGCTACCGCTACCTCATCGAGAGCCGATTCTTCGACGAGCAGGGCTGCCTCAGCGAACCTCGGGTGTGGCGCCAGCTCCTGGAGGAGACGGCGGAATAGATCGGCGCGTGGCGATGCCCACCGCCAGGGTCCAGCTCGGCACCAATTCCACGAAAGGAATGAACTCCGCCACAACGGTGGGGAGGAACGCCCAGTGCCAGCCCAGCAATCGCCAGAGGACGACCATCAGCGCGAGGTCGAGGACATTGTTGGCCAGGCTCGAGAGTCCCAAGGTCGGCAGAAAGAGCCCGATCTGGAGCGCATCCACGACGATGGCGAGGATCCAGGCGGCGCGGCGGCGAGCGGTGGGCGACATGGGCCCAGGATCCCGCCTCGGGCACCGCAGAACAAGCTGGGATGGAACATCCGGGACGCTTGCCCCACCCCTTTCGTGAACCTACTGGAGATCCCATGGCCCTCATCGAACAGGACCTCGACCGCATCGTCGCCCAACTCAACGGGAGCGCGACGGAATCCCCCGTGGAGGCCGCCTCCGGCAGCAGCGATGGCCTGGATGCCCTGCTGGCGGAAGGTGTGCGGCGAAACGCTTCGGACCTCCTGCTGATCGCGGGGGCGCCGCCCATCCTGCGCATCGCTGGAAAGTTGCAGCCCCTGCCGGATGCGGTACTGGATGAAGAAGACACCCGCCGCCTGCTGCTGCCCCTGCTCACCTCACGTCACCTGCAGGACTACCAGCGGGACCAGACGGTGGACTTCTGCTTCACCCGCAGCGGCATCGGCCGCTTCCGCGCCAACCTGCACCAGCAGCGGGGCACCATGGCCGGGAGCCTGCGCATCCTCCCCAGCCGCATCCCGACGCTGGACAGCCTGCACCTGCCGCCGGGGCTCCGCCGCCTCACCGAAGCGCGCCAGGGCCTGGTGCTCGTCACCGGCGCCACTGGCAGCGGCAAGAGCAGCACGCTGGCGGCCCTCATCGACCTCATCAACACCCACCGTCGCGACCACATCGTGACCATCGAAGACCCGGTGGAATACGTCCACACGAACCGCCAAGCCTACGTCGAGCACATCGAGATCGGGCGAGACGCCAAAGACTTCGCGGGTTCCCTGCGCAGCCTGCTGCGTCAGACCCCGGACGTCGTGCTCGTCGGTGAGATGCGGGATGCCGAGACCATGGCCACGGCCCTGACGGCGGCAGAGACGGGACACCTCGTCCTGTCGACCCTGCACACCAACGACGCCTCCCAGACCGTCTCCCGCATCCTGGATTCCTTCCCCAACGGCAACCAGAACCAGATCCGACAGCAGCTGTCCCTGGCCCTCCTCGCCATCGTCTCCCAGCAGCTGGTGCCCACGGCGGATGGCCTGGGTCGCTGGCCCGCGGTGGAATACCTCGTCGCCAACGCTCCCATCCGCAACCTCATCCGCAAGGGCGACGACCACATGCTCTACACGACCCTCTCCACGGGCGGCGCCGATGGCATGCACACCATGGAGCAGCACCTCGCCGACCTCGTCCGTGCGGGCCGCATCAGCCGGGACATCGCCCTGAGCCATGCCTTCCGTGCCGAGGAACTGCGCCGGTATCTCTGATGGTTTACAACACGCATGGCCCGCCCCTCCACACGCTGAAATTCAAGAACCTTGCTTGACGTGTGTTGGAAACCTACCTCGAAATGAGAGCTTCTGCCGACACATCAGGCGGAGCGGGGGAGCCATGGGACGGGCAGGTCTGACGCTGGTGGGAATGCTGCTCACAGGAGGCGCTATCCTCCAGGCTCAAGCGCCCACCGGGCGGGCGTGGGAACAGGAGCAGAACCTCAGCCTGGGCAAGCTTTCCCACCGCGCCACCTTCACGCCCTTTCCGGATGCGGCCTCCGCCCGAGCCGTGGACCGCACGGCGAGCCCGCTCTGGATGAGCCTCGACGGGCCCTGGGCCTTCCACTGGGTGAAGCATCCGGACGAGCGCCCGCGGGAGTTCTGGAAGCCCACCTTCGATGTGTCTGGCTGGAAGACGATCCCCGTGCCGTCCAACTGGCAGCTCCAGGGCTACGACGTGCCGGTGTATGCCAATCAGCCCTACCTGTTCCAGAAGGACTGGCCGCGGGTGATGTCAGAGCCCCCCAAGCACTTCACGGCTTTCGAGCACCGAAACCCCGTGGGTTCGTACCGGCGCAGCTTCGAGGTGCCCGCGGGTTGGGCCGGACGCGACGTCCACCTCGCGTTCGACGGCGTGGACAGCTTCTTCCACCTCTGGATCAACGGCCGCTACGTCGGCTTCAGCAAGGACAGCCGCAGCCCGGCCCGCTTCGACATCACGCCCTTCCTGCAGCCCGGCGCGAACACCGTGGCGGTGGAGGTCTACCGCTTCTCCGACGGTTCGTACCTCGAGTGCCAGGACATGTGGCGCCTCTCAGGCATCTTCCGGAGCGTGCAGCTGGAAGCCCGCGCCAAGACCCGCCTGCGGGATATCTTCGCCACGCCGAAACAGGATGAGCAAGGCGCCTGGTCCCTCGACCTCCGCGGCGAAGTGGAAGGCGCGGCGCATGCCGCCACCCTGGTGACCCGGCTACTGGATGAGGCTGGACAGACGGTGACTGAGACCCGCCAGCCCGCCTCCCAACTCACTCAGGGCTTCAGCCTGGGCGTGAACTCACCGAAGCTCTGGAGCGCCGAGACGCCGAACCTCTATACCCTCGTGTTGGATCTCCTCGGCCCCGATGGCAAGACCCTCGAGGCCACAGCCCTGCGGGTGGGCTTCCGCACCGTGGCGATCCGGGACGGCGTCTTCCTCGTGAACGGCCAGCCCGTGAAGCTCAAGGGCGTGAACCGCCACGAGAACGGCCCGGAAACGGGCCACGCCGTGACGCGGGAAGAGATGGAACGGGACATCCGCCTCATGAAGCAGGCGAACGTCAATCACGTCCGCACCTCGCACTACCCCAATGATCCTTACTGGTATGACCTCTGCGACCATCACGGCATCTATGTGCTGGACGAGGCCAACATCGAGAGCCACGGCTATGGCTACGGCAAGGACAGCCTGAGCCATCCGAAGGCCTGGGAGCCCGCCCACGTGGATCGCGTGATGGCCATGGTGGAGCGCAACAAGAACCATCCCAGCGTGGTGGTCTGGAGCCTCGGTAATGAGGCGGGACCTGGGAAGAACTTCGAAGCCGCCCACGCCGCCCTCAAGGCCCGGGATACGTCGCGTCCGACCCACTACGAGCGCAACAACGCCATCGTCGATTTGGGCAGCAACCAGTACCCGGACATCCAGTGGACCCAGGCCGCCGCAAAGGGCCTTCCGGGGCTGAAGTATCCGTTCTATCTGAGCGAATACGCCCACATCATGAACAACGCCCTGGGCAACCTAGCGGACTACTGGGATGCCATCCGCTCCAGCGACAAGCTCCTGGGGGCGGCCATCTGGGAGTGGTGCGACCAGGGCCTCTACAAGGCCGATGCGAAGGGAAACCGCTTCGTGGCCTACGGCGGCGACTTCGGCGATCAGCCCAACGACGGCCTCTTCATCGTGAAGGGCGTCGTGTTCGCTGACCGCACGCCCAAGCCGCTCTATCACGAGGTGGGCAAGGTCTATCAGGATGTCGCCGTGACGGCGCCGGAGCCCGCACGGCCCGGGCGCATCGAGGTGTTCAACCGCTTCTTCTTCCGGGATCTGGCGGGAGTGGAGCTCACCTGGTCCGTCACCGAGGATGGCCGTGAGATTGACAGCGGGTGTCAGCCCGCACCCAACCTGGGCCCTCGATCCCGCATCACCCTCGATCTGCCCATGAAGCCGCTGCCCACAACACCGGGCGCAGAGATCCATCTACGGGTCGGTTTCCGCCTGAAGACCGCCACGAGCTGGGCGCCCGCGGGCTTCGAGATCGCCCGGGAGCAGGTGCTGCTCCGCACGACGCCACGCCAGCTGCTGGCCGTGCCGGGCAAGGCGAGCCTGAAGGGCCGCACGGCCACCGCGGGCGCGGTCACGGCGACCTTCGGCCCGGTGAACGGCGGCCTCGCGAGCCTCAGCATCCAGGGCCGCCCGGTCTTCATCCAGGCCCCCAGCCTGGACCTGTTCCGCTGCCCCGTGAACAACGACATCTGGACCGCGAGCCGCTGGTTCGACCAGGGCCTGCATGACCTCACGCACACCGTGAAGCAGCTCAAGGTCCGCCAGGAAGGCGCCGTGGTGCGCGCCGTGGCGGACGTGGAGAGCCGTGGAAAACGGGCCTCCATCGGCGATCTGGGCCGGGCCGAGGGCTGGACCGTCACGCCGAAGGAAGGCGTGCCGGAGCTGACGGTGGCCTCCACCTGGACCTGGACCGTGTTCGGGGACGGCAGCGTGTCCTGCCAAGTGCTGGTGCGCCCCGAGGGACCGGCGCTGCCGCTGCCCAAGGTGGGCGTGGCCATGGCCCTGCCCGCCACTTTCGATCGCTTCGAGACCTTCGCCCGGGGCCCCTTCGAGAACTTCGCCGATCGCAAGACCGGCGCCTTCCTGGGGCGCTGGCGCGGGACGGTGAAGGAGCAGCTGGTGCCCTACGCCAAGCCCCAGGACATGGCGAACCGCGAAGACACCCGCTGGCTGGCCCTCCAGGGGGCCACAGGTGCAGTCCTGCTGGTGGTGCCCGACCAGCCCATGGGCGCCACGATCCTGCCCTGGACGCCGCTCCAGCTCTTCGCCGCCCGGCATCCCCACGAGCTGCCCCCCTCGGGTGACACACGGGTCAGCCTCGCTGCAGCCAGCCTCGGCCTCGGCGGCGCCAGCTGCGGACCCATCCCCATGGAGCGCGACATTCCCCGTTCCAACCGGAACTACACCTTCGGCTTCACGCTGCGACCGCTGACGGAAGGCGCCGATCCCGGCCCCGCCGCGAGTATCGCGCCTCCTTCCGTAGCCCCCATCGATGCGAAACGCGTGAAGGGTGGGGTGCAGTTCGCCTGCACCACCCCCGGCGCCCACATCGAGGCCCGCCTCAGGAAAGGGCCCTGGATGCCGGTTCCCGCCTCCGGCCTCCTGCCCGCCCCCAAGGGCGCCTTCACCCTGAGCGTGCGTGCCACCCAGACCGGCCTCCTGCCCCAGCCCGCCCGCGTGCAAGTCTTTGCCCCAGAACCGGAGCGCGTTCCCCTCAAGGTGATTTACGCCAGCTCCCAGGAATTCGGGGATGGCGACGCGGCGAATCTGGTGGATGGCGATCCCGACACGATCTGGCACTCCGCCTACGGCGTCACCGTGACCAAGCACCCACACACCGTGGACTTCGACATGGGGTCGACGCGGAAGGTGGAGGGCTTTGCCCTGCTGCCCCGCCAGGACGGCGTGAATGGCCGCATTCGCGACTATGCCCTTGCCGTGAGCCTGGATGATCAAACCTGGATCGAGGCGGCCCGCGGACGGTTCCCCGACAGCGCAGACCGCCAAGTGGTGCGGCTTCCCAAGCCTGCGCAGGCCCGCTATCTGCGCCTCACCGCCCTGAGCGAACAGCGGCGCCAGGACTACGCCAGCGCGGCGGAGTTCGAGGTGCTCGTGGGGAAGTGATCAGGCGGGCGTCAGCGTGACCACCAGGGCGACGGCCGAATCCGCCAGCGCCTCCATGGAGATCGTGCCGAAAGCCTCCAGCAGCCAGCCTTCCGGCAGCTCCAGCCCCGCGACGCGGAAAAACCCGGAGGCGGCGAAGACCAGCACCAGACCGCCTTCGGGCGCGTGAAACGTCCCGCCCTCTGTGACCTGCAGGTCGTGCCGCCACGCCTCGCGCCGGGTGATGACGTTGAAGTCCCTGCAAGGACCGCCCCGCAAGGTTCCGGTGGTGTCCCAATCGCCGGAGAAGCGCACGGGCTCGAAGGGGCGGGCCATGGCGGCTTGACCATGGGCGCCGTGATCGAGGTCCATGCCCTCTCCCTCCAGCAGCAGGAGCGTGCGGTCGCAGCCCTCGAAGCGGGAAAAAGGGCCCGAACTGGCGACCTGGGCGGCGCTGAGACGCCATCCAAAGGCGTCGCTCACTGTGGCGCCCTCCGGCGCGATGGCGAGCTCCGTGGTGACCCCGCCGCCATTCCTCCAGGGCGTGGTGCGGAAGGCCTCTGGGCCGCGTAGGCGCAGGTAGGGGTCCACCTGGGCGCGGAAGGATGCAGGATCTGCCAGGAAGGCCGCGCGATCGATGACGGGATTCGGTCCTTCGGCGCGGTCCAGCGCAAGCACGCCATCCAGGTGATCCAGTTCGTGCTGGAGCAGTTCCGCGAAGGCGGGATCATGGATCTCACGGACGCGCTCGAGCCCTTCCAGGTCCGTCCACCGCAGGGTCAGGCCGAGGTGGCGCCGCACCCGCACCAGCAGATCGGGAAAGCACATGCAGTCGTCCCAGAGGGTGAAGCTCTCGGCACGGGCGGCGGTGATTTCTGGGTTCACCAGCACGTCGGTGCGTCCGTCCATACGCACTGCAATGAAACGCTTCGAGATGCCGATCTGGGGCGCCGCGATGCCGCGCCCGAATCCATGGGCCGCGCGGAACGCCTCCAGGGCCGCCACCAGCCGCTCTGCTTCGTGGCGAAAGGCGGGCTCGCGAACGTCTTCGACGGGGGCGCAGGTTACCCCCAGGCGTGGATCTCCCAAGGTCAGAACGGCATCACTCATCAGAACCTCACGCCCGTCAGTTTCCCATGCCCGGCCTTGGGCCTGAACCGGCACCGGTGGTCTAATGGAAACTCACGTGAGGGCGACCGTCTCGTATCTGCCTGCTGGCTGATGGCGCCTTCGTTGAGCCGAGGGAGGCTGCATGTCCGACGTGCGTCGGAGGCTGAGGTGGACGGTCTGGGACCTGGGCATGGGGTCCGCGGTGGGCGTGCTCTCCGGTGCGGCCTCGGCACTGTTCCTCTTCCTCCTGGAGCGCGTCATCGTCTTGCGCACTTCGCACCTCTGGCTGATCGGCTTGCTGCCGGTCTTCGGCGTGATGTCGGCCTGGCTCTACACGCGGTTCGGCAAGACCTCTGAGGGCGGCTCCGCCCTCATCCTCGACGAGGTGATCGAGTTCCAGGGTCGCGTACCCACCCGCATGGCGCCCCTGGTCCTTATCGGCACCCTGCTCACCCACCTCGGCGGCGGCTCCGCGGGGCGCGAAGGCACGGCGGTGCAGATGGGCGCCAGCCTCGCCCGCACGCTCGGAAAGCTGCCCTGGCGCGGGTTGAGGCTCACCCGATCCCGGCAGCGGCTGCTGCTCATGGCGGGCGTCTCCGCGGGCTTCGGCTCGCTCTTTGGGACGCCTGTGGCTGGAGCCATCTTCGGCATGGAAGTCATTGCCATGGGCAAGATGCACTACGAGGGCCTGCTGGTATGCGGCGCCGCGAGCGTCGTGGGGAATCTGGTCTGCCGCGGCCTCGGCGCCCATCACACGACCTTCCAGGTCACGGCCCTGGCGCTTTCCTGGCCGCTGGTGCTCAAGCTGCTAGCCTTCGCCCTGCCGGTGGCCCTGGTGGCCGGGGGGTTCTCCGAGCTGACCCACGGCCTCGCCCGCTGGACCAAGACGCGGCTGTCGAATCCCTATGTCCGTGCTGCCGCCGGCGGTGTCGCCGTGATCGCGCTGGCCCTGGCCTTCCGCACCACGGACTACCTGAACCTTGGCACCGTCTGGCTCCCGCGGATCTTCGAGGCGGGCGCCCCGATTCCGCCCTGGGCCTTCGCCGTGAAGTTCCTCTTCACCGCCATCACCCTCGGCTTCGGCTTCAAGGGCGGCGAGGTCACGCCCCTCTTCGCCATCGGCGCCCTGCTGGGAGCCGCTGCGGCCCCGCTCCTGGGCCTCCCCATCCCTTTCCTGGCGGCGGTGGGCTTCATCGCCCTCTTCGCCGCCGCCAGCAACACACCGATCGCCTCGACCCTCATGGGCATCGAGCTCTTCGGTGCCGCCTTCACCGCGCCGCTGGCGGTGACCTGCTTCCTCGCCTACATCCTGGTGGGGCATCGGGGCATCTACGGCGGCCACCGCGTCCATACCCCCAAAACCTCCTGACCTGAGAAAGGAGCACCCACCGTGATCTACACCACGGAAGTCCAGCACATGTGCCGCGTGGCGAAAGGGCCCGACCACGGCCCCGCCCCCATCCCCCAAGAAGGCCGCTGGGTCCAGGCCAAAGAGATCAAGGACATCTCCGGCCTCACCCACGGCGTGGGCTGGTGCGCCCCCCAGCAGGGCGCCTGCAAGCTCACCCTGAACGTCAAGGACGGCATCATCCAGGAAGCCCTGGTCGAGACCATCGGCTGCTCGGGCATGACCCACAGCGCCGCCATGGCCGCCGAGATCCTCAGCGGCAAGACGATCCTGGAAGCCCTGAATACCGACCTGGTGTGCGACGCCATCAACGTGGCCATGCGGGAGCTCTTCCTGCAGATCGCCTACGGCCGCACCCAGACCGCGTTCTCCGAGGACGGCCTGCCCGTGGGCGCCGGCCTCGAGGACCTGGGCAAGGGCCTACGCAGCCAGGTGGGCACGATGTACGGCACCGTCGCTAAGGGCGTGCGCTACCTGGAGATGGCGGAGGGCTATGTCACCCGGCAGGCGCTGGATGAGAACGACGAGGTCATCGGCTACGAATACGTCCACCTGGGCAAGATGATGGAGTCCATCGAGAAGGGCGTGGAGCCTGCGGAGGCCCTGAAGAAGGCCACCGCGACCTACGGGCGCTTCGACGAGGCCGCCAAGACCATCAACCCCCGGCACCAGTAGGAGGCACGCCATGGCTCTGTTCGAAAGCTACGAACGACGTATTCCCCAGATCGAGAAGGTCCTGGCCCACTACGGCATCGCCTCCCTGGACGAGGCCAAGGCCATGAGCGAGGCCAAGGGTGTCGATGTCTACGGCATCGTGAAGGGCATCCAGAACCTCGCCTTCGAGAACGCCTGCTGGGCCTACATCCTGGGCGCCGCCATCGCGATCAAGAAGGGCCAGACGAAGGCTGTGGACATCGCCCTCTCCCTGGGCGAGGGCATGCAGGCCTTCTGCATCCCCGGCTCCGTCGCCGACGACCGCAAGGTGGGCCTCGGCCACGGCAACCTCGCCTCCATGCTGCTCAAGGAAGAGACCAAGTGCTTCGCGTTCCTCGCAGGCCACGAGTCCT
Organism: uncultured Solibacteraceae bacterium; assembly: GCA_964415525.1. Lineage (GTDB taxonomy): Bacteria > Acidobacteriota > Holophagae > Holophagales > Holophagaceae > CAZPUI01. The sequence goes on from CAYQAS010000029.1 coordinate 9,437, forward strand.
TCGCCGCCGCGGAAGGGGCCATCGGCCTCGCCCGCTCCGCCAACAAGGCCCGCAAGGAGCCGCTGCGCGTGATCCTGAACGGCCTGGGCAAGGACGCCGCCCAGATCATCAGCCGCATCAACGGTTTCACCTACGTGCAGACGAAGTTCGACTACGCCACCGGCCAGCTGAACATCGTGAAGGAAGTCGCCTACTCCAAGGGCGAGAAGGCCAAGGTCCGCTGCTACGGCGCCGATGACGTCCGCGAGGGCGTGGCCGTGATGCGCTCTGAAGGCGTGGATGTGTCCATCACCGGCAACTCCACCAACCCCACCCGCTTCCAGCACCCAGTGGCGGGCACCTACAAGAAGGAATGCATGGAGCAGGGCAAGCCCTACTTCTCCGTAGCCTCGGGCGGCGGCACGGGCCGCACCCTGCACCCCGACAACATGGCCGCCGGTCCCGCCAGCTACGGCATGACCGACACCATGGGCCGCATGCACGGCGACGCCCAGTTCGCGGGGTCCAGCTCCGTGCCGGCGCACGTCGAGATGATGGGATTCCTGGGCATGGGCAACAACCCGATGGTCGGCGCCAGCGTGGCGGTGGCCGTGGCGTTGGAACAGGCGCAGTAAGGCACGTGGTTTCGGGCAAGGGGGCGCCTCTCGGGGCGCTCCCTTGCCTGTTTCGCGGGATCAGAACGCGATGGATACAGAACGCTGTCGTTTGCAGATGGTCAGGAAGAACATCCCGCTTCCCCACCGACCCAAACGTGCGACATTTCCACATCTGGGCCCTTGATTCGAAGATTCCATGTGCTCCGGGCCAAGCGCGGTCTCGCAACACCTTGGATGTGGGACTTCACCCATCATGGGGAGTGCCGGAGAAGCCCGGCACCCCTATGAAAATCGGCCGCTCTAGCGCGGCCGATGTCTTGAGTGGTGTAGAGATTAATACTTGCAGACGGGATCGATGATGCTGGGATCCATCTGGCAAGGCATGCAGTGGGTGCCCATCTGCACCGTGCAGTATTCCGACTCACACCTCGGAGGCTGGGACATGCACAGCCGATTGTACGTCAGAGGGAGAGCGCCACCTGCGGCTTCAGCGGCATTGGCTTCGCTCAGAGACTGGAGGGTCTCCTTGCCGAGGGTCAGCTTGCGGGACATAGGGACTCCTATGAATGAAGAACGCCTAGGCGTTCACTGTTGTGGGAATTAGTTGCCGACCATACCAGCGACCAGCGCCGATGCAAGAACTATTGAATTATGTCAATAATCTGTTTGCAATTTCGACCCAAACGACAAGAGATGCGCAGAAAAACACGCCAACACACCCTAATGACATCTTGATTCATTCACATCTTTCAACAGCGGCGTCCAACTGTTGTATTGTTTTAATTTATATATTGACAATCTTCGCCCACCAAGAAGAATGGGCAAGGTCGCAAGATTCGAGTTTTCAGGTGTCAAGGCCGTGGGCGATCGGCCGATCTCGACCGGCGGCGATCACTCGACACGCGGATCAGCCAACCGGACCTCTCCCGACAGCCGTGGATGAAGATTCCTTTTGGCCACCCGCGGGACCAACCAGACAGTCCGGTGCCTTCGTATATGGGGGTCTCGGGTTGTCCGCAGCGCCCCTGAGCGCCGCCAGGGATCCCTTCGCACTGATGGAGAGGCCCAGACGGCTCGGCAATGGGCGTTTCGCGTATTTCGAGGTTCCATCGCCTTTGGCTGAGGCCGACCGATAAGCGGATAAATCGAAAGTAACACTTCGGCATGAACATTTTACATCTCTTGGCCGACTACGCTTCACCATCTCCATATGGTGTCCTCTCAGGGCCATTTCTTTCACAGGCTTCCCGGCACATAGGAAGGACCAGACTTGGCGGAATTCGGCGACTTGCCGCCATTCACATGACACTCACGCCTCTCGACCCAGACGAGGCACCTCCGGCGCATTCACCGCTGGAAACAAGAATGATTTGCAGCAAATTTATGCCGGTTAAGCCCTGCGCCATACTCACAGCAGATGCATACGTATAATCACCATGGAACCACATTCAAATTAATACAACAGCAAGACTTGAATATTGCCAGTTCGAACCTCACACCCGCCAGGATTCTTCAATTTTTTGTCATTTCCAGGCGTCACTTTCCACGGAGGCATTCATGTCATCCATTCCATTCAGGCTCGGCCTGTCGGCCCTGTTACTCCTGGGCACCCATGCCCTCGTTGCCGCCACCTATGTAAAGACCCCCTGGCTCGTCCCTGCCGCCCAGGCGGGAAAGATGCATGTGGTCTTCCAGACCAGCGCCATCCCGGGCTCCGTCCAGGTGTCGTACGGCACCACCCCGGAAGCGGCGGATGGTGTGGCCCCGGCCCCCACGATGACGAACAGCGCCTTTGTCTATCGGGCCACCCTGTCGGGCCTGAATCCCGGCCAGCGCATCTACTACAAGGTCACCATGGACGGTGTGGTGAACTCTGGCAGCTTCCTCGCGCCCCGGGGAGCGGATACCGACGACCTGACGTTCTATGCCTACGGCGACACCCGCACCAATCCGCAGTATCACAACAACGTGGCCAAAGCCATGGTGGCGGACCTCAACCTGGTCCCCAACAATCGGGGCACCTTCGTCCTTCACAGCGCCGACTACGTGGCCACTGGCTCCAGCGAGTCCGACTGGACCAGCACCTTCTTCAACGCCAGCACGGGCCCGGACATCCGCACCCTGCTGGCCAACCTGCCCCTATACGGCGTGATCGGCAACCACGAGGGCAGCGCCGGTCTGCCCCTGTTGAAGAAATACTGGCCCCACGAGCTCTGGGCAAGCAGCGGCTGGTACTTCAGCTTTGACTACGGCCCGGTGCATGTGGCGGTGGTGGACATCGAGACGGGCACCAGCTTCGCTGTGGGCTCTGCCCAGTACAACTGGCTGAAGACGGACCTGCAGAACTCCAGCGCCCCCCTCAAGGTGGTCACTTGGCACAGCCCGGCCTACAGCGCGGGTGGAGGCCACTCCGACCATGCCGCTGCCAAGAGCACCCTCGTACCCCTCTGCGAGCAGAACGGAGTACAGCTGGTCATCAACGGCGATAACCACTACTACGCCCGCATCCCCGTGAATGGGGTTCACCACATCACCTCCGGCGGAGGCGGGGCGCCCCTCTACACCCCGGTGGCCTCCACCCCCAACCTGGCGAAGTCCTCCAGCAGCTACCACTTCCTCCGCTTCGAGGTCTCCCCAGCCCTCGGCACCGCCACCGGCACGGTCCTCAACACCACTGGCGGCGTGATCGAATCCTTCACCGTGCCCCTCAATGCCCCGGCTTCGGACATCACGATCACGGGCCAGCCCCAGAGCACCACGGTGACCGTTCCCGCCACAGCGACCTTCAGCGTGACGGCCACGGGTTCAGGCACTCTTGCCTACCAATGGAAGAAGAACGGCGCGGCCATTTCCGGGGCTACTTCCGCCAGCTACACCACCCCCGCCACCACCACCGCCGACAGCGGCGCTAAGTACAGCGTCACCGTCACCAACAGCACCGCCAGCAAGACCAGCAGCGAAGCCATCCTCACGGTGAAGCCCAACACCACCCCCGTGAACCTGGCGCTGCTGAAGCCCGCCACGGCCTCTTCCACCAATAGCGGCAAGTCCCCCGCCATGGCCCTGGACGGAAACACCAGCACGAACTGGGCCTCCGCAAAGATCACCGCCTCCAGCAAGACCCAGTGGCTGGCGGTGAACCTCGGCGCCGCCGCCAACGTCGCTCGGGGCAGGGTGAACTGGAGCACCAGCAACTACGCCACCGCCTATGCCATCCAGTATTTGAACGGCAGCACCTGGACCACCGCCTGGAGCACGGCCTCCAACACCTCCGGCGGCCAGAAGGAAATGACCTTCCCGGCGGCCTCCGCCCAACAATGGCGCGTGCTCTGCACCACCAACAAGGCCAACTACTACACGATCTACGAGTTCGAACTCTACGCTCAGTAATCATCCGGATTTTCACGTCGACCAGAAGGGGGCCCGCTGATGCGGGCTCTCTCTGCGTCAGGAACCGGCGGGGAACCCTACTCCTCCTTGCGGAATTCCCAGCTGAGCAGGGAGACCTCTGGAGCCGTCTTTCCGTCCCCAGCAGGGAAGACTCGGGAGGACTCGTGGATGCGTTCCGGCCCCAGGGTCACGGATTCTGCGAACGACTGCCCACGCAGGCTCCAGCGCACATTCAGGTCGAGGGTGCGGGTGGTGTCGTTGCGCAGGTTCAGCAGCCAGGTCTCGCCCTTTTCAGGGTCCGCCTCGCTGAACAGCAGGCGCGAAGAGGCCACGGTGCGATCCTCGCTGCGGACCAGGGAGTTCCAGGTGCCGGTGGTCTGGGCCAGGAGGAGGAGGCTGGCGACGGGGAGCAGGCTGGTGAAGGATGCCATGACGACCTCACTTGGCCCTGGGGACCATCACGAGCCGAAAGCCCAGGTCCCCTGCAAATTCGCTCTGGGTCATGTAGTTCCGGGCGGCGGCGCGGATCATGTCCGGCCCGGTGCGCCAGCTCCCGCCCTTCAGCACCCGTTGCGTGGCGTCCCCGTCCAACCTGGGACCGATCCCGGTGCTGCCGGTGTGGTCCCGGTGCCAGGTGTCGGAGACCCACTCCCAGGTGTTTCCGAGCATGTCGTAGAGGCCCCAGGCATTGGGGCGCTTCTGAGCCACGCGATGGGTGAACTTTTCCCCGGCGTGAAAGGCGTTGCCCCCGTGCCAGGCCACGGCGTTCAAGTCGCCATAGGACTGGGCACTTCCACCGGCCTTACAGGCGTATTCCCACTCCGCTTCGCTGGGCAGCCGGTAGGTGAACCGTGGGTCCTTTTCGCTGAGGCGAGCCGCGAAGGCCAGAGTCTGCTCGAAGCTCACGAAGGTGGCCGCATAGTCCTCTCCCACTTTGGCGAACTTGTCATATTCATGCCATTGCTCGGCTCCCATGAGGGCCTTCCACTGGGCTCGGGTCACCTCCGTCGTCTGCAACCAGAACCCCTGCCCGAAGACCACTGACCGCTCCGGGCGCTCCACCGCTGCGCCCTCGGAACAGCCCACCTGAGCAGTCCCCGAAGGCAGCGCCACGAACGTCATCCCGAGTTCGTTCCGGTGCCGAGGCAGTTCGGCGTGGACGGCGCAGACCACCAGGAACGAGAGCAGGGGAGCGATGCCTTGAAGACCCATGGAGCACCTCGAGGAGGTCAGTATCCCCCCTGCGTTCAAAAAACATGTGTAAACCATGGTTGACTTTTCGGCCTCGGCCCTGGACACGCCCCGGTTCCTTACTCACCCAAGGGATCATCCCGCTCCAGGTGCTGCAGCAGGAACCGATCAGGCCGCCAGCCCCACCGGGGACCTGCATCCGTGACCGGGAAGCGTGCCTTAGGTGTCCATTCGGTGCTCAGACAGGAGCGGAAACGGACAACGGCAGCATCCCACCGCCTCTGGGCGATCCTCCTGTCTTGACGGGATTCTTCCATCCCATAGAGGCTGTCCTCATCTCCAGGTGATGCCCTTGAACGACACCCCGAACCCGAATCCAAAGCGCTGGCTCAACCGCACGGTCTGGGGCATGGCCCTCACAAGCCTCTTCTCGGACCTGGGCCACGAGGCCCAGAGCACGCTGCTGCCGGGCTTCCTGGCGGCGCTGGGTCTGCCGCCCCTCGCCCTTGGGGCCATCGAGGGCCTGACGGACGCCGCCAGCAGCTTCACCAAGCTCGGGGCGGGATGGATCTCGGACCGCCTCCCGCGGCGCAAACCCATCGTCGTTGCCGGGTACGCCGCCACGGGGCTCGCCTCCGGGCTCATCGCCCTCGCCTCGGGCTGGCCGCTGGTCCTCGGGGGCAAGCTCTTCGGATGGGTTGGACGGGGCATCCGCGGACCCCTGCGCAACGCCATGCTCACGGAGGCGATCCCGCCGGAGGCGCGAGGCCGGGCCTTCGGGTTCCACCGTTCGGGGGACACCATCGGCGCCATCCTCGGCCCCGCGGTGATCGTGTTCTTCCTGGGGTGGGGCGCGGCCCACGGCGCCACGGGCCTGCCCTTCCTCCGGCAGTTGATGTTCTGGACGATGATCCCCGGCCTGATTGCCGCGGGGATCATGGCCTGGATCATTCAGGAGAAGCGCCGTGTCGTCCTCGAGAAGGTCTCTCTGCGTCATGCCCTGTCGCAAATGCCGAAGTCCTTCCGGCGCTACCTCGTCGGGGTGGGACTCTTCGGCGCCGGAGACTATGCCCGCACGCTGCTCATCCTGGCCGCCACCCAGCTCCTCACACCCACCCATGGCGCACTGCGGGCCGCGGCCCTGGGCGCCGCGCTCTATGTCGGCCACAACCTCGTCTGCGCCGCCGCCGCCTTCCCGGCGGGGCTGTTGGGGGACCGCCTGGGACACCGGGGGGTTCTCGGCACGGGCTACGCGCTCTCCACCCTTGTTCCCCTCGCGCTCATCGGCTGCTTCCGCTGGGGCTGGGCCTCCCTGCCGCTCTTCGCGGGGATCTTCGCCCTAGCCGGTCTCGTGAACGGCATCCAGGACACCCTGGAGGACGCCACCACCGCTGACCTCGTCCCGGAGGCCCATCGAGGCCTCGGCTTCGGGCTCCTGGCAGCGGTGAACGGCATGGGCGATCTCATCAGCAGCCTCGTGGTGGGCGCCCTCTGGACCGTGCATCCGACGGCGGGCTTCGGCTTCGCGGCGCTGCTGATGGCCCTCGGCGCCATCGCAGTCCTCGCGACCCGGGAAACTCAAATCCAGGGCTGAGGCACCGAAGAGAGAGGGTACTTTCCGGGAGGAACGCCTGATGCGTGCCCTGCTCTGTGTCGCCCTTTCCCTCTGCAGCGCCCTGGCCCAGGACCTGCGCCCCGGTGGCGAGGTACCCCTCGCCACTCGCACCGGCCTCCAGGGACTGGCCTCCGGCTTCGGCAGCGCCTCGGACAACTGTGCGGTGGTGAAGCTGGCGCCCCTGCAGGCGGGAAAGCGCTACCAGCTGACCCTCACGTACGAGGCAGGTACCGACATCGGCTATGGCCACAGCTGGGTGGACGGCGACCCCTTCGGCAAGCAGAGCCGCTCCATGGTCGGCATCGGTACCGGCACCGGCAGCCGATCGCTTTCCGGCAAGCAGGAGATCTTCCTCTTCACCATCGACCCCGCCAGCTCCTCGCAGGCGATCTACCTCGCCTTCCGCACCAGCAAGCCATGGAATGCCACCGTCCGCCTCGGGGATCCCACCGGCGTCACGCCGGACACCAAGGACCGCTGGGGCTACTTCTACGTCACGGACTTCGACCGGGAGAAACGCGCACCGTTCAAGCTCGTGGCGGGTCCCGCCCGGATCCCGACCGAACCCGTGTCCATGGCTGGACCGTGGAAGGACGTCCCCGTGAATGGCAGTGCCACCGCCACCACAACGCCGGATCAGCCGAATCTGGCCACGGCCTTCGGCAGCGCCTCGGATCCCCGCATGGTCTACCGGCTCGGCCCCCTCGCTCCTGGCACCCGCTATTCCGTGGGTCTGGTGTATGACGGCGGCTCGGATGTGGGGTTCGCCCATAGCTGGGTGGACGGCAACCCCTTCGGCCGTGACTGGCACAGCTTCGTCGGCATCGGCTCCGGCACGGGTTCACGACCGATGGTCGGCAAGACCGACGTCTTCCAGTTCACCGTCGCCCCAGGAAGCACCAGCCGCTACGTCTTCCTCGTCATGCGCACCGGAAAGCCCATGCCCGTGAAGGTGAACCTGCAGACAGGCAACCTGGGCCTGACGACGGAATCCAAGGACCGATGGGGTTATTTCTACGTCACGGACTTCGACAAGGACCGCACGGCGCCCTTCCTCCTGAAACGCTGAGACAAGGTCCGCCTGGAGCCTTGTACCCTCTGAGCGCGAGCGCTCGGGGATCTGGAGCGGTTTTCCGGAGTTTCGTGTTCCCGACACCAGAAGGGCCTTCTGGAGCCACGCGGAGGGATTCGAGTCGGCCCTGGGTCTTGCGAGGGTGGCATGGCCTCCGCGGGGTGCTTTCTCCAGAGGCGCAAAGACCTCGCTTACGGAGACACGATGCGGACGATCCCAGCACCCAGTGCGATAAAATTTCATCCCGTTGACGGTGTGAAATTTTACTGTGATGCTGACCCTTTTCAGCGTCGGCAGGGTGCGGATCGGAGCAAGCATGTACGGGAAGACCAAAGATGGAAGCACCGGGCGCCTTATCCAGCTCTGTCTAGGCTACTTCGCGTTCTATATCGCGACGGGCATCTTCGCGAAACTGTTCACCGGCTCCGTCCACGGTCAGCCGCAGCGCATGAACGATATCGCCTTCCTCGCCTACAACACCCTCGGGGCGAACCTCACGTGCCTGCTCCCGGTGCTCCTGCTGGGCTGGTGGAAACTCCCCATGGGCAAGCTCGTGCGGGTCGGCCGCTGGAATATGGCTCCGGAATTGCTCTACATCATCCCGAGCGGCATCTGTACGGCGGTGGTCATCCCCACGACCACGCTCATGTATACGCTGCCTATCAGCGTGATGGTCGCCATGGTCATCATGCGGGCCAGCGTCATCGTCATCGGCCGCATCGTGGATGCGGTGCAGATCCGCCAGGGCATCCTGAAGAAGCGGGTCTACTGGGAGGAGAACGCGGCGGTTCTCTTCGCCGTTGCGGCCGCCTGCCTCCAGCTCTTCGTGCCCGGCAAGGCCAATGGGAAGCCCAGCTTCATCCACAATCCCGCCGCGGTGGTGATCTTGAGCTGCTACCTGCTGGCCTACCTGATCCGCATCTACATCATGAACTACTACAAGAACACCCGACCCGAGGGAACCTCCCTGGATAACCGGCCGTTCTTCGCCCTGGAACAGATCGCCGCCTCCGCCACCATGACTCTCATGGTCGCCGCCGTGCTCCTGAGTCCCCGCCTCTACCCGTCCTGGCTGCAGCTTCAGCAGGTGGCGGACTTCGTCGCCGCCGTGCACCAGCCGCTGCCCGCCTGGGGCTGGGCCGCCTTCAGCGGTACCGCCTTCGGCGTCGTGGCCTTCTTCAGCGTCTTCATCTTCATGTTCAAGGGACGCACGGCGACCTTCACCGGCCTGGTGAACCGCCTGACCTCCCTGGTGGCCGGCACCGCGGCGACGCTCATCGGCTGGCTCTTCCTCGGCTTTGCCTTCCCCAGCCTCCAGGACTGGTTGAGTCTGGGCTTCGTGCTCGTGGCCGTGGCCTTCCTGACCAAAGCCGAGAAGAAACGAGCCCTGGAACTCAAGGCCAGTCGCGAGATCTAATTGGCTCTCTGTTCTGGGCGCCGTTGACCCGGGTTCCTCGCGGTTGCCCTCGATTCACCCCCCCCGCTCCCGGTCCTGCGGGGTTCTGCACCAGGTGCTCGCATGACGAGAACCATCGATACCCTCCTCCTCTTCTCGCTGCCCGCCTCGGGCAAGTCCGAGATGCGCCGCTTCATGGCCAGCCTGACGCCAGAAGAAGCCCGCGAAGACTACGGCATGGGCCCGACCCTGCAGCTCGACGACTACCCGTACGTGCACCTGATGCACCGCATCGACGACGAGCTGAAGGCGAAGGGCTGGAAACACGCCTACTACCACGGCCCGAACCGGCCCTTCCAGGACAACTGGACCTGGGCGGCCCTCATTGAGCTGCTCAACGAGGACTACGCGAACCTCCGCGCCGGGCGACAGGTCGAGGTGGCCAGCGCCGCCGCCCACCTCTTTGACCGCCTGGACGCCGTCCACGCCAAGCTCGAGATGCCGGACGTCCTCGGCGACGTGCCCTACCGCATCCGCAAGGCCGTGGCAGAGGCGCTGGAAGCCGAGTGCCGTGCCGAGCTCGACACCCTGAACCGCCAGAACGCCATCGACTGCACGGGCCACACCATCGTGATCGAGGCCGCCCGCGGCTGCCCGAACGGCTCCGCCTTCCCCGTCACGCCGCCCCAGGGCTATGCCAGCGCCTTCCAGCAGCTCTCCACGGACATCCTGGAGCGCTCCAGCCTGCTCTACATCTGGGTCGCGCCTGAAGAGAGCCGCCGCAAGAACATCGAGCGCGGCCTGCCGAACGCCCAGGGCAGCATCCTGAACCACAGCGTGCCGATGGAGGTGATGCTCGGCCAGTACGGCGGCGACGACATGGCGTACCTGCTGGAGCACAGCAGCAAGCCTGGCCACATCCAGGTGGAGCGCCTGGTTCAGGAGGGCGACAAATACGCGATGAAGACCTACTTCATCCCCGCCGCCCGCTTCGACAACCGCAAGGACCTCACCACCTTCGTGCGCAAGCCCCACGACCAGTGGGCCACCGCCGAAGTCGAGGCCATCCGCGCCGAGCTAAAGTCCGCGTTTTCCGTCCTGCGGTAGCTCCGCATTGCCGGTCATGACCGGCCGCGCTTGTGGAACCCTCGCTCCCCGTCCCGGATCCATTCCGTGGCGGGGAGCGCGGCGCTCCGCCATCGCCACATCCGGCACCCTAGGCGCCTACGCGCGAAGGGCCCAGAATCCTGGTGGTCCTGAACTGGAGTCATCCTTGTCCGTCCGCGCCCTGCCCCTCATTGTCCTGCTGCTCGCCGCAACCGCCTGCCGCCGCCCGGGAACCGTGCCCGCGGTGCCGACCGGCACGACGGCCACCCTGGCGATCCTCGAAACGACGGACCTCCACAGCCATATCCGCAGCTTCGACTACTACAAGCTCACGGAGGACACCAGCCTGGGGCTGGAGCGCACCGCGACCCTCATCCGGCAGGCCCGCAAGGAATTTCCCAACACGCTGCTGCTGGATGGCGGCGACACGATCCAGGGCACGGCCTTGGCGGACCTCCAGGCTCGCGTGCAGCGGCCCGGTGAAGGCCAGGACCTCGCCGTCTACCGCGTCATGAACGCCCTGGGCTACGACGCGGGCACCCTGGGCAACCACGAGTTCAACTACGGCCTGGCCTACCTGGGTCAGGTCCTGGGACGACGCTTCGACGTGGGGGGGCTCGCGCCGCATCCCCTGGGCAAGGGGCCAGCGTTCCCCGTCGTCTCCGCCAACGTCCTGAACGCCAAGACGGGCATGCCGCTGGTGGAGCCCTACACCCTGCTCACGCGTTCGCTCCAGGCCACGACGCCGGACGGCCGCATCGTGCAGGTCCCCCTCAAGGTGGGCGTACTGGGCCTCACGACGCCCCTCATCACCTCCTGGGACAAGGCCCACCTCACCGGGAAAGTGGTGACGAAGGGCGTGGTGGAAACCGCCACCCTTCGCGTGCCGGAACTGAAGGCGAAGGGGGCGGATGTGGTGGTCGCGCTCTCCCACGGTGGGGTCGACGGCACCCCCGACCGGCCGACCCTGGAGAACGCCAACCTCCATCTGGCGAAGGTCCCCGGCATCGACGCCATCCTCATGGGCCATGCCCACCTGACCTTTCCCGATCCCAATGGCGCCACCTACCGGATGCCGGGGTCGGATCCCGTGAGCGGCAGCCTTCAGGGCGTGCCCGCGCTCATGAGCAGCAGTTGGGGCAAGGCCCTCGGCGTGCTCACCTTCCAGCTCACCTTCGACGGCCGCCACTGGAAGATCGACCCCACGAAAACCCGCAGCGAGGTGCGGCCTGTGAAGCCTCAGGGGCAGCCCGCCGTGGCCGCCGATCCCACCATCGCGCCTCTGGTGGAGACCGAGCACCAAGCGACCCTCGCCTATGTGAAGACGCCCGTGGGACGCACGGACTTCCGCCTATCCTCCGCCTTCGCCGATGTGGGAGAGGCCTCCGCGATCCAGGTGGTAAACCTCGCCCAAGTCGACGCCGTGCGGGCCTACCTTGCTGCCAACCGCCCACAGGATGCGGGTCTGCCGGTGCTTTCGGTCTGCGCGCCTTTCAAGACGGGCGGCGGCGGGCCGCGCAACTTCACAGATGTGCCGCCCGGTGTCCTCACCATCGCCCAGGCGGCGGACCTCTATCCCTTCCCCAACACCCTCCAGGCCGTGAAGGTCAATGGCACGGGCCTGCGGGCCTGGCTGGAACACGCTGCGCTCCGCTTCAACACCATCGACCCGACACGCACCGAACCCCAGGCGCTGGTGAGCCCCGAATCGAGTTCCGACTTCGACATGGCCACCGATCCGGACCTCCAATACGAGATCGATGTGACCCAGGCTGCCGGGAACCGCATTCGGGCGCTGATCTGGAAGGGCCGTCCCGTGGACGCCACCATGGCCTTCATCGTCGCCACGAACAGCTACCGCGCCAGCGGCGGCGGCGGCTTCCCGGGCCTCGACGGCTCGAAGACCGTCTTCGAAAGCCCGGATGCCAACCGCGATCTGCTCATTGCCTACGTGAAGCGCATGGGTGCCCTCGACTTCGCCCGCCACGGCGCCGCACGCAGTTGGCGCTTCACCCCCGTGAAGACCGCGGGCGTGGTGGAACTCCGCACGGCACCGGGGATGGAAGGCTTCGCCAAGGAACGGGGCCTGCCGGTCCACCTGCTCAAGGCCGACGATGGTCAGGGCTTCGCGGTCTACGCCGTCGATTTGGCCAGCCGCTGACGCTTCCGCCGCTTCGCCATCCAGATCCAGAGACCCAGACCTGGAAGCATGAGCCAGGGCAGGAACACCACCGACAGCTCGACCACAGCCACCATCGTATCGATCAAAGTGTCCATTCCCCTTCGGAACGCGCGCCGGAGCGGGATCCAGACGCTCCGCGACGCCTCGGGCGCCACGGGCAGTGGCGTCTGCACCACGGCCTGAAGCGTGGCAAAGGCGATCTCGCTGTCCATCACCCGCTTCTGGGCCTCCATCTGCTCCAACTCCTGGGTGACCTGCGTGAGGCTCTGCTCCGCCTCCAGCACCTCCGAGAGCTTGCCTGCACGGTTTTGGATGAGCTCCCGGATGCGAGCAGCAGCGGCGCGCTTGTTCAATCGGCGGGCCTCGAGATCGGCGTAGGCGCGCCCCACATCTTCGGTGCTCACCTCCTCCTTCAGCACACGCCCGAGGCCCTTGAAAGCCGCCAGGGAGGCCTCGAAGCGCGCATTTGGCACGCGCCACGTGAGCTGCACGCGACGCTGGCCGCTGGACTCCAGCGACCCATGCCATTGGGAGAGGTAACCATCCCGTCCCGCCAGCATCCGGATGCGAGCATCGAAGGCCGCCATGTCCTCAACTTCGAGGGACAACGTCCCCCGGCGCACCAGTTTGTCGGGCATGAAAGCGGGATCCAGGGCGGATACCTGGGGCGCCCTGAGCCCACGTCCCTCGTACTTTTCTTCGAGGTCCAACCCCATGGACTTCTGGACCACGCTACGGCTGGTTCGCCCTGCTTGGACACGCAGCGCCACACCCGACGCCACCAGGAGCCCCGCCAGGCCCAAGCCCACGAAGAGGAGGGCCCGGCGGGTTGAATCCGCGTGCTTCCACCACGTCAAGATCATGGCGATCCCTATTGCAGGCGGAAGTTGATGGTGAGGCGGAACCGCGCACTCACAGGCTGACCGTCGATCCGCGCGGGCTCAAAGCGCCATTCCCGAGCACTGCGCATCGCCTCCGCATGGAGCTGGGGCAGGCCGCTGAGGACTTCCACATGACTGGGCACGCCTCCGGAATCGATGGTGATGAGCATCTCCACAGGCCCCTGCACCTTCGCGAGACGCGCGAGAGGCGGATAGTTCACGGATGCCTGGCGCAGCACGCGAAGCTGGCGGTAGTCGAAATCCACGGTGCGGCTGCTGGTCATGCCGCCCACGGGCTGCGGGGGCAGGAGGTGGGGCGGAGTCACGGAACCAGGATCCTTCGCCACGGGCATGTTCTCGGTGTAGCGACCAGCAAACGTCTGGTCCTGCGTGGGCACGGAAGTCGGTGTCACCTCGGGGATCGTGTTGCTCGTATCCGGCGCCTGCCAGTCCTTGGGGCGAGTCGCCACCACGGAAGGCGAGAGCAGGCGATCCGGGGGCGGCGGCGTGGGCAGAGGCGGCGCAACTTCATCCGTGGGGCGCAGGTCCAGCACGACCTCCCTGCCTGTCACCGGGGACCTTCCAGTTTCCGTGTGGACATTCCGTGCGAGGACCACGGACCCCACGGCAAACACGCCGTAGACCAGCAGGGAACCCAGGGAGCTCAGCAGGCGGCTGGGCGCCTTCGCCATCGCGTGGATGGGGTTGGGGGTGAGGGTGGGGGGCAGGTCCGGCGAGGTAAGGCGAGGCCGTCCTTCATGGAAGGTCAGGGTGGACATGGGATCTCCTATGGGTTGGGAGCCCCCTTTGGAAGCTGCGGGAGCCGGCCGGCCCCCCGCGCGCTCGGGCCCCGCGCCACATGCCTTCGGGATCCCTTACGCTGCGCACATGCAAGGGCTTGAACTCGGTCCCCTGTGTGCGGTGTCCCAAAGATCGGCTAACCAGAGGTTGGTCCCACTGTGAACGCGGTCAAGGCACGCTGATGAATGTTACGAGGACGTGGCGTCTCGCCAGCCCCCGTCGCGCCTGTGTCACAGCGCCCCCAGCCTGGACAGTTCGTGTCACGTGATGGAGTGACACTGAGCCTCTGAAACCTCCCGACAGCTTCCCCCACCCTGAACCGAGGGCCCGTTCGCCCGTAGGCTCTCCATTCGCCCTTCCTGAGAGGAGCTCCCTTGATCCACCGGTTGACATGCCTGACCTTCGTGCTTTCCGCCGGCCTTGTCGCCGCCCCGCCGGAGGTCGTCGCACGCCTCAAGGCCGATGTGACGGGGCTCTGTGGTCCCGAAATGAAGGGCCGCGGCAACGGCCAGGAGGGTCTGGACAAGGCCGCCGCCTATGCCATGAAGGCCTTCGGGAAGATGGGGCTCAAGGCGCAGATCCAGGAGGTGCCTTACTTCATCTCGAAGCGTGAGCGGTTTCAGGCGGCCTTCGCCGAGGAAGGCGGGGGCCGTCCCCTGGTGGCCTACAAGGACATCGACCTCTTCGATGGCGATGTGACCTTAAAGCTCAAGAACGCCCCGTTGCTCTATGTGGGACACGGGTTGTCCCATGCCTCCCACGACGACCTCGCGGAGCTCGACCTCAAGGGCCGCGTGGTGGTCGTAGATCCTCCCCGGGGCACAGGCAAGGCGCTCGCCCAGGTTCCTCGTGAGGCCCAGGATCCCCGGGGCATCCTCAAGAACCTGACGGATCGGGGTGCGGCCCTGGTGCTCGTCAGCCATCCCATGCAGGGCCAGGGGCCGTTGGGTGCCTTCGCCTTCCCCACCGCCAGTCCCATGGGGGTGCTCTACAAGGGCGCCCTGGCCGGCGCCGCCGAGACCGCCCTCACGGAGGCTCGGAAACGATTGGCGGAGGGCGCCGTCGCCTCCTGCGAGCTTCCGGCCAAACTCGACCTGGACGTGGCGCAGACACAGGTCTCGCATCCCCTGCCCAACGTCGTCGCCACGGTAACGGGCTCTGACCCGATCCTGAGGGCCGAGCACATCGTCGTGGGCGCCCACATGGACCACATGGGGTTCACCACGGATGCCGCGGGCAAGGAGATCGTGAAGCCCGGCTCCGATGACAACGCCTCCGGCTGCGCGGGGGTGCTGGAGATCGCCCGCCAGACCGCCGCCAAGCCGCCCCGCCGCTCCGTCACCTTCATCCTCTTTGGCGGCGAGGAGGCCGGCCTGCTGGGCAGCGCCCACTGGGTCAAGCAGCCCACGGTGCCCCTCGCCCAGGTGAAGGGCATGGTGAACCTGGACTGCATCGGCCGCTTCGAGCCCAGCAAGGCGGCGCTCGGCCTCACGGGTCTCGGCTGGCACCCGGACGCCCTGGCCCAGGCCCGCAAGCAGGCCCCCGGGAGCCTCAAGGTGGCCACGGATCGCGGCTCCACGCCCTTCGCCTACATGTCCGACCACGCCAGCTTCGCCGCCGCCAAGATTCCCGCCGTCTTCTTCTTCACGGGCATTCACACCGACCTCCACCAGCCCACGGACACGGCGGACAAGCTCAACCTGGAGGCCATGGGCGACATCACCCTCTACGCCCAGCAGCTGGCCTTCCAACAGGCCAACGCCGCCACGGCACTCACCTTCACGCCCCGCCCCACCCTGGGCGTTCGACTGAGCCCGGATGGCACGCCCGTCGTGAAGTCCCTGACTCCCGGCGGGCTGGGCGATAGCCTGAAGCTCCAGGCGGGGGATGTCCTGGTGAAGGTGGCGGGCCAGGCCATCGCCTCGAAGGCCGACCTGGACCGCGTCCTGGACGCCCATATCCCCGGCGCCTCCGTCGAACTACAGTGGACCCGCGAGGGCAGGACGATGCAGGGCTCGGGGATGCTGGTTGAGCCCAAGTAGAAGCTCAGAAGCCGAGCACGTCCGGGTTAATCTCGCTCCACCCGCCCGGACGCCTTCCATCCCAGCTTCCCGGCGTCGTCTCAAGTCGGCTGCCCCCCTCCCGGCGGGTATCCGCTGAACCGGGAGCCCCGGTCGACCGAGCTGACCTCATTCCAGTTCGAACCGACCCTTCGGGTAGTCCAGGGTGAGCCGTCGCAATCGGACATCATTGCCAAGCACGCCGTCCAGTTTCGCAAAGACGCCAATGGGGTGGTTCGTGGCCTTCCGGTCCTGAAACATGAGCCGGGCCTGGCCGAGGGTCACCACCACTTCCGGCAGGGTCAGGGCGGATTCGGTGCTGAACCCCCCTGCACCCCATGACCGCTCGGTGCTCTTTTGGCCTCCAGCAAGGTTGAGATGCTCGACGATACGGGAGTGGAATCGGGTGCGTCGGGCGCCGCTATCGAATCCAAGATAGACCGGCGTGCCGTCCAAGGCCTGAGTCCGGACCACGGGATAGCCCATCCAGAAGAAGTTCCGGGGCCCGCCTGCCGTGGACTCCGAGGCCGACAGAGTCAAGGTGCTCCGCTCGTAGTCGATCACGGCCCGGAAACGCCGGATGGCATTCCACCCCAGGATTCCGTCGATCTTCAGGAAGGGGATGCCCAGGAACCGGGCCGTCAACCGCTTTGAGTCGAGTATCAGGGCTGGATGGTTGCGAATGTGAATGCCTCCGAGGGTAAGCTGCCCCACACAGGTGGGCCGGCTTTCGACCGTGCGCCGGTTGCCCGTGGCGATGGAGGTCGCTTGGTCCTTCACGGCCCGAAGTCCGCAGGCCTTCGCAAGGTCCGAGGAGACCACGGTAAGAGAGGCCCCGGTATCAAAGAGAAACCTGCGTTTCACACCCAGGATCTCAACTTCCACCAGGGGGGTTCCTGCCCGGTTGAAGGTTACGGAGAGGACCTGTTCTCCTGCGGGACCGTGGACCTCCTCCGCGGGCATCGAAGCAAATGCGGTGGGCAGGGCCCCGCTTTGGAGCCGGGCCACATCTGACCAGCAGGACGCACCTGCGAAGAGATTGACCCGGAGCAGACGCGCCGTGTCCGCCAATCGCGGATCCTGGGCCCCACGGCTGAGCGGTTCCAGGCGGGCGATGGCCTGTGTCACGTCCCCGCCCAGGACATGTTCCAAGGCCCGCGCCAGCTCGCGATGGGCCTCTGTTGGGGCAAGTTCGATGGCCCGGTCGGTCTGCAGACGTTCTGCCGCCGTCCAGAAGTCATCAGCGAGCCTCCGGGAATGGGTGCTGGAAGTAGGTTCGATCGGGGGTGATTGCTGCAGCCTCACCTTGGCTGGGGAACACGCCAGCAGAAGGACGACCGACAGGGCACACGATTGAAGTTTCAAGGAACCTCCTGAGACGGCACAAGAGGTCCAGGGTCCGCCGCAGAAGCCTGACTCGCAACGTCTGAGGGCCAAACCTAGCGGCTTATTGGATGAACCCGCCGTCCGTTGGGACGAATCCGCCATCCAGGAGCCGCGCCCGCTACCGGTCGCGATGCACGTGGGACGCCGCGCTGAGGGGAATCCGTACGCCCGCCAGGTAGTCGTCGATGCAGCGCAGCACGGCAGAGGAGCGGGGACGGCCCGCAGCGATCTCGTCGCGGGTCAACCAATGACAGGCCAGGATCTCGCCGGGCTGGGGCACCGGCTCGCAGTCGTCCGGTACGGAGCCGCAAAAGGCCACCCGCAAGTAGTCGTGGCCGTTGCGCGCGTGGACATGGTAGATGCCCAGCAGCGCCTCTGGCGTGAAGGGCATGGAGGTCTCTTCCAGACATTCCCGCGCCACGGCATCGAGCAGCGTCTCGCCCGGATCCAGGTGACCCGCGGGCTGATTGAACACCGGCTCGGGATGCACCTTGTCCGTCTCCTCCACCATCAGGAAGCGACCGTTCCGCTCCGCCACCGCCGCCACCGTCACTCTCCAGCTCATGGGGATCTCCTGGGGCAGTTGTACGACGAGTCGCGGCCCAGGGCCAGCCCTGCGACAGGGTCAGCGTTTCATCCCAAGCCCCTGTCCCCGCACCAGCGAGGCCCCAGCCCCCAGGAGGGCCAGACCCGCACCGACCAGCATCGCGGTGCGGTAGCCGTGGACGAAGGCGGCGATGGAGGCGGTATCCGCCCCGCCCGCCACCAGGGCCTTCCAGCCGCCGGGACCGAGATCGTGGGCGGCGATGCCTCCGAGCAAGGCCACGCTCAGGGCCATGCCCGTCACCCGCATGGTGGAAAGAAAGGCCCCGGCGAGGCTGAGCTGGTTCGGCGCCACGGCCCCCATCACGGCATTGGTATTGGGAGCGCTGAAGGCCGCGAGGCCGAGGCCCACCACCGCGAGGGAGGCCACCATGGGGCCGAGGGCCGTGCCGCCGCCGAAATGACCCAGGAGCAGCATTCCCAGCGCCACCGCCGCCATCCCCGACGTGGCCAGCATGCGGCTGCCGAACCGATCGCTCAGGCGTCCCGCCAGGGGCGCCAGAATGGCCTGGGTGAGGGGCTGTCCCAGCAGGATCCAGCCCGCCAACCGGGGCTTCAGGTTCAACGCCAGCTGCAGATGGGCGGCGGTAAGGAGGCCGATGGCGTAGAGGGCCATGTAATTGAGCAGGGCCGCCAGGTTGGCGGCGGCGAAGAGCCGATTGGCCTGCAGCAGATCGAGGTCCACCAGCGGCACGGCAACCCGGCGCTCCCAGGCCAAAAAGGCCGCCAGGAGCGGCACCACGAGCACCAGCGGTCCCCATGTGCGCGCAGTCACCCAACCCCAATGGGAGGCAAAGGTGAGCGGCACGAGGAGCGCGGTGAAGGCGCAGGCCAGGAGGGCTGCACCAGCCATGTCGATGCGGGCGCGACCGTGGGGCGGTAATTCCAGTCGCCGCAGAGGCCAACCCCAGAGCAGCACCATCGCGCCCACCGGCAGGTTCACGAGGAAGATGGACCGCCACCCGAAGTGCTCCACAAGAAAGCCTCCGAGCGGCGGACCGACACTGAGCCCGGCGTAGACGGCCATGACATTGATGCCAAGGGCCTTGCCACGCTGTTCCTTGGGGAACGCGACGGTGACGAGGGCCGCGGAGGTGGCTCCCAGAAGCGCCCCGCCGATCCCTTGGACCACCCGCCCAAGCAGCAGCATGGGAGCGCCTCCCGCCAGGGCCGCCAAGAGAGAACCAAGGGTGAAGATCCCCGCCCCGCCCAGGTAGGCGTTGAGCCGCCCCGGCTGATCCGACCAGCGTCCCAGCGGGATGAGCAGGAGGGCCATGGTCACGAGGTAGGTCGCCTGGGCCCAGAGCGTGGCGGCGAAGCTCAGGTGCAGCTCCGCCCCCATCACCGGTAACGCCACCGCCAGGATCGAGCCGTCCAGGGGCGGCATAAAGGCGCCGATGCTCGTGAGAATCAGAAGCGCGGTGCGTCGGGTGGCGAGGGATTCCGGGGCGGACATGGCCCCATGATGGAACGGGTCAGCGGACCCTCACCACCACCTGCCCGTGGGGCATCGGCACACCGAAGCTCAGCCAAGGCGCCCGACGGGTAGCGGGGAGGATCACCACGGGTTCGGGCCTCCACACGCGCCGAGGCTCACAGTCGTGGTGCCTCCGATCACGCCGGTCATGCCGGTACTCGTCACGGCACGGGGGCTGAATCACCACGATGCGTTCCCGCCGGTGATGACGGCCTTCCCAGCGGTCGCCGTGGTCCGCCGCGAGCGGGGCGGTCAGCGCCAGGAAACTGAACAGGATGGTAGGGAACGATCGCATGGCAATCCTCCGATCGATCCCTTCAATCACGGTTCGTGCCAACCCATGAACGACCTGGAATCAAGCCAGGGCGCCCCTTTCGGCACACACCATGTGGCGGGTTGCATCCACCTGTGGCGCGCCGCTACCCCTGGATCCAGGTCAGCACGAAACGGGTGCAGACGTCCGTGAGCACCAGGGCGTAGAGGCCCGCCACCACGTCATCCGCCACGATGCCCTCGCCACCCGGCAAGTCCTGGATCTGGCGGGCCGGCCAGGGCTTCCAGATGTCGAAGAGGCGGAAGGCGAGGAAGGGCAGCGCCAGGAGCGCCAGCCAGCGCCATCCGCCGGGCGAAAAAAGCCGAAAGCCCTCCTTGGCCAGGAGCCAGCGCAGGGGCCAGAGGGCGATCCACATGCCCGCCCACTCATCCGCCACGATGTAGCCCGGATCCTTCTCCCCGGTCTCCCGCACCACGAGGTCCGAAGCCCGCACCGCCAGGGCCGTCATGAGCACGGGCAGCACCAGGAACCACGCCTCGCCCGCCGCCAGGACGCCCAGGGATACCGAGCCCACGACCTGGGTGCGCATCCAGGTCGTGAGGGGCGTCGCCCAGAGGAAGGTGAGCAGCAGCCAAGCCAGCAATCCCGCGGCGCTGCCCCAGGTGCCGGAAGCGGGCCGCAGGTAGCCACTCCCGAAGCCCGTAGCCACGAGCCACGCCCAGCGAGGAGCACGCACATTGGAGGCGGAAGGAGGACGCACCATGGATCCAGACTACCGCCCCTGGACGACAAGGATGAGATCCCGGTGAGCGATGGCCCCTGCGGGAAGGTTCAGGTCAGGGATGCGATCGCGATGATCCGAGCGAAGGGGCTGGCAGCGCACACTGGCAGGGCTCATGGAGACTG
This sequence comes from uncultured Solibacteraceae bacterium, assembly GCA_964415525.1. Taxonomy (GTDB): domain Bacteria; phylum Acidobacteriota; class Holophagae; order Holophagales; family Holophagaceae; genus CAZPUI01. The sequence continues at coordinate 30,374 of CAYQAS010000029.1, forward strand.
TCTAAGCGTCTTGATGCACCCGCAAAAAGTCCAACTCTGCGCCCTTTTTGAGCAGCCCAGGAATCGGGGGGGCCCAGGGTACTGTGGGAGCCGGAGATCTCCGTGCGCAGCCTCAGCCTTGCCCTTGCTTGCACCCTGCTATCCGCCCAGCCTGTGCCGACCTATCGTGCGGACTGGGCCTCCCTGGACGCTCGTCCCGTGCCGGCCTGGTTCCAGGATGCGAAGCTCGGGATCTTCATCCACTGGGGCGTCTACAGCGTGCCGGCCTTCACGAAGAAGGGCGGCTACGCGGAGTGGTACTACCGGGGCTGGAAGGAGGGCAAGGCGGACAGCGCCGTGGCGCAGTTCCACAACCGGACGTACGGACCTGGAGTCAGCTACCAGGACCTGGCACCGCGCTTCACCGCGGAACTCTGGGATCCCAAGGGCTGGGCGGAGCTCCTGGCCCACAGCGGCGCGAAATACGTCGTCCTCACCAGCAAACACCACGACGGCTACTGCCTCTGGCCCAGCGCCCAGCGCCCAGGCTGGAACAGCATGGAGGTCGGCCCGAAGCGCGATCTCGTGGGCGAACTGACAGAGGCTGTCCGATCCAAAGGGCTGAAGATGGGCCTCTACTATTCCCTGCCGGAATGGACCCATCCGCGCTACTCCTGGACTTTTGAGCAGCCGGGTCAGGATGTGAAGGCCTACGTGGCGGAGCACATGCTGCCCCAGCTCAAGGATCTCGTGACCCGCTACAAGCCGAGCGTCCTGTGGGTCGACGGCGAATGGGACCATCCAGACGCTACGTGGCGCAGCCCAGAACTGGTGGCCTGGCTCTATAACCAGCCGAACCTCCAGGACCTCGTGGTGAACGACCGCTGGGGCAGCAACACCCGCTTCCGCCATGGCGGCTTCGACGCCACGGAATACACCGAAGGCAAGGATGTGGGCACCCGCCCCTGGGAGGAATGCCGCGGCCTGGGCCGCTCCTTCGGACTCAACCGGAATGAAGCCCTGGAGGACTATCAGAGCGCCGAAAGCCTCATCCACATGTTCGCCCGCATCGTGGCCAGGGGCGGCAACCTGCTGCTGAACATCGGGCCCGCGGCGGACGGCACCATCCCCGTGATCATGCAGGAACGTCTGCTGGAGCTGGGCACGTGGCTGAAAGTCAACGGCGCCGGCATCTATGGCAGCCGCCCCTGGCTGCATGGCGGTGAAGGCGAGAACGTTCTCTACACGAAAGGCGCGGATGGCGCCGTCTACGCCCTGACGCTGACGTGGCCCGGCGAAACCCTGCGTCTGCCCAAGCTGAAGGCCGCACCCGGCGGCAAGGTGCGGATGCTGGGCACCGAGGTTGACCTTCCTTGGACCTACGACGTGGCAAACGGCACGACCCTGCACCTGCCCTGTGCCCTGCGGGACGGCGTGAAGGGGGCCGCGGCCCACGCCTTCGTCTTCCGCATCGAAGGCTCCTCGAATGTCGTGGCACCCGTCACCGTCTCGGCAGGCGGCGCGCGGCTCAGCCGCACCACGCTGATCCTCGGCCCCACGGAATGCCGCTTCGCGTCTTCGACACCGGATGTCGCCTTCGCGTACACCCTGGACGGCTCGGAACCGGGGCATTCAAGCCCGCGCAGCACCGGTTCACTCATCCTCGACCGAAGCGTCCAACTTCGCGTGATGGCGCTCCGGAACGACCTGCAGCCCTCCCTCGAAACCATGGTCGATATCACTCGGACCGAACCCGTCCCTGCCGCTGCGCCGGGACGCACGGCCCCAGGGCTCGATGTGATTCAGGCCCAGGGCACCTGGAAGACCGTTCCGGACTTCGAAAACCTGGCGGCGACCACACACACGGTGGCCCCGACCGTTTCAACGGAGCTGCTATCCCGACCGGAAGGGGCAGGACTCGGCTTCCGTGGCTGGCTCAAGCTTCCCAGGACCGGCGTCTACACGTTTCACCTGCGTTCGGACGACGGCAGCCGCCTGAGGCTGGACAGTCGCATGCTGATCGATCACGACGGCCTCCACAACGATGCGGTGACCCGCTCGGCGCCCGCGGCCCTGGCGGCGGGTTCCCATCGCTTCGCCCTCGACTACTTCCAGGGCGGCGGCGGTGCGGCCCTCCTGCTCGAGGTCGAAGGCCCCGGCCTGCCCCGCCAACCCCTGCCCGCATCCCTCTGTTTCCGGAGTCGTTGATCCATGCGCCACACCCTCCCGTTTCTCGCACTGGCCTGCCTCCTGGGCGCCGAGGGGCCCCTGCCGACGCCGAACATCCCCTTCGCCCCGAAGCACTATGTCTGCCAGCGCACCGCCATGCCGCCGAAGCTGGACGGAAAACTGGACGATGCCGTGTGGCAGCAGGCGGCCTGGACCGAGGATTTCCAGGACATCGAGGGCTTTCTGAAGCCGAAGCCGCGGTTCCGCACCCGGGCGAAAATGGTCTGGGACGACACCCACCTCTACATCGCCGCGGAGCTGGAGGAACCCCACGTCTGGGGCACCCTCACGCAGCGGGACTGCGTCATCTTCCACGACAACGACTTCGAGGTCTTCCTGGATCCGGACGGGAGCACCTGGCCCTATTACGAGCTGGAGATGAACGCGCTCAACACCGTATGGGACTTGATGGAGCGCTACCCCTACCGCGATGCCGAGAAGGTCGCGGTGAATGGATGGGACTGCAAGGGGCTCCGCACGGCGGTGGCGGTGCAGGGCAGCCTGAATGACCCTCGGGACAAGGACCTGGGATGGACCGTGGAACTGGCCATCCCACTGGCCTCGGTCACGGAGCTGTCCGCTCAAGGCCTTCCCAAGGCTGGGGACCGCTGGCGCCTGAACTTCTCGCGCGTGCAGTGGCATACCGAGGTGAAGGACGGCCGAACCGTGAAAGTGAAGGGCCAGGACGGCAGGCCCCTCGCCGAAGACAACTGGGTTTGGAGCCCGACGGGCCTCGTCGACATCCACCTGCCGGAGATGTGGGGCTTCCTCCTTTTCAGCGATCGTCCCGCCGGGAGCGAAGAGACGCGTCCCACCTTGCGCGCCCAGGACCACGCCGCCTGGGCCCTGCGCCGCGTCTACTACGCCCAACGCGCCATCCAGGCCAAGACAGGGCACTTCGCCAGTAGCCTGAAGGAGCTAGATCTCGACAAGGTGATACCCCTGGGTTGGTCCTTCTGGATGGAGGCGGGCCAACGCCAGTGGATGGCGGAGGCGAGGCAGGGCGGCACCACGGTCACCATCGACACCCGGGGCAGCGTGGTGACGAAGCAGTAGGAAACAACAGGGGTCTTGAAAAAGAGGTCACGAAAGACACGAAGGAGCAAAGAGCGCGAAGGAGGAACTTCGCGCGCGTCTCCTTCTTCGCGTCCTTCGTGAAGTGTTTTACGCCCGCCCAGCCTTGTATGACTCCTCGAACGCCTTCACGGCCGCATCCGTACCGCCGTCCACCACTTCACCCACGAGGTCGTAGGCATGGGCCTGGGTGATCTTCACGCGCTGGATGGTGTTGACCTTGGGCTCACCGCCCACGATCAGCACGCTGCCGTCGATCTCCGGGGCCTGGCCACCGTGGCGGCCCTTCACCACGAGATCGGTCTCCTCGTGGGCGCCCTCCACCAGCACGTCCAGCTCCCGGCCCACGAGTTCCAGGTTCCGGGCGCGGCTGATCTTCTGCTGCGCCTCCATGATCTTCCGCTTGCGGCTCTCCTTGGTGCGGTGGGCGACAGGATCCCCCAGCTTGAAGGCCGGGGTGCCTTCTTCCGTGGAGTAGGTGAAGACGCCGACGTGCTCGAAGCGGGCCTCCTGGACGAACGTCTGGAGATTCTTGAAGGCCTCGTCCGTCTCCGTGGGGAAGCCCACGATGAAATTGGAGCGGATGAAGAGGTCCGGCACCGTGGTTCGGATTTTCTTGAGCAGCTTGAGGAACGTGGCCGCTCCGCCGCCCCGGGCCATGGTCTTGAGTACGTTCGGATCGGCGTGCTGCAGGGGCATGTCCAAGTACTTCACGCAGTTCTCGGTCTCGCCAATGGCGTGGATCAGGCCGTCCGTCAGGCGGTTGGGATAGCTGTAGTGGATGCGGAACCACCTCAGACCGTCCACCTTGCCGAGAGCCCGCACCAGCTTCTCCAGGGCATCCGGGTCGCCGAGGTCACGACCGAAGTCCGTGGTGTCCTGGCCCACGAGGTTGATCTCGAGGATGCCCTGCTCCACCAGCTGCCGGGCCTCGGCCACGACGCTCTCCAGCGTCCGGCTGCGCTGGGGACCGCGGATGCTTGGGATGGCACAGAAGGCACAGGCGTGGTCGCAGCCCTCGCTGATCTTGAGGTAGGCACTGGCCTTGGGCGTCGTCAGCAGGCGGGGGCTGTGCTCGTCGTAGAGGTAGGACGGGTTGGGGTTCAGATGGAAGATGCCATCGGCGCCGATGATCTCGGCGATCTGCTCGATGTCACGGGTGCCGAGACAGGCGTCGATCTCGGGGATCTCCGCCATCAGCTCGTCCCGGTATCGCTCCACCAGACAGCCCGCCACGATGAGCTTGCGGCAGGCGTAGTTCTTCTTCAGGGCCGCGGCCTCCAGGATGGCGTCGATGGATTCCTTCTTGGCGGGTTCGATGAAGCCGCACGTGTTCACCACCAGGACTTCCGCCTGTTCCCGGTCCGGCGTCACCTCGAAGCCCTTGAGCCGCAGGTGTCCGAGCATCACTTCACTGTCGACGAGGTTCTTGGGGCATCCCAAGGACATGAATCCCACTTTGGTCATGCGATCTCCCGGACGCCCTGCTTCTGCTCTTGCGATTTCAGACGTCCCAACCCAGATTAGCTGCCTTCGCCGACGTGGATGTTCACGAGACCGGATCGGCAAAGGGTGCCCTCGGGCGTCATGCTAGACTCCCGGGAACCTCATGAGGGATGGCATTCCATGAAGATCACCCTGCTGGTGGAGGGCATCCGGCATGCCGTGGAACTCACGGAAACCGGCATCACCATCGGCCGCGGCGAAGCGGCCACCATTCGCGTGCTGTCCAACGCAGTCTCCCGGGTCCACGCCCGAATCTGGCTGCTGGATGGCAAACCCCACGTGGAGGACCTGAAGAGCCTCAACGGCACGACGGTGAAAGGCATCCAGATCACCCAGCCCCAGCTCCTAACCCAAGGCGACACGTTCCTGCTTGGGGAAGTGCCGGTGACTTGGGAGGAGCAGCGCGTCAGCGGCTTCTACAATTCGGGCTTCAACGCGAAAGCTGAAAAGCCCCCGGCGGAAGTGCTCCCGGGCATCGAGGACCGCGCCTTCGACCCCTCCGGTTCCATCATCGTCCCCCACGCCGACCTGGAGGGGCTCCTGGCCCGACACCGGCAGGAGAAGTCCGCCCAGGAAGTGGAGGCCCTCTACCAGCGCCTCGCCACCATGGCGGGGCGACTCATGCGGGCGACAAGCCTGGAAGACCTGATGGGTGCCGTGATGACCCTGGTGACCAGTCAGATCCACGCCCAGCGGGGTTCCATCGTACTCACGGGCCCCACCGGAGAACTGGAACCGGCCTACACCTGGGAGGAGAAACCCGGCGCGCTCACCCAACCCATCAGCCGCACCATCGCGCGCACCGCCATGGCGGACCGCGTCACCATCATCACAACGGACGCCCGGGTGGACCCGCGCTTCGCCGCCGGAGAGAGCATCAAGATCCACGGCATCAGTTCGGTGCTCTGCTCCCCACTCATCGTGGAGGATCAGGCCCTGGGCGCCATCTACCTGGAAAACACTCTGAACAAGGGTGGTTTCAAGCGGGAGGACGAGGCCCTGCTGGCTGCCATGGCCAACTTCGCGGCCATGGGCATTCAGCGAGAGCGGGAGGCCCGGTTCCGACAGCGCCTCGAGCGGTATCACAGCCCCCAGGTGGTGAGCCAGATCCTCCAGGCCTCCAACACCCAAGGCGCCCCGCTCCTCCAGGCCCAGCGCTGCGAGATTTCCGTGCTGTTCGCCGACATCTCCGGGTTCACCCGGATGAGTGAGAAGATGGAACCGCTCCAGCTGGCCAACATCCTGAACCGCTCTTTTGAAGTGCTGACGGAGCAGATCTTCGCCCGAGGCGGAACGCTCGACAAATACATCGGCGACGCCATCATGGCCTTCTTCGGCGCCCCAGCACCCGACGCAGACCACGCCCGGCACGCCGTGGAGGCCGCGGTGGCCATGCAGCAGGGCCTCACCTTCCTGAACGACAACCGGCCTGAGGGCTTTCCCGAGCTGCGGATGCGCATCGGAATCAACAGCGGCGAGGCCTTCGCGGGCGACATCGGCTGTGAGAAGCGCATGGATTACACGGTCATGGGCTCCACGGTGAACCTGGCCTCCCGGCTCGAAAGCGGCGTGGCCAAACCCGGCATGATCGTCGTCGGCCCGCGCACCGCCGAGATCCTCCGGGAAGAGGGGCTCCGGGCCCTTCCCCCCGTGTCCCTCAAGGGCATCGAGCACGATCTCGTCCCCTTCGAAGTGATCTGGGAAGCCTAACCATCCGACCGAAGCGCAGCGAATGGAGGATCGGACGGAACGGCGCGCAGCGGCGTTGCCGCCCGTAGGGCGAGGGCCGCATAGGCCCGAGTCACCATCCGATTGCAATGTCCATTCCGTTCATTTTCAAGATCCTCGGAGCCCGCACCGATCAGGCAGGCGTGGGGCAACGTCATGGCAAATGAACGCAGACAATTCCAGCGCATTCCCCTGGACGCCCAGGTGGCTTTCCAGGAGATCTCGTTCTCCAAAGAGGGGGAGTCCGGCTCAAGTAGCTACCGGGACGTGTCCGGTGGCGGCCTGCTCCTGAGCGCCGTCACACCGATCCCCCTGGGAACGCTCCTGAAGCTCGAAGCCCGCATCCCGGGCTGGGGCAAGCATCAGCATGCCTTCGGCCCCAGCCATGAACTCGACCAGCGCCCGCTGGTCGCTGTAGGCCAAGTGGTGCGCGTCGAAGCCATGGACGATGGCACCTATGAACTCGGAATCAAGTTCCTGAATGTCTACCCCGATGACCAAGCTGCACTGCTGCGCTTCATCCAGGCCATCGCGCCCTCTGAACCAACGCCGGAACAACCGTCCTGACAAAGGAGACTCCCTTGAAGATCCTCATCGTGGATGACTCCTCTACGATGCGCCGCATCATCATCAACACCCTGTCGCGCATCGGCTATACAGACGTCGTCGAAGCCGAACACGGCAAGGCGGGGCTAGACAAGTTGAACCAGGGCGGTGTGGAGATGATCATCACCGACTGGAACATGCCCGAGATGGACGGCCTCGAATTCGTGGGTCATGTCCGCGGCCAGAACCCCACGATCCCCATCCTCATGGTCACGACCAACGCGGCCAAGGAAGACATCGTGGCGGCGCTTCAGTCCGGCGTGAACAACTACGTCGTGAAGCCGTTCACGCCCGAGACCCTGAAGGAAAAGATCGAATCACTGCTCGGCTGACGCACGGCCATTCAGAGCCTCGCGGGAGGGCCCCATGGACCAGTCTGAAATCGATGCCCTGTTGAAGGCATCCGGGTCGAAGACCGGATCCGGACAGCCCAAGGCAGAGGCGCCGAAACCTGCGGCGCCCCCTGCGCCTGTGGTCGCCCCGGCCCCAGCTCCGCCCCCGGTCGCGGCGCCCGGGCCTTCCTCCTCCAACCCGCCCACGGGCCGGGAGGAGGGGCACGTCATCTCCGAGATCGATGCCGTCACCGCCGTTACGGAGCGGGAGACGAACAAGGTCATGGATCAATTGGACCTCATCAGCCAGTTGGTGGGACGTCAGCAGACGCTCATCACCGACATCATGAAACACCCTTCGAGCCAGGATCCCAAGATCCAGGAGGGCATCCATCAGGTGATGAGCGCCGCCAAGGAAGTGCAGGACAAGGTCTTCGAAGCCATGGACCTCATGCAGTTCCAGGACATCACCCGCCAGAAACTGGAGCGGATCGTCTTCCACCTCCGCCAGATCCACGACTACATCGTGGAACTCCTGGGGACGGGCCTGAAGAGTGAGGGCGTCCGGGCCAGCATCAATCCGAACATCATCCACACCGGGACCCGGCCGGACGAGCGCAAAGCGGATGCCGAAGCCGTCATTGCCGAGTTCAAGCGGACCCAGGAAAGGGGCTAGTTCATGGCCGCGTCAGCCACGGAAGCCAGACGCACGCGGGACTACGTGCCCTCGGGTCAGCTGGTCACCTTCACCCTCGACACCGTCGAATTCGGCCTAGACATCGACCGCGTCCAGGAGATCACGCCGCGCTCCGACATCACACCGGTGCCCGGGGCCCCCAGCTTCGTGCTGGGCGTACTGAACCTGCGCGGCATGATCATTCCCGTGCTGGACAGTCGCCAGCGGTTCCACCTTCCCGTGGCTGAGCCCACCGCCAGGACTCGCATCATCATCCTGGACCTCGGCGGTCAGCCCACCGGACTCCAGGTGGACTCCGTGGCAGAAGTCCTCAAGGTGGACGAAGAGACCCTCCGGGACACGCCGCCCCTCGTGGCGGGGGTGCGTAGCGACTACCTCGCGGGCATGGTGATGGCCGGTTCTCGTCTCATCACGCTCATCGCCCTGGATCAGATCCTGGACAGCAGCGAGTTCAGCCAGCGCCACCTGCTCACCGAGTCGGGCGCCGCTCAGGGGTTCGGAATTGGAGGCCAGGAGGCCGCGGAAGCCGAGAGCACCGAACTGCCCTTTGTCACCTTCGCCCTGGGCAAGGAGTCCTTCGGACTGAACCTGGAGCTGGTGGAAGAAATCATCGAGATGCCCCCCATCACCAAGGTCCCGGATGCTCCGGACTATGTGATGGGCGTGATCTGTCTGCGCGATCAGGTCCTGCCGCTCCTGGACCTCATCCTCTGCCTCGACGTGGAGGAGAGCACTCAGACCCGCCAGCGGGACATGGTCATCCTCCTGAGCCTGGGGGAAGCCAAGCTGGGCATCGCCGTGGACGGGATCCAGGAGATCATCCGCGTCAAACCCGAAGACATCCTGCCGCCGCCCCAGACCCTAAGCGAGCATGAAGCGAAACGCCTCGAAGGCGTGGTACTTCGCTCCGACCGCATGGTTTGCCTCCTGCGCATCCTGGACGTCCTCAGTGGAGACGATCAGAAGAAGTTGGCCGCCATGGGCTCCAGCCTTACCGCCCGGGATCAGGCCTCGCTCCACGCTGACACCCATGAGGTGCCCGTGGTGGTCTTCCGTCTGGGTGCCGAGGCTTACGCCCTCCACCTGCCGGATGTGCGCGAAATCATCATGGTGGGCCTCATCACCCCCGTTCCAAGGGCACCCCAATTCATCGATGGTGTGCTGAACCTCCGCGGTGAGGTGATGCCGGTGATCGACCTGCGCACCCGCTTCGGCCTGGAACGCGCAGAGGCTACCCGGCTCAGCCGCATCATCATCACGTCCATTGCCGGGGTCTGGACGGGCCTGGTGGTGGATCTGGTGGAAGAAGTCCGCACGGTGGACGAACGGAAGCTCGAGGATCCTCCTCGTTACACCAGCGTCGGTGCCAATGCCTACATCACGAAGGTGGCGCGGGCCGGTGAGCAGGTGATCTTCCTGCTCGAGATTCAACGGCTGCTGACGGATGTGGAAGGTGACCAACTCGGGAACTTCCAAGGCAAGAAGGGAGCGAAACCATGACCGGCTTCTCCCTCGACGATCCCAGCTTCTATGAGGACTTCCTCGTAGAAGCGATGGAGCACTTCGAACTCATCGAGCAGAACTTCCTCACCCTGGAAGGAGATCCTGGCGACCTGGAGATTCTCAACGGCATCTTCCGCAGCGTTCACACCATCAAGGGTGCCTCTGGCTTCCTTGGCCTCCAGAAGATCCAGTCCCTGTCCCATATCGGCGAAAACATCCTGGATGATCTCCGCAAGGGTCGGATGGCGGTCACCGAAGAGGTGATGGAGCTCCTCTTCGAGATGGTCGACGTGCTCAAAGTGCTCGTCAACGACGTGTCCATTTCGTTGCGCAAGAGCGGCCCTCAGGAAGATCCCGAGATCGCCGACCTCATCCTGCGCCTCGAAGCCTTCCGCAACGGCGGCGGGGCCCCTGCGCCTAAACCATCGTCGGATCGCCCCCGTCTGGTCCTCAGCCCTGAACTTGCAGGACTGGACGAAGCCACCATCACCGCCGCCGAGGAAGCACTCCAGGAAGGCCAGAGTCTGCTGCTCCTTCGCGTGGAGCTACTACCGGCCCTACTGGGCACGCACTTCAACCCGTTCTCCCTCATCTCCATGGTGGATCTGGTGGGTCGCCTGATCCGTTCCACCAGTCTGATGCGGCACCAGGCCGATCTGGATTCTTTCCAGTCGGATGTCTTCCTCTTTGATTTCGTGCTGCTCGTGCAGCCCACGGAAGAACTCGCCGCGGTCAAGCAGCTCTTCAGCAAGGTCGAAAACGTCCATATCCACTTCCATCCCCTGGAACTGGGTGCCGGGACATCGATCCAGGCGCCCGCGCCGCCCCCCCCTGCAGCCCTCGCGCCGCCTCCCACCCCCGTGATTCAGGCTGTAACGGCGACGCCCCCATCGACTCCAGCCGTCGTGGAGGCACCCGTTGCGGCCCCGGCTCCCACTGAAACGGTCGCCAAGAAGGTCCAGGTGGACCGCGCGCCGGACAAGAGCGGCAGCGACACCATCCGCGTCAGTCAGGCCAAGCTGGACAGTTTCATGAACACGGTGGCCGAGTTGATCATCAGCAAGACGATGATCAACCACATCGTGGAGCGCTTCGAGGCCGAAATCCTCGAAGGCCCAGGCGCCGAACTGGTGAAGGAGCTCCGCAAGAGTGCCGTCTACCTCGACCAGGTTAGCAAGGTAATCCAGGCTTCCGTCCTGGGCATCCGCATGGTGCCGGTGAAGACCATCTTCGCC
>CAYQAS010000030.1:0-41027 GCA_964415525.1 uncultured Solibacteraceae bacterium
TGCAAGAGGTTCGCCATCTCCTGGATGAGCTGGTTGAGATCCTGAACGGCCACCACGAAGTGCCCCTTGCCTGAGTAGGCGAGCATCTGCCGGGTGAGGTCCGCTGTGCGGAAGATGATCTTCTCAACCGATTCCAGGTGCTTTTCAGAGGGCGAATCCGCGGGCAACTTGAGGCGGGCCACGTTCATGTGGCCAAGCATGGCGGTGAGCAGGTTGTTGAAGTCGTGGGCGATGCCCCCTGCCAGGACCCCCAGGCTCTCCAGCTTCTGGACGTGCAGGACCTGCCGTTCGAGATTGCGTCGTTCCTCTTCGCGGTGGCGCCGTTCCAGCTCGGACATGGCACGGACCCCGAAGATCTGAAGGTAGCCCGCGACTTCGTCAGGATCCTCCAGAGGCGTGCGTTTGAGGATGGCCATCAGACCGCAGATGGTGCCGGTGTCGTCGCGAAGGGGAACCCCCACGTAACTTTCAATGCGGTCCCTCTGAATGCCGGCGTCCCGGGGGAATCGATCACGCAGGCCTCTGGGTTGGATCAGCAGGGTGCCATTCAGGACTTCATGGCAAGGGGTTCCGGCGGGGTCGAAGTCGTAAGGGGACTGACTCGTGCCATCCCGCCACAAGGCGAGGATGTGGATGCGGTCCCCCTTGAGTTCGCCGATGTAGGCCATGTCCGAATCCGTGGCCCGGGCCAGGTGGGCCACCAAATCCTGGAAGAAGGCATCTCCAATGGACGCCGACACCCCGCGGGTGACCTGGAGTACCCGTTCCTCTCGGGCCTTTCGTTCGACCAGCTCATGCTGGAGATCCTGGTTGAGGAGCCTGATCTCGTTTGTCGCACGCTTTACCTGGCGCCTGAATACCACCACAGCGCCGAGGCTGAGGGCAAGGAGCGTGAGACCCGCCAGCGCTCCGCGCCAGATCCAGGGTGAAAGCGGGGGACCGCTGTTGCGGTAGAGCCAGCGGTCCACGATGCGGGCATAGGCCGAGACTGAATGACCTCGTCCCTCCTGCAGGAAGATATCCAGCGGACCAAGCAGATCCACATTCTTGCCCTTGGCCACCGCGAAATGGATGGCGAACGGATTCACGACGATGGGGGTGCGGACGACTTTGTAATCGGCTTCCCTGAAATACCCGAAGGTGTTTGGCGTGATGCCGACCTCGGCCTGTCCGGCTTCGACCGCCTTCATGACATCCACGAAGGTGCCAACTTCGAGATGTTTGATAGGGATTTCGAATTGGGCGCAGAGCTTGCGAAAGTTCATGCCGTTCATGTCGTTGCGCATGACGGCGACCCGGCGATTTTTCAGATCCAGGATGCTTTGAATGCCCGCCTTGGGGTGGGCATAGACGAGGCTCCAGACCGTGAACGAAGGTTCTTTGCCAAAGTCTAGAAACTCCACGCGTTCGGGCGTAATGGCCACGCTGGTGAGCAGGTCGACCTCGCCGCGCTTCACGCGCTCCAGTCCCTCAGACCAGGTGCCTGGGACGAACTGGAGCTCCCAGCGTTCGCGATCTGCAACCTGACGCAGGATGTCGACGTAGAAACCCTTCACGACGCTATCCGCGGGATCCACAAAGATCGCGGGCGGGTGAGGGAAGACCGCCACCCTGACCGTGCGGGAGGGTGCCACGCCCCAGGCGGGCAGACCCATGATGAGTGCCGCCAGGAGGCACAGGGCGTGGGCGAATCGATGCAGGAGCAGTGGGAGGCGCATGAAATGGTCAGAACGGCAGGAATCCTATCGGAGGATCCTGCCGTCCTGTGAAATGCACACGCTATTTCTTGCGACTGTAGAGATCAATCACACGGCTGATGCCCGCTTGGCAGGCGGCACAGAAAGGCACTTCGTCCCGGGTGAACATGATGCAGTCGGTCTGGGAGCGGTAGTAGCCGGTGGCCTCGTAGTTGGCGCCCTCGAACGCGCCCACCTTGCCGGACCAGGTGTCCTTGTTGAGGAGAGGTGTTTCCTCGCGCTTCTGGCGCTCGAAGAGGGCGTCCATTTCGGACTCAGGTTTGTTGGCGGCTCGGATCGCGCGGCGCTCCTTCTGGATCGCGTGGCTGTGGGCCTCGACCTCGGCCTTCTTCCAGGGCGTCGGCAGGGGAATGTTCGGCGTCAGGAGGGTCTTCCATTTCGGATTCTTAGGATCGGCCGTGGCATTGGGTTCCCAGGGCTCCAGGCGCGTGCTGCTGGGGGCGTAGGCCACATCGCTTGTGTAGTATTCATCCGCCAGCCCGGCGATGTGGTGGCCGAACTCGTGCACGAAGATGTAGGGCGCGGTCTTGTTGTCGGCGGAGACCGTGCCGTAGAGCCCGAAGATGCCGCCACCGCCGTAGGTCTCGTTGTTCACGAGGATTTCGACGAATTCGTAGGGGGCGAAGGCGGCGATGTCGCGGAAGGCGCGGTTCTCGAAGGTGAGCACATAGCGCTCGCTGTCGAAGGCGTCGTAGGTGCAACCCAGGGGCGTGCGGTGGTGCTGGCCGGTGGAGGGGCGGCTGATGCCCGATTGCGCGCTGGCGGGACAGAGCGACCACACGTTGAAGTCCTTCCGGCGCTCCTTGAAGGGGCTCTGCGCGAACATCAGCTCCATCATCCGCCGGGCGTCCTTCTCGAACTTGCCCTTCTGGGCCGCGGTGTAGCCGTCGCCGAGGATGAGGAAGTCCACCTTCTCGCTGGGGTCGCCGTTCTTTTCAAGGGCGATCATGTCGCCAGGAACGGCGGGCCGCGCCTTGTCCACGAACTTGTCCGCGGGGTCCAAAGCGAAGTCCCAGATCTCCGTCCAGGCGTTCTTCGCGTCGCGCTTCTGCAGACGAATGCGCACCGGTTTCTCGGGCATGGGGAAACGCAGGGACTCGCTGAAGGTGCGATTGGCCTTGGTGGCTTCCTCTGTCTGCTCCCACTCGCCGTAGATGCTGCAGAAGCCCCGGGAGTAGAGCACCTGCTTCGTGGCGGGGTCATAGACCTCGAAGTGGTATTTGCCGAGGTTGGTGTTGTCTACCGGCTGGGCCATGTTGCCGGCCCAGGGCAGGGGTTCCAGCACCACGCGGTCGAGGCTGAACAGTTCGGCCTTGGCGTTGCCAGTGTGGTAGTAATCCACTCGCATGGTTTTCGGGGGGGCGGCGGAAGCGGCGGTGATGGCCAGGGCGCAGGCCAGGGACGCGAGCAGGGTCTTCATGGGGCACCTCGGCATCCAGGATAAGCTGGAGGGCCGGAGGCCGTTCCATGCTTACTCCCAAGCAGCGCCAGTATCTGAAAGCCGAAGCCCATCACCTGAAACCCGTCGTCCATGTGGGCAAGGGTGGCGTGACCACCGCGTTGGCCGCGGAACTTGACCAGATGCTGGACAGCCTCGAACTCATGAAGATCAAGCTGAACCAGAATGCGACCGAGGATGAGGAAACCGTGGCGGAGGCCCTGAAGGCCATGGTGCCCGGGCTCATCCACGTCTGGACCATCGGGCACACGCTGCTGGTCTACCGCGCGAGTCGCACCAAGAACACGAACTACACTTTGCCCGGCTGAGCACCTGCCGATAGGTCGATCACGGAGGCAACCTTGCCCTACCTCAGCTGGTCCGATGGCTCCCTGACGGTGCGCCACGCCCTGGAGGGCGACTGCTGTCTGGGCAGGGATGCATCGCTCTGCTCGATCATTCATCCCATGGATATGAGCCTCTCCAGGTGTCATGCGGCGGTGACCCGCATCGAAGGTGCCTGGTGGGTGCGCGACCTGGAATCCGCCAACGGCACGATGCTCAACGGCCTGCCGGTGCCCAGTCCCGGCGGCGGTCGTCTGCAGGACGGAGACATCATCCAGGCGGGCGACTGGCAACTGACCTACACGGATGGTTTCCCGGGACTGGATGGCACGCACTTCGCCGAGCGTGTGGGCACGCTGTTCGAGGAGGTCCGTCCCGAACCCGCCCAGGCCATGGTGCTGATCCGCGGGATGGAATTGCTTCAGCGTTCGGTGGAGTCCCTGCTGCAGGAAGGCACTTCCGAGAAGCTCATCCAGGGGTTTCTGGCCGAGGCGCTCAAGCTGCTTCGGGCCGACCGAGGCTTCCTCGTGATGGTGGAGGCGGACGGTACCTGGCGGCGAGTCGTTCAGATCGGCGAGGCGGACGAGCGCCTTGGGCTCTCCCAGACCATCCTGCAATATGTTGCCCATCACGGCGTGGCGGTGCTCTCCAACTCGCCCCTGATGGATCCCCGCTTCCAGGGCACCAGCGTGGCGGACATGCACCGCGGCGCCTTGATGTGTGCGCCTATGGCTCTCGACGGCTTGGTGATGGGCATCCTGTACCTCGACCGTCGGGATGAGGCACGGCCCTTCTCCCGCTTCGACCTTTCCCTCTTTCAGGCCTTTGTGCGACTCGGTGCGGTGGCGTTGCGCCATACCCAGCTGGCCCAAGGAGCTATGGGGCAGGCGGAGGCCCTGGGGGAACTCGCCCGTCTCAAGGCGAGGGTGCAGGATTGGGGGATCCGCGCCCAGGCGCTGTGGATGGAGATGGCATCCTGCCTCCGCTGGCTGCAGGCCGGCACGGAAGGCGCTATGGATCCAGGCATCCTGCGCACCCAGGTGGGACGCCTGACGGCCCTGTGCGAACGCGGGATGCGCGATGAGCCCATGGAGGTCCTTCCTCCCGAACTCTTCGGCGCCCTGCGTGTCGACCAGCTCGCTGCCCGATTGCATCAGGCCTGGCGGGATCTGGCGGCCTCGCGTGGCGTGCTTCTCATCCTGGAGCCGCCCGGTCCAGGGGAAACCTGGACCGCTGGAGACTTGGCGACGCAGGCCATCCAGGGGTTGGTGGATCCGCTCTTGTTCCACTTGGGACCCGATGCTCGGGTCACGGGCTCCTGGGGACTGGAAGCCGATACCTGGTGCCTGCGCCTGCTGTTCCCCAAGGGCATGCCGGGGCCCCAGCCCGAGAGCTGGACCTTGCGTGCGCTTCGCGAGGCAAACCTCACCTGGAAATGGGCCAACCAGACCTTGAGCATCACTTTGCCTCGGGCGGATCGGGCCCTGGCGGCCACATCGGATCTTCCCCTGCTGGGGCTGATCTCCTCCGACCACGACATGCTGGGCCTCTTCCAGCGGGTGGCGGAGGCCAATGGCTGCACCTTGATCCCGCTGACGGAGGAGCCCCCCCACTCGCCCCTGCCTCCCTTCCGCTACCTGGTGCTCGATGCCCTCGAAGTGCCGGATCCAACGGTGGCGATCCGGGCTTATCGCAGCCATCCGGAGTTCGCGCTTGTGCCCATCCTGGTGGTCAAGGTGACAGAGGCCCAGTTGCCCGACATCATGGCCGCCGGTGCCACGGATTGGCTGCAGGAGGGTTTCCACTGGGAGACGCTTCACCAGCGCCTGGTGGTGCTGAAGGGGCATCAGGACCTGCAGCGTCAGGCCTTGGCCTCAGAGCGACTGGAGTCCTTCAAGCAGATGGCGGGCACTCTCAAACACGAAATCAACAACCCACTTGCGGTGATCTCCATGCAGGTGGAGTTGCTTCAGCGGAAGTATGAGGACGAGCCAAAGCTGCAGAAGATTGGCGAGATGGTGGACCGCATCCGAGGCCTCGTGCAGGTGCTCCAGAAGATGCGGGAGGCGACCTCGGAGGAATACCCCGGAGGCGGCACCATCATTCGGCTGTAGGTTTCTCGAACCAGGTCCAACCCTGCTCTGTCAGCAGGGCGTGGACGGGCTGATCCATGGGATCGACGGGAACCCGCAGGGTGCGCTGACACGCAAATCCCACGGCAACAGTGAGCAGGTCTGTTGGGAGGTGGGCGAGGAGGGCATCGTAGAAGCCGCCACCGTAGCCCAGCCGGAATCCTTGCTCATCGAAGGCCAGGCCCGGAACCAGCAACAGGTCCACTGGGGGCGTGAAGTGCTGTGCGATCACCGGTTCCTGAAGGCCCCAGGGCCCAGGCTCCAGAGGCTCCGTACCCCAGATCAGCCGCGGAGGATGGGTCGAAGAGACCTTGGGATAGAAGAAGAGCCAGTCGGGATGGGCATGTACCAGGGGGCGGAGATCGATCTCGCTGCCCAGAGGATGGAAGACTCCGATGCGGTGAAAGCGTCGACTGTGGCAGAGTTCGCCGACCCGATGGCAGATCGCATCGGACCAGGTGGCCCGATCCTGGTCGCTCAACCCATCTCGCAGCGCCTTGAACTGCCTGCGAAGGGCCTTCTTGTCCTCCCTCATGCCTGGACCCGGTAGAGGTTGTCCCGTTCCACCGGAACGAAGCCAGCCTCGGTGATGAGGCGACGCAGGGCAGGCCGGGTGAGGCCCTGGGGGGTCGTGGCTCCGGCGCGGTGGGCGATTTCTTCCGCGATGATCGTGCCGTCCAGGTCGTTGGCGCCGTAGCTGAGGCCGAGCTGAGCCAGACCCGTACGCTGCTCGTGGGCCAGGGCCTGCAAAAAGGGGAGGTGTTCGAGCAAGACGCTGGGTACCGGAATCTCACACAGGAACGCCACCCCGGTGGTTTCTTGAATGGGATAGGTGCTGCTCAGTTCGTTGTCCTCGTTCTGGTAGGCCAGCGGAAGGTAAGCCAGGAATCCGTTCGTGCGGTCCTGCAAGGCTCGAAGCTGCAGCAGATGATCCACGCGATGGCGCGGCTCCTCGATGTGGCCATAGAGCATGGTGCAGTTGGTGGGCAGGCCTTTACGGTGGCAGAGCTCCGCCACATCGAGCCAGATGGCCGCGTCTCGCTTGCCGATGCAGATTTTCTCCCGGATTTCAGGATCGAAGATCTCGGCGCCACCCCCAGGGCAGCTCTCCAGCCCGGCGGCCATGCAGCGGTCCAGGAAAGCATCCACACTCAGCCCGGAATTCCGGGCGTAGTAGGCGATTTCCACCATGGTGAAGACCTTCAGGTGGATGTCGGGGAAACGCTGCTTGATCGTCCGGAACAGGTGCTCGAAGTAGTCAATCTTCAGCTTGGGATAGTGGCCCGCCACCATATGCAGCTCACAGACACCTTCATTGCCGGGCTGCTCCAACTCGCGGACCACATCCTCAGCTGTCAGGACATAGGCGCGGGGATCTTCTGGTTGCGCCTGGAAGGCGCAGAACTGGCACTTGGTGTAGCAGATGTTCGTATAGGAGAGGCGGCGGCTGGCGACGTAGTAGGTGTCCAGGCCGTGACGCTGCTGGCGGACGTGGTTCGCCATGGCGCCAATGCCGGTGAGGTCTGGGGAGGCGTAGAGCAGCAGGCCGTCCCGAGCGTCTAGGCGGATTCCCGCCATGACCTTGTCCAGGATCGGTAGGAGCCGGGCGTCCCGGATCAGGTGGCTGAGTTCATGTGTCGTCGTCGGCATGGGTCATCCAGAGCATCCAGTCTACAGACTTGGATGCCTCGCTCTTTCTTCCATGCATCGGAGGCAGGGCTTTGCGCTTGGCGAGCTGAGGAGTATTCTCCGGCTCCCACCACTGCGGCCGATCAAGCATAATGGACCGCAACCCACCGGGACCCTGAATGAACCCATACGAAATTCTGGAACTCCAACCAGGCGCCACTTCCGATGAAATCAAGGCGGCCTACCATCGGCTTGCCAAGCAATGGCATCCGGATCGTTTTCCAGCAGGTCCAGCCAAGGAGGAGGCTGAGAACCGATTCCGGCAGCTCTCCGAAGCCTTCGTGATGCTCAAGGATGTCAACCGTCGCACGGAGATTGACGCGACCTTGGCAACGGCTCCCCAGGCGCCGACAGCACCCGTTTCCGAGGCTGCGCCACTGAAGGATCCCCGCACCAAGGGGGCTGAGGATTGGTTCAAGGATGCTCAGAAGTCGATGGAATACCAGGACCTGGACAAGGCCTTGGGGCTTGTTCAGTACGCCATTCGATTGGATGCAGGGAAACCTGAGTACCATCTGCTGCTAGCCGAGGTCCTGGGTGCCCGGTCCGGAGACAAAAGAACCATGGTGAAGGCACTGGAAACCGCCCACCAGTTATCCCCCAAGGATGTGGACACCATGGTGCGGCTCTCAGAGCTCTATCGCAGTCTTGGCATGAGTGCTCGCGCTGACGGTCTTATCGAGCGCGCTCGTTCCATTTCACCCAAACACAAAGCCTTGAAGGGGCTCACCCCGGCCCGCCCAGCCGCGCCGTCGCCCGAACCCCAGGCCAAGCAGGAACCAGAAAGCTCCCTTTCTTCGGCGCTCCGTCGCATCGGGACTTCCCTCGGCCTGTTCTCGAAGAGGAGCTGACAGCATGCGCGTGATTGCCGCTGGGATGACGGATATTGGGTGTGTTCGAAAACACAATGAGGACAACTTCCTCCTTGCGCCAAAGCTGGGCCTCTTTCTGGTGGCGGATGGGCTCGGTGGACACGCGGCCGGAGAGATTGCCAGTCAGATAGTCGTGGAGCGGATGGGAGAGTTCATCTCCCAGACCGCAGAACGGGATCGCACATGGCCGATGGAATACGATGTCCAGCTGCCTTACGACGGCAATCGCCTGAAATCGGCCATTCTGCTGACCGATCAGGCCATTCTGGATGATATCCGCCAGTTTCCTGAGCGGGAATCCATGGGATCCACGGTTGTGGCCTGCTTGGTGGGTGAGGGGAAAGTCACCCTTGTCCATGTGGGCGACAGTCGCGCCTACGTGTTGAATGAAAATGGCATCCGTCAGCTGACGCGAGATCATTCTTGGGTTGCCGAGCAAATTGAAAGCGGAATCCTCACCGCCGAGGAGGCCAGAAAACACCCATTCCGGAATGTCATTACTCAGGCACTAGGTAACGGGGGTGAACTCGATGTTGCTGTGCAAGAGCATGAGGTTGGTCCGTTGGACCGGATCTTGCTTTGTTCCGACGGTCTTTCTGGAATGCTCCGAGATTCTGACATCTGGTCCATCGTTCAGGGAGCAGATGGTTTGGAAGATGCATGCCAGCGATTGATTGACAGGGCGAAACAGAACGGGGGAGAAGACAACATCACTGTCGTTATCGTTGGATTCGAACCAGATGGCGCAATCCGACAGTGACTTTTCAGGCTTGACGGTCCATGCCGCGACACTACAATGAGTAGCCACAATCATCCAAGCGAGGCTCCCTGTGGGTCTGTTCGGTAGCAAAAAGAAACTACTAGTCGGTCTGGACATCGGCTCCAGCTCAGTGAAGGTCTGTGAGCTGAAGTTGTCCGGCAGCGGCAATAACCAGAAATACCGCCTCCAGAAGCTAGGGATGGCTCCAATACCACATGACTCGATTGTGGACGGGGACATCATGGATTCCAACGCGGTGGCGAGCGCAGTCCGTCAGGTACTGGCGGAACAGAAGATCAAGTCGCGTGAGGTGGCGATCTCTGTTTCTGGGCAGCAGGTCATGGTCAAGAAAGTGACCTTCCCGCTCATGAGTCCCGCTGAATTGGCGGAGTCGGTTCGCTGGGAGGCCGAGAGTTTCTTCCCTGCGGGCCAAGGCTTGGACTCATACGCCCTGGATTACGCGGTGATCGATGAACGCCCAGCTGACGGAAATATGGACGTGGTGCTGGTGGCTTGCCGCAAGGACAAGCTTGAAGCCTATGCCAGTTGTGTGGCACAGGCAGGAGCAAAGCCGCTGATCGTCGATGTTGATGTGTTCGCACTTCAGAACCTCCACGAGGTGGTGGGTTTCGGGGCGGCGCGCGATGAGGTCGTGGCCCTGGTCAACGTGGGTGCCTCCTTTACGAATCTCTGCATGATGCTCGGCAGTCGGGCCCTTTTCTGGCGAGACATGAACTGGGGCGGAAACCGGTATACCGACAAGGTCATGGAAGACTGGGGCGTAAGTCGGGAGGCCGCAGATCTCCTGAAACAGGGCGAGGCGGCTGAGGGTCGCACACCCGAGGAAATTGAACCGTCCCTCTCTGCCATTTCGGATTCGTTTGCCGATGAGCTTGGGCGCACCATCGACTTCTTTCGTTCCAGCTTCAAGGTGGACCGGTTGGATCGAGTGCTTCTTGCGGGTGGGAGCGCCAGAGTTCCTCACTTGGTCGATATTCTGGGCGAACGTCTGCGGGTATCGGTGGATATCCTCAATCCCTTCCAGCAGATCGAGCTTGATGAGCGGAGCGTGGACCCTGCCACTGCTCGCAGAATCGGATCCGCTGCGGCCATTGCTGTTGGCCTCGCCCTTCGCCAGGCAGGTGACCGATGATCAAGATCAACCTACTTGGTGACTCGCTGGCGCAGGCTTCGGCCAAAAAGACTGACAAAGCTGCCGAACAGCAGGCAGAACAGGTCTATGCCCAGGTTGAACCCTCCCGTCGAACAAGTCTTCCTGTCGCGGGCGTTATTGTCGGTCTGACCTTCTCTTGTGCCGGCCTCGTCTACTACCTCTGGCTGGACCACCAGATCCAGAAGGCGGAAGAAGTGAAGGCCAAACTTGAGGCGGAAAAGCAGGAGCTCGATAAATATACAAAGCTATTCAATGAATACGTTGCAAAGAAGGAACTTCTGAAGAAGAAGATTGAGGTGCTTACCCGCCTCAAGGGCAATCAGGAACTGACGGTAAAAGTCGTTGAACAACTTGCAAATTGTGTCCCGGATGATATTTGGTTTAACGAATTGTATATTAATGGCCGTGCCCTCACCGTAACTGGTTTCGGACGATCCTTTGAATCCGTAAACGTGTTCCGCGGCAAGCTTGCGGAAAACCGTAACTGGTTCAACAAGGTGAACCATCAGGTCAGCACCCGGGACAACGCCAGAAACGTGTCCTTCACGATCACGTTCGAACTCGCAGACTCGGCGTCGTAGGGGGGTGGCATGAACGAACTGCAGAAACAGATCCTCGTTGGCGGTCTAATTGGGATCCTCATCTGCGCTGCCACCTACATCTCCATGGGGGGCAAGCGAGAGGATCTGGACGCCTTGACATCGGCCATCACCCAGCTTGAACAAGAAGTTGAGAAGGGGAAACAATACAAAGCCAACTACGAAAAACTGCGAAAGGAAGTTGACGCACAGAATAAACAGCTGGACGAGCTTATCAAGCTGATGCCTTCGGAGCTTGATCGAGGCGAGTTGCCTATCCGGTTAAAAAAATTGGCAGATACTGCAGGTCTTGAACAAACATTATTTAAGGCCGGAGGTGGTTCTGTGAACAAAGAACAGTACTACACCGCCTATCCATACGAATTTAGCTATCGCGCTGGGTTCCACGACTTTGGTCGGTTTGCATCACTGATCTCTGGATTCGACAAGATGGTAAACATCAGTGGGATCCAGATGCGTCGTGCGGGGGGGGCGCTCTATCCGGTCACGTTGAATTGCACAGTTACGGCCTTCGTGTACAACCCTGGCGATAAGCCCGCTACCGCAGCGCCTCCGCCTCCTCCCGCCCCAAAGCCGAGTAAGCCAAGCAAGGGCGATATCAAAGGTGAAGGAGACTGAGTCATATGAGCACCCGATCCTTCAGAATGCTACTCGTTGGGCTTTTGGTCATGTCGCGGGGGTTTTCCCAGCCGGTGACCAAGCAGGGCCCCAAAGCCACCGGCAAGCAGGAAATCCCCGCAGTCAAGTCTGAGGATCATTCCGGGGACGGCCTTGAGCATGTCAAATTCCCTTATCGCCCAAACCTGGAGCGAGATCCATTCAGTTCCCCTTCTGACAATGTCGATAAGACGCGGGCAGAATCCGTTGATGAGATTGGAGTCAAGGGGCGGGTGGTGGTAAATGGTAAAGCCCTTGCGATTGTAATTGACTCGCGGGGAAAGACTCGAACATTGCCGGTTGGGTACAAGTTCAAGGACGGCGAGATTTCTGCCATAACTGATCGAGCCGTTGTCTTCCGGCAGTGGGATCCGAATTCCACCAATCGTTCGCATTCTAAGTCTATTGAAAAACCGTTCAAGCGCGAGGAGGGTAACCGATGAACGCTCGCCTGAGTGTCTTGCTCGTGGCTGGGAGTGCGCTGATGCTGGGCGTTCCCTTCCATCCGGCGATTGCGGCTGCCCCTGAAGTCAAGGAAGGCCGCAAACAATCTGTTCAGATCCAGTCAGTTCGTTTGGATACCGAAAATTCGGGCGATGTGCGGCTCGTCATTTCGATTCCTGGATTCCAGGGGGTTCCGCAGTTGCAGGTATTGGAACGACCTGATCGGGTTGTTCTCGACTTGCCCGATGTCTTCCGTGGGAAGGTGGTCGGGGCCAAAGAGCTTGGCAGCATCGCGCATCCCCTTATCCGTCGCTGTCGCCTTGCCCAGAACCAGACTGATCCCAAGCCCATTACCCGACTGGTTCTAGAGGTTGCCCCAGGCACGACTGCTCGCCTCAATCCACTCGAAGATCGTGTGATGCTCATTCTGGGAGGAGCGGTCGCATCATCTAAGGCTATGGTCAATGGGCTGCCTGTTTTGGCAACCGCCTCGCCGGTTCTTTCAGTCCATCCCGTCCTGACGGAGAAAAACGAGAATCGCGAGAAGCCTGTCTGCCCTCCATTGACGCCGATGCCCTCCATTGGTTCAGCGTTCCGGGCACTGCCCGTTATGACAGCAGCCATGCTCAACCCTCAGAGGCCCGCCGTTGAGCAGCCTCCCGCTCCTACGGAAAATAGCCGCAAGGGGAAGGTCTTGGGAGAGGTCAATACGAAGTACCGCGGTACTCCGATGACCATCGATCTGCAGAAGACCGATCTTCCACAACTGTTGCGCACCCTTGCGGATATCGCTGACCTCGACATCATTCATGACCCCGACCTCAAATCGATTGAAATTGAGGCCAATTTCCGGCAGAAACCCTGGGACCAGATTCTCGATATCGTTTGCAAACAGTACGGTTTGGGCAGGACGGTGGAGAATGGCATTCTGCGAGTCGCACGTCTAGAGACCCTGCGGAAGGAAGAGGAGCAGACTCGTGCCTTGGAAGATGCCCGTAACCTGACGGGTGAACTCACGACCTGGACTCGGCCGCTCAGCTTCGCCAAGGCGAATGATGTCCGAACTCTCGTAGAGCGTGTCAAGACTCCGCGCGGCAGTTTGATTGTGGATGATCGAACCAACACTCTCTTCATCACGGATCTTCCGCGCCAGAAGACCTTGATCAGCGACTTTATCAATACTTTGGATGTTCCGATTCAGCAGGTCGCCATCGAAGCCAAGATTGTGGAAGCCAACATTGGTTGGAATCAGGCCTTCGGTGTGAAGTGGCCGACGGCGAATGCCGGAGGAACGGAACTCACTGCGAATGGCGCGGCTGTTCCTTGGGTTTCTGGGAATGGGAAGTCGTGGAATGGCATGAATAACCGCTCGGACGGCGGCAACACTGCCATGGTCGGATTCACGCCTGGGAAGGATGGCGCCACCTCCATCGCTGGGGCCACCGGCGAGATGTGGCTTTCGTTCCTCAGCCCGAGGATCAGCCTCAACGTGATTCTGCAGGCTGCCGAATCCGAAGGAAATGCTCGGATTGTTTCGAATCCGAGGGTGACCACCTTCAACAACAAGATGGGCAAGATTCTTTCCGGCGAGAAGATTCCCTTCCCAATGATGCAGACCGGTGGCAGCGTCGGCGCCATTGCTGTGAGTTTTGCGGATGCAAACCTCTCGCTGGAAGTGACGCCCCAGATCAACAATGACGGCACGATCATGATGGAACTCAAGGTTGAGAAATCGGAGGCGGACTTCAGCCGTCAAGTTAACGGCCAGCCCACCATCATCCGGCGTGAGGTCATGACCAATGTCCTGGTTCAGGACGGCGGTACTGCGGTCCTGGGTGGCGTCTATGTCAAGCGCAGTTCTACGGATACCGCAGGTGTCCCCTTCTTCTCCAAGCTACCGGTTATCGGAGGTCTTTTCCGAAATCGCAGCAACAAAGAAGAGAGCCGAGAACTCTTGATGTTTATTACGCCGCGCATTATCCGTCAGTAGTCAGTCCTGATCCTAAAAAAGAAGCCCCCGGATGTTCCGGGGGTTTCTTCTTAGTGCGATTTTGAGGTGAGATATTTACCCTAGCGGGAGGGTTCTGACCAGACGGCGGCATGCATTGCAGAGAATCGTGTAGGTATCGGACTTCTCGCGATGGTAAGTGAAGCCTGGGCCTTCAAGAGGGGATTGGGGATTCGCAGCGAGGGAACCGAAGTGGTATTCCGCGATGCGAACACTCTGGGGGGCCGTCAGATCGGCGCCGCAGTTGGGACAGGAGAGGTTGGACATGGCGCAACTCCTTGGAATCAGCGTGTGAAAAACCACCACAGCAGGTAAATCACCAGGGCCAGAACGAGCAGACCCGCGAGTAGGCGAAGGACGAACCTCCCGATTTTGTACGCGATCCACAGCGCCAGCAAGGCGAGGATGGCGATGGTGGACAGTTCGAGGGTTTTCACAGGCGGTTTCCCCCTGGATTCCATCGATAGAACCCTTGTCCAGATTTCCTACCGAGTCGACCGGACGCCACATGCGCGATCAGGATCTCTGGGGGCTCCCACTGGACTTTTCCGGTGGACACAAACAGTTGGCGGGCGATGGCGAGGCGAACATCGAGACCCACGCGATCCGACAATTCGAGCGGACCAACAGGCCAACCATAGCCCTGAACCATCAGTCGATCGATTCCCTGAGGATCGTCTGTTCCCTGCTCGAGAAGGCGCATCGCCTCCAGGCCGACCGCCATGCCCATGCGGGTTGCGGCAAACCCAGGGGTGTCCTCGACGGCAATGGCATCCAGCCCCCATTCCTGGGCCAAGCTCCGGAGGCGTGGAAGATTGGCTGGGGATGCAACGATCTCGACAACGGTGCTGCGGTGAATGGGGACGAACACATGGAATGCGGATAGCCGAGTGGGATCAGGGAGGCGGGCTCCCACCTCCCTGACGGGTAGGCTGGAGGTACCCGTGAGCAGCAAGGCATCAGGAGGTGCGATGGCTGCCAGCGCCTGCCAAGCACGCTGCTTGAGCTCCAACTGCTCGGGAAGGGCCTCGAACAGGACATTCGCATCCATCACGGCCGTGGATGTCAGGGTGACTGGGAGGATCCGGCGCAGGGCTTCTTCGAGTTCTGGTCTGCGGATCCGGGAGATCCGTTCGCTGATGAGGCGATGGGCATTCCTGGCGTGGGAGAGCTCCCGCCCCGCCAGGGCGACTTCCCACCCACGCCCTGCAGCGAAGAGGGCGAGATCCTGGCCAAGGGTGCCTGGTCCGAGAATGGCAAGGCGGTGGGACATGTCCTCCATGATGAGGCCTGTCACAGTTCCGATCCAATCGAGGTGAGGTGCTTTCCTGAGCCTTTCGGTGAACTCCTGGACTTTCTGAATGACAACCGCTTCGCTTGAACGGGCAGTCCAATCGCGCACGAACCTCCTCCGTGCTTTGCCATGGCGGGTCAACCATGGTGTGCCATGGCTCGCGACAGCTACGGTGCAGGTCGGGATGAGCTACCATGAGAGCTTCGATCCTGCCTTTCGGGCTGGATCCAGAACAGGGATCCCACCCGCATGCTGATCAATTACGCCGCGATCACCCACCAGGGCCGCGTCCGCAAGAACAACGAAGACGCCTTCCTGGTGAGCGCCCTCGACGGAGACGAGCCCTTGGTCAACACCCTTGGAGGGCTCCGGAAGAGCTGTCCCGCGGGGTTGCTGGCTGCGGTGGCCGACGGCATGGGTGGCGCCGCGGCTGGCGAGATCGCGAGCCGTGAAGGGCTCGCCGCCATGTCGGTGAACCTCTTCAGCCGGTGGGGCATCCTGCCAAGCGACCTACGCAAGGAAATCAACCTGTGGCGTGCCCTGAGGGATGCCACCGAATCTTCCAGTGCGGCGGTGCTGCGTTATTCCGATGAAGAGCGCAGTGCCCGCGGCATGGGAAGTACCATGACCGCCGCCATGATCTGGGAAGGCGCCGCCTACATCGCGCAGATCGGCGACAGCCGCGCCTACCTGCTGCGTGGTGAGAACCTCACTCAGCTGACCCGGGACCAGACTCTGGTCAATGAGATGGTGGAGAACGGCATCCTGACGCCGGAGCAGGTCCACACTCACCCGCAGCGCAGCATGATCACCCAGGCCCTCGGTGCGCCCATGGCTCTGAAGACGGTAATGGGTAAGGTCCCGCTCCGCCGCGGGGACCGGCTCCTCCTTTGTTCCGATGGCCTACATGGGGAAATGGACCACGAGACGCTTCGCAACATCCTTGCCCAGCGCTATTCCCTCAAAGAGACGCTGGCCCGTCTTCTGAATGCGGCTCTGGAGGGTGGCGGACGCGATAATGTCACTGCGGTGCTGTTGGCGCTTGACGATCCTGCCTTCCCTCTTCCCGGGAAGAAGGATATGCCAGCCTTGCAGCCGCCCTCACCCCAGACTTTCCAGGACACGCGTCCTGGGCTCATCTCTCGGATCGGTCACAAGCTCGCAGGAAAGTCATGAGTCTGCTTCAAGGTAATCTCTCACTGAAACGCTTCCTTGTGCTCGGGCCGGTGCCCACCGAGGTGGATCTGCTCGATGGCCTGCGGCAAGACCAGTTCCGTCCCTTCGAGGACGGAATGGAGGAGGAGCGGCAAGGCTGGTGCGACTGGCGCAACCCCCTCATCACGCCCCCCGATGAGACCTGGGTGACCCAGGAGCGCTTTGCGGTGTTCGGCCTGCGCATCGATACCCGCCGTGTCCCCTCCATGCTGCTCAAGGCCCATGTGGACCTGCGCATCCAGCAGGTCATGAAGGAGAAGGACCTCTCCTTTGTCGGCAAGGAGGCTCGGGTTTCCCTGGCGGACGAAGTGAAGGCGGAACTGCTCCGGAAGGTGCTGCCCACGCCGAAAGTCGTGGAGGTCGCGTGGGACCTCAAGGGCGGTGTGCTCTGGACGACGGCCTCCAGCAGCAAGACCCAGTCCGCGCTAACCGAGCTCTTCATGAAGTCCTTCGGGTGCGAACTGCAGCCGCTGGCACCCCTGCTCCTGGCCGGACGCCTCGTGCCGGACCTGCCGGTAGAGAACCTGATGACCCTGGACCCCCTTGAACTCTCCTTTGAGGAGGCCTGACGTTGAAGGCAATGGAACTGATTGAACAGGGACGCTTCCTCGGGGAAGAGTTCATCCTCTGGCTCTGGATGCGTGGCCTCACCGAAGGCGGCACCTCTGGTGCCGAGGGCGATACGTCCGCCTGTTTCGTGGACGACGCCGTGGTATTGGTGTCTGAGCATGGGGATGTGAAGGAACTCAGCCTGCGCAAGGGCAACCCAGCGGAATCCCGTGAGGCCTTCGAGGCACTCTCCCGTGGCATGCGCCCCAGCAAGGCCAAGATCCGGCTGCTGGCGGGCGACATGGAGTGGACCTGCGTCCTGAGCGCCGCCAGCCTCGACACGAGCGCCATGAAGCTCCCGCCGAGCCAGGCCAAGGATCCCCAGGGGCGCGTCTCCGATCGCCTCTTTCTTCTGGAAGAGGGCTTGGCCCACCTCGAACGGCGCTTCCAGGCCTTCCTCTCGGTGCGTGTGGACGAGACAGACACCCTTCGCGAGACGCTGATGGCCTGGATTCGACAGGGCCTGTCCATGGAAGATCCCGCCGGGGCGCCATGGGAGGGTTGACCCTCGCCTGGCTCCTGCCCGCGGTCCTGCTTTCCGCGGCGGATCCTGCGCCGGTGGTGGTGCGGGCCAAGCTCCCCAAAGGGGGGGCTGTGTCGGTGCGTCTCGTGTTCCGCAAAGGCGTGCAGGTGGATGGAGCCGCGCTCCCCAAGGCCTTCCTGGCAGAGCGAGCCCAGGGCTGGGTGGCCTACGACGCCCTCACGCCTGCGGGGAAACGCTGGGCCCTGGAGGCGCTTTGGCCCGAGGATGTGTGGCGCAAGGACGAGGTCCTGCACAAGGTGCGCCATCCGGAGCTCGAATCCATCTGGCTGATGGCCGCCCTCTTTCACGGACGCGGGCAGGCCTACGACCTGCTTCAGGAAGCTAACCCGAAGCTTCCCGAAAAGCTGCGGAAGGGCGACGTCTGGCGGATTCCACGCACGGTAATCAGCCGCGAGCTGGGAGGTCTTGGGCGAGCCCAGGTGGAGCGCGCCCAGCCCGAGGATGAGTTGGACGATGAGGCACGCGTGGGCGCCTATCGGGCGCTGCTGACATACGGCAGCGACGAAAAGGGACGCTACGCCGCCTACCGCCTGCGCAAGGGCGAGGCGCTCTACAGCAGCGTGGTGATGCGCTATACGGATCGCGTGGATCCCAAGGACGTGCATGAGCTCGCTCAGGACTTGGCCAAGCGGGCGGGCATCGAGGACGTCCGGGCCATTCCCGCGGGCACCGAGATCCGCATTCCGGTGGAACACTTGGCGGCGCCCTTCCAGGTGGAAGGGGCTCCGGCCCTCGTGGAAGAACGGGAGGTACGGGAGGAGGTGCGGCGCACCACGCGCCTCGACGCCGGTCCCCGGCTTCAAGGCGTCACGGTGGTGCTGGACGCCGGCCACGGCGGCATCGACATCGGCGCCAAGGCCAACGGCGTCTGGGAATCCGATTTCGTATACGACATCGTCATGCGTGTGCGGCGCCTGCTCGAAGATGGGACGGAGGCGCGCATCGCGAGCACCATCCGTTATCCCGGGGTGGGGTTCAAGGCACGCGAGACCATCAAGAGTCCCGTGCGCGAGGCCCAGATCCTCACGGATCCGCCCTTCGACAACGATGGCGAGAGTCCCAATGCCGTTTCGGTCCACCTGCGCTGGGTATTGGCGAACGACATCGTGGCGGGTCACGGCCTCAAGGGCGACGCCCGCAAGACCGTCTTCCTGAGCTTCCACGCCGACAGCCTGCACCCAAGTGCCCGGGGCACCATGGTCTATGTGCCTGGGGCCTCCGGCGTCCCTGCGACCTTCGCCTTGGGGGCGGGCCGGCTGCCCAAGGTGGCAGAGGCGGCGCGGGGGGCCAAGGTGGCCTTCAGCGGCAAGGAGCGCATCCAGGGCGAGGCCCGGAGCCGTCTGCTGGCGGAGGCCTTGGTGAAGGCCCTCCACAAGGAGGATCTGCCCGTTCACGCCAACCGCCCCATTCGCAACGTGATTCGGCGCGGCAAGAAGAGCTTCGTTCCTGCCGTGATCCGCTACAGCGCCGCCAGTGCCAAGATGCTGGTGGAGGTCTGCAACCTGCAGAACGAAGGCGACGCAGAGCAGCTCCGGGATCCGGACTACCGGGAGCGCTACGCGCTGGCGGTGGTCAAGGCGCTTCGGAGTTATTTCGGGAAATAGTGGCGGTGCGCGCTTCCAGGTGGTGGAAGAGGCCTAGGATTGCGAGCGAGAAGCCCAGCTCCATGAGTCCTGCGACAGCGTAGGAACCCCAGAAGATCGGCCTCACGAGGCGGTCCAGGGGTGTCGGGTTGGGGAAGGCCAGGACGAGCACAAAGAGCACCAGGAGGGCGCCCGCGAGGTAGACGAGGCCTAGGAAGCCGCCCACGGCCAGCATGCCGATGCGGTTCTGGATGGAGAGGACGAAGCTGCCGCGGGCCGCGTCCCGCAGGCTCTCGCCCCGAAGCAGGATGCGGTAGGGCGTCCAGCCGAAGGCGAAGAGGAAGAGCAGCCCCGGCAGGACAAAGGCTGACAAGCCGAGGACGACAAAGATGCTCAAGAGGACCTTGGCCAGGCAGGCGAGCAACCAGCGGCGCTCGAAGCCGTCCCGCCAGTCTGCTGATGGATTGGTGGGATCGTCCTTCAGCTCGGCGTCCATGCAGGCCAGGAAGCGGGGCACGAGATAGGCGTTCAGGGGCAGGGGCGCGGCGAGTCCCAGCAGGAGATTCGCCTCAAGGCTGTCGGGCAGGCGGAACGCCACTTGCAATGCAGGACCGAGGAGGGAAAGGAATACAGAGAGGGCGATCAGCGCCAGGGCCCATTTCCAGTGACGCACGGCCTGGATGAAGGGAGCGAGAAGGGTAGCTGCAAGGTCCATCCTTCGAGGGTAGCGCGGTATGATTCCCCCCATGCAGCCCATGGCCCCCTGCCTGCTCCTCGCGAGCCCACTCCTGATGGACCCCAACTTCATCCATGCCGTCGTGCTGCTCATCGAGCACGACGAGGGCGGTGCCATGGGGATCATGCTGAATCGGCCGCTCCCCATGACCCTCTCTCACATCTGCGAGGAGAGCCACCTCATCTACGCCGGGAGCGAGGACGATGTGGCCTTCCGCGGCGGGCCGGTGGAACCGCACCGTGGCATCATCCTGGTGCGTGGCGGGCTGCCGACGGAGGAAGACACGGTGCTCGATTTCACGGACTTCGTGAGCTTCCGGAAGGACCTTCTGGAGACGCTGCTGCTGGATCCCGAGGCCCGGTTCCGGCTGTTCCTCGGCTATGCGGGATGGGCGCCGGGCCAGTTGGAGCAGGAAATGGCCCAGGGGGCCTGGGCGCGGCTGCCGCTACAGCCGGACTGGCTGATGGATGCCGAGCCCAAGACCCTCTGGCAGCGGGCCATCCAGGGCATGCCGGACTGACAATATGAGGGGGGACCGCCCGGTCGCTACGCGCCCTCTGCGTCCTCCCTCCTTCTCCCCACGTGGTGTCCGGGCCAAGCCAGGCCACCCGCGTCTGATTCAGCCGCCCATGACCAGGGTGTCGTCGTCGCTGTCTTCCTCGACGCGCAGGCCGGGGGCCTCCTCCAGGAGCACAGCGTCCTCGTAGAGGTTGGAGAGCTTCGTCTCGTAGCGGTACTGGTTCTCCAGCTTCGGATCCCGGGCCAGGACCACCTCGAGGCGGACGAGCCCCGTGATCTCCGTCGGTTCCACGTCCAGAATGCCCGCCAGGAGCTTCTGAGGGTTGAGGGCGGCCCCTCCCGCCAGGTGGGTGGTGAGACACAGCTCCCGGGCCTCCCAGCGGGCCTCTACGACGTGGAATCGGACGTCTACCCGCTTCACCATCTTTCGGCCACCCACCTTGCCGGACTTCTCGATCTCGAAGCGCTCCGCCGCCAGGAAATCCGCGATGCGGCGCCGGGCCTCGGCGAGTCGCTCGTCAGGGCAGGTCCAGGACCAGTGCCCAAGGACGCAGAGCTCCAGAACCGGTGTGGAGATGGTAGGCACCTCCTCTCCGGCCAGCACCCGCAGGCCCTCGGGCAGGTGGTGATTGAGGAGGGCGGGCAAGGCCTTCATCGGGATGGAGAGCGGCTCTCGCAGGGTGGCGTCGGCCCATTCCAGGCGACCCTCCACAGTGAGCGGCAAGGGGTGACCCAGGTGAAGCACAGGGCGAGGTGATTTTTCGAGGCCCATGGCGATGGGCAGACCAGCCTCCAGGAACGCCTTGGCGAGGGCTGCGCTGAGGGCGCCGGGATTGAGCTGCGTGGCCGCTCCGCGCACCTCGAACCTCAAGCGGAGCAGCCGCTTTCGCGGATCCTGCTGCCATTGCGCCATGCGACGGTCCCGGGACTTGGCCACCACAACCTCCATTCGCACCCGGATGGCGCCCCAGCCGTGTCCCTTCTCCTGGGAGAGCTTCGGGTGTCGTGCCTTCAGCGCCCGAAGGGCAGCCTCCAATTGGCCGGCGACTTCCAGCTCCCGGAGCAGGGGTTGCAGGTGTGCGGGTTCGGGTGCGGCTTCCTCAAGGCGCATTTGGAAACGCACCAGGGGCGAAGGAGCCGCAATGGGGTCAGAGGACAGGGACTTGGACATCGAAACCTTCCGCATGCCAGTATGCCCGAGGTGAGATCACATGGATGCAAGTGAAGAAATAAAAAAAGATGAGACCTGTTTCCGCAGGGTGTGTGGATCCAGCGGTGGAGACCGTGCGCTGAGCTTTGAGAAAGCAGGTGTTTATCGGATTGCTACATTTTCAGTGCACTCGGCGGACTTGAATTTTGTCGAAGGGTCCGCCCGGGAAGGGGCTCCGGGGGCTGTGTGGTTGGTTTGGAATAAATCGGCATTGCATGCTGCTGGGGCGTTGACTGTGGATTCGTGTAAAAGCGGCCGGGATGAGCACGCGAGGGCACCAGCCGGAGCGCCGGGGAGGCAGGGGGCAGCGCCCTGGTCGTGAACGCGAACGAAGGCGGCGGCCCTGTGGACTGCCGCCTTCGTTCGCGTTCGGGCTCGCTTTTCGAGAGGCCCTGAAGGATCAACTCTTGTTGAG
The DNA here is from genome assembly GCA_964415525.1 of uncultured Solibacteraceae bacterium. Lineage (GTDB taxonomy): Bacteria > Acidobacteriota > Holophagae > Holophagales > Holophagaceae > CAZPUI01. The sequence continues at coordinate 22,001 of CAYQAS010000030.1, forward strand.
CCGCTGGGTCATGATGCGGCCCGCCTCCCGGCGGAGGACCTCCGCGATGTTCCGATCGTGGGCCATCTGCCGCAGGTCGAAGTCCGTGAATCGCTTGAGATGCGTGAGACTGAGGGCCAGCGGGGTCTTGGGGTTCTGGACCAGATTCTTGATGATCTGGTACTTCCGGGTCCACTCCCGACTGGTGCCGATGGTGCGCAGCACCTCCTCGTTCACGCTGCGCATCTGGGAGATGTAGGTGATCTCGGCTTCGGTGATCCGCGGATTGCGCAGCACGTTCATCTGGATGACACGGTTGGCTTCGCGGATCAGGTTGACCCGCTCCTCCTTGCCGCCCTTGATGGCCAGAATGGCCTTCTGGTTGGGATTCAGCTTCAGGATGCGCTGGGCCACGGAGACGAAGCGGCCTTCTGCCTCGTCCAGCAGACCATCCAGCAGCTCGCGGGCGGCGTCGTCCAGCGGCGCGGGAGCGGGCTTGTACTTGATCTCCGCCTCGACGGAATCCGCTTCGCCAGAGGCCATGGGAAGGGGCAGTTCGCTCCAGGCCCGATCCAAGTGACCGGCTTCCACCGCGTCGATGATCTCCAGGCGGTCGCCGGCGATCTCCTCTGAGATCAGGTGGAGGACGTCCCGTCGAAACTCGTTGATGCGGCGCTTGAGGTTGTATTCGCAGTCCGGATGGGTCTCGATGAGGTCGAGGATGCCGGGGCGCTCCAGCCAGAAGACCTGATTGTTGAGCGGGATGTCCAGGGAAGAGCCCGGCAGGTGCGGGATGACGCGCTCCATCCACTCAGAGGTGAAGTTCTCGTGCAGGAGCACGGTCTCCAGCAGGGAGGGCTCCTTGCGGTGGACAGCGATAACACCGAGGACTTCCGGTGGCTCCACCGGTCCGATGATGGCGCTTTGGAGCACACCTTCCGGCATGGCCGTCAGGGTTTCCACGGCCTTCTCGGCGAAGGGCGTCTCCTGGAAGATGGCGTGAGACAGCGCGTGGAGCAGCTCCAGGGTCGGAAGGGGCAGCCCGCCCCCCACCAGGGCCTGCGCCATCGGCTCCGGCAGTTGTCCTTCCAGGAACTTCTGGAGGATAGGGTTCATGGCGTCTCCCTCACTCGATCACATTCTCAGGCGGTAGGGTATCGGGGTTCCCGGTCGGGACGGGGGCGGGGGGAAGCACCCACGTGCCCTGGGCATCAAAGGTGCCGCTCCATGTCTCTCCGACGTGCCGACCGTGGCGTACGGGTCGGCCTGCCACTTCCACCATCGTGACCCCGGCGTTGTCGAGGATCAGGGTGAAGGGGCCGCGCACCCGCACACGCCAGGGCTCGGACACTCGCAGGGCCTGCTCCAGGCGCTGCTCTCCTGCCTCGATGCGGGCGGTGCCGGCATCGATGGCGCGCAGGATCACCAATACGCCCTCGGCAGTCACGGGCGCCTCGGGAATCGCTTCACCGAGTACGGCGAAAGGTTGGTCCGTGACCCCCTGCGGCTGGATGAAAGCGCCCTGCTGCGCCACCTTCCGTGGGGGGGGCACCGCGCCGCGCTTAAGGTCTTTTCCAGGCATGAGCAGCCAGACGAGGACGAGGACCGATCCGAGGGCGACGAGGGCGGTCATGGCCCGCTCCAGCTTGATCTGGCGGGGATCGGGAGGTTCCTGCTCGACTTCGCCCGGAACCGTTGCCCAGGCCTCCGGGAACGCCTCCAGGGAGCACTCCAGGCGCTCGGCCATCTGGCGCACCATCGGGCGCTCCTGGCCGGGAGGAATGACGTCCCAGCGCTCCTCCTCCACCGCCTGCAGCAGGTCTACGCGCCAGTGGAGTTCCCGGGCCATGGCCTCCAGGGAAAATCCCTTGGCGATGCGCAGTTCCCGCAGGTGCAGGCCGATGCCGGTCAGCGTCACGACTTCCACCCCACGGGCACATCCGACATCGCGCGACCGAGCACTTCACGGCGGTCGTCCCGGTTCAGGCGCCGGTCATCCATGGTGCCGCGGTGGGCCATGACGTCCGAGAAGGTGGACTGCAGGTCGTCCGGGGTGACGAAGTCGCGTCCGGCGAGCCAGGCTTCCGCCCTGGAGACTCCGAGCCACTGGGCTGCCGCGCGTGTGGAACAGAAGCCGCCGTCCTTGCGTACCCGCGCCACGACCCGCTCCAGGTAGTCGAGCACCCGGTCGGAGGCCTGGACTCGGCGCACATCGTCTCGCACGGCTTTCCATTGTCCGGGATCGAGGACGGGGCGCAGATCGGAGAGTCGCTCCGAGCCCGCCTCATGCCGGAGCACCTTCCGTTCGGAGGCGGAATCGGCGTAGCCCATGTGCATGACGCAGGAGAAACGGTCCATCTGGCTCTCCGGCAGGGGGAAGGTGCCGGCGTGGTCCATGGGGTTCTGGGTCGCGATGACGAGAAAGGGCTCCGGCAGAGGATAGGTGGTGCGGTCCAGGGTGACCTGGCCCTCCACCATCACCTCCAGCATGGCGCTCTGGGTCTTGGGACCGATGCGGTTCAGCTCGTCCAGCAGCAGGACGTTGGCGAAGACGGGGCCGGGCTGGAAGCGGAAAGACTGCTCCTTGGCATCCCAGAGGTGCACCCCCAGCAGGTCTGAGGGCAGCAGGTCGTTGGTGCCCTGGACACGCTGGAAATTGCCCCCCAGGAGATGGCTGAGGCCCTTGGCGAGGGTGGTCTTGCCGACCCCCGGCAGATCCTCCAGCAGGAGATGACCCCCGGAGATGAGCACCGCCATGGCCCGCCGCACCTTGGCATCCTTCCCCACGACCACGCGACCGAGGGCTTCCACGCCCTGCAGGACATGGGCGCGGAGAATCGCAGGCTCAAGGATTTCAGGGATGTGTTGGGACATGGAGCGAGGTCCTTCAGGGGGTGTCTTCCAGGGGGATGGCGTGTTCCCGCAGCCGCTGGGCCAGGGTGCGGGGGGTCAGTCCGAGCCGCTGGGCTAGGGTACCCAGGTCGCCGCTATGGGCCGCGAGTTCACGACGGAGGATCGCGGCCTCCGCGTGGTGACGCACGGCGTCCAGGCGGGCTTCCAGGGTGCCATCAGTCGCAAGGGGAAGCATCAACGGGCTGGAACCCATGGCGCCCGGATCTGGGAGCGGGCCGAGGACGGGGCCCGAGGTGATCTGCAGGGCTTGATCGACGCACCAGGCGAGTTCACGCACATTTCCGGGCCAGCCGCGGGCGGGCAGGGAGCGTTCCAGGGAACGGTCCACCAGGGGAACGCTTCTTCCCAGCTGCCTCGCGCGTGCGGTGAGAATCGCCCGAAAGAGCGGGATCACGTCCTCGGGGCGCTGCGCCAAGGGCAGCAGGTGGAACTCCAGCACGGCCAAGCGCGTTGTGAGCGGTTCGGGCAGGTCCTGGGAGCTGCGGCACCCGCCCATCCAGGCCACGTACTGGCCCGCCGATGTGCCCATGGCGCGCACCAGGCCCGGGATGCGGTCCGGCGGCAGGAGGTCCAGATCCTGCAGGTAGAAACTCCCGCCCTTCAGGAGGTCGAGCTGGCGAGGGCTGGGGCCACCGGGAGGCAACGCATCGGCACGGAGGGCCAGATAGGGCGAGTCGGGGCGGCGAAGGGCGTGCAGGCGACGGGCGGTACGACCCCGGCCGGAGCCCGGCTCACCGGTGAAGAGCACCGGCAGGTCGGAACCGGCCGCCTGTGCGAGCCCCTGGTCCAGGTGCTGCATGGCGGGGCTGTTGGCCACCCAGGCTTCCCGGGGGTCCGGGGGCGGTGCCTCCACGAGGGCCGCCGTGCGCTGGAGGAGCGCCAGGAAGACATCGAGGTCGAAGGGCTTCGGCAGAAAGTCGTCGGCGCCCCAGCGCACGGCCTCGACGATGTCTTTGGGCTCCCCAAAGGCGCTCATCAGGATCACCCGGAGGCCCGGCTGAAGCCGCTTGGCCCGACGCAACAGCTCCAGGCCGCTGAAGCCGGGAAGTCGCAGGTCCGTGACCATCACCTCGAACGCGCCGCCTTCGAGCACGCGCACCGCCTCCTCGGGATCTCCCACCGCCAGCACATCCCACGAGGAACCGACGAGCGCCTGCACGAGCAGGCGACGGAAACTGTCCTTGTCTTCCACCAGGAGCAGACGCATGGGGCTATGACACCGCGGGATCGCGATAGGCGCAACCAGCGGGTGTTCTGACCGTCCGAACCCGGGGGAGAGAGGACGATCCGAAGCGTTGGGATGTGAAGGATCTGCATGCACCGCCCGGGTAGACTGGCCCTCCATTCCATCCTTGGCGGAGGTTCTCTTGCGATGCGCATTCCTGCTCCTTGTGCCCGCCCTGCTGACAGCGGCCGATGACCCGTGGAAGGCCTTCGGGGAGCGCGTGATTCAGGTGGCGCCAGACGTGGTGAAACGGGGTTCCCAACTGGAAAAGGCCCGCTACATCACGCATATGGTGGCCAACCGCCTCGCCGCCGAAGGCATTCCACCCAACGCGGATTTCATGGGTCGGGTGCGGGCCGTGTGGCAGGCTGGTGCGCGCCGCATCGGACGCGGCAGTTGCGGTGACATGGCCGGGGTCCTGGAGGCCTCGTTCCGAGGCGCGGGTATCACGGCAGACCTGCGGGGCATCGAGGCGAGCCCCAAGGGGATCGGCGCCTACAACCGCCTGGACGTGAACCGCAACCACGGTGCCCTGGCGCTGGTGGAAGGCGGCGTGACCTATCTCTTCGACCCCTGGCAGTACGGCAAGGGTGGCGACTCCTTCGCGGGGATGGGGCTCAGGGATCGCTGGAACGGCATGCCCTTCGATACTTGGCAGGCGGAGATGAAGCGGCAGGGGTATGGGGTCTTCACCCTGGAGGATGGCGGGGATGTGGAGGCCTGGCGGGTGCAGAAGGCCGGGGAAGAGGAGGCCCGCAAGCGCGTGCTGGCAGGGAGTCCCAAACCTGGCCTGCCGACCCGGCCCGATCCTGGACCGAAGGCCGCGGACGGCACCCGCACCGCAGAGGAGCGGGAGCTGCTGGCCTGCTTCAAGGCCTGGGCCGAGGATGGCCTGGACGGGCGGAACCGCGACACGCCGGGTGCGGACTACCGCATCGAGTGGAACGAGGGGCCGCGGCTGGAGGGCGACAAGGTGATCTTCGCCTACAGCATGAGCAAGAATCTCGATGGCCGCCCCGGGCGACAGGTGGTCTTTCAGCGCGGCGCCTTCGATTCCGAGGGCCGCGTCCAGCCGGGCAAGAACTGGTTCAGCGTGGGCGAGGTCCGTGGCCTCTGCCAGCAGTACAAGAGCAAACGGAGATAAAGCCCTACCCGCAGCCCTCGATGAACCGCTGGCTCTGGGCTTCCGCCTGGGCCTGGAACAGGCTGGCGCCGTCCACCAGGGTTAGGCCGGATTCCAACGCCCAGGCGGCGAAGGCCGTGTCCTCCTTGTAGACCCACTCCACCGCCCAGCGCAGGGTCGGGAGCATGGCCTCCAGGAGTTCCGGAAAGGGCAGGGGATCCCCGGGCTGCATGCCCAGGGCCGTCCCCTGTATCACGCCCACCACGGAACCGAGATCTGCGGGCTCGACCGGCGTGCGTCGGCTGGCCTGGACCACCGGACGCCCCAGCCGTTCGATCACGGCGCGGCTGGCGTTTGCGACGCCGCCAGAACCGAGCAGCAGCACGGGGCCTGCGGGGAGCGCGCGCAGGGCCTCTTCCAGCGCGAGGGCATCGGTGTTGGCAGAGTGCCAATCGGCTTCCGGCGATCGGCGCCAGAGGGTGTTCAGGGGGCCTTTCAGCCCCAGGGCCTCCGGGAGGCTCTCCTTGAGGGGTGCGGTGATGCTCACGCCCAGGAGGCCGAGTTCCGCCATGGCCTCGACAGCCTCTGTCGCATCCGCCGCGTCCAGGGGCAGGTAGAGCAGGTCCTTGAAGGCCCGCTGGAAGCGCGGATTGTGGAAGGCCGGACCCTTGGAATGCAGCACCGGACTGCCGATCACTCCGCAGAGGCCGAAGTCGCGGTGGAGCTTGCTGCAGCGCAAGGAACGCATGGTGGAGAGGTTCAACTGCCCCGGCGCCGCAGGGGGGCCATCGTTCGGTGCGGCGTAGGTGAAGGCGCCGCCCCAGGCGGCCTGCATGGCGCGGCCGGGGATGCCCTTGGGGCCCATGAGGAAGGCGGATAGGGGAATGCGGTGGTCGGCGGCCCAGCCGAGGACGCGGCGAATGAGGCCGTTGTCCCCGAGTCGCGTGGCGTGGCCGACCCACTTGTAGGCGTCGCCCCGGGGCAAGGCCTGGAGCCGGTCTTCGAGGTCGAAGACGCCGGGTTGCACATGCACGGATCGGATCAGCCGCAGGTGCATGAGGTGCGCCTCCAGCCATCCCGGGATGTCCAGATCCCACTCCCAGTCGAGCCACTGGGGACGGCCTTCCAGGGCGTTCTGGAGGCGCGCCTGACGCTCGGATTCCGTTCCGTCGAAGCGGCCATATTCCGAGGCGCGGCGGCAGGTCACCAGACAGCGACCCTTGAGGTCGCGCACCATGCGCTCGGGATCCTCATCGGGAAACAGATCCAGGCGCAGCTCCGGCAGGGCGTCGTCCCCGAGCCGCTTGCCGCAGGCCAGGGCCTCCTCCCAGGTGGGATGGGTGAGGGGAACGAGGTAGAAGGGCAGGGCGCTCATGGTTTCCGCTTCGCTTCCTGCCAGGCGGCTTCCAGCTCGTCCAGGGTGCGACCTTCCCAGCCGCCGAGGGTATGGGCGCGGTCCTCGACATGGCGGAAGCGTCCCCGAAAGCGGGTCATCTGGCGGCGCAGGGCCAGGTCGGGATCGACGCCCTTTTTTCGGGCCCATTGGCAGAGGCTGAACAGCACATCGCCGAACTCCGACTCCACGCGATCAAAGTCGCTCTCGGCCTGGAGCTCGCCGATTTCTTCCTTCACCTTGTCCAGCACACCCTCGAGATCGGGCCACTCGAAGCCCACCTTGGCGCACTTGCGGCCGATCTCCATGGCCTCTTCCAAGGGGCTCAGGCTCTTGGGAATGGCCTCCAGCAGGCGGGGCTCCTCCGAGTGACCCAGTTCCGCCTTCTCGCCCTGCTTGATGGCCTTCCAGTTCACGAGCACTTCGTCCGAATCCGCCACGTCGACGTTGCCGAAGACATGGGGATGGCGGCGCACCAGCTTGGCGACGATTTCGCGCTCGACGTCGTGGAGGTCAAACGCGCCGCGCTCGGCTGCCAGCTGCGCATGAAAGGCGACCTGCAGCCAGAGATCCCCCAGCTCTTCCTTGAGGTGGCGCTCCTTTTCGGGATCCCCGATGACGTGCGTCGCGAGGGCGTCCAGGACTTCCGCAGCCTCTTCCCGCAGGAAGCGGGCGAGGCTGTGGTGATCCTGTTCCCGGTCCCAGGGACAGCCGTGCTCCGGATCCCGGAGGGCGGCCATGACGGCGCGGAGGGTGGCGGGCTGCGTGCTCATCATTCCATGCTGCCATGCACCGAGGTGCTACGCCGATTTGCGACTTTGGGTGAATGTATGGGGGATGAACCCGTGACGGCTCTCACGACCATCCTCCACTTACCTCGGAGTTCCCAGGTCGACACCTTCGGGGCCACTGAAGGCGGATGAATCCGGTGTTTGGTTTCGTCGCGGGTGCCCGTCGCTCCGTCGTCTTCTGCTGAGGAGATGGTCTGTTCAGGAGGTGCGGGTTACCAGCATGATCCCGGTGGCGTTGCCGGTGTCGAAACTGAGGTCCAGAAAGCCGTCGGGCTTGAGTTCCCGGCTGATGAGCTCGAAGAAGGAGCCCGGCACCGTGCGCAGGCGGGTCTGGCCGTCCGCACCTCGGAGCGGGCGCTGGACGGGGGTGGAGAGGCTGGCGGTTTGGCGCACGCGGCCCATGGGGGAGGATTCCACGCGTTCCTTCATGGGCGCGCCTGCCGCCCGCAGGGCCTGGGCGGTCGTCTCGACGCTTGGCACCCGATCCGTGGCGTGGTTGTAGACGCTGCCTTCGGTAGCGAACCAGGCGGTCTCGGGGCTCTCGGCATGAAGCGTGTCGAAGTCCTCCGTGGTGGGGAGATCGTGCAGCCGCGCGAAGCAGGCCGCCAGGGTCGGCAGCAGGCGCTGGGCCTCGGGAAGGGCCAGGGTTCGCTCCGTGGTGAGGCGATCCAGCAGGGCTTCGGCCCAGGCGGGCAAGGGGTTCCGAGCCGAGGCGGCCAAGCGCCCTGCGGCTTCCTGGAAGGCCTTGCTGCGGCCTTCTACATGCAGTTCGGCCACGAAGAACTGGCTGAGGGCTTCAGGAAGGTCCAGGTGGCAGAAGGCCCGTCCAGTGGCGCCGAGGCGGCCCAGGGGGTACACATCGGCGATGGCATAGCCGAGGGGCTCCAGAAGGCGGGCGATGGCGTGGTGGCCCCGCGGCAGCCCCGACGGGTGATTGAGGTCCAGGGTGCGCAAGGCCCCGTGATCGAAGCAGACCTTCCGGCCTCGGGCCCTTTCGGTGGCCACGTGGAGCCTGGCCTCCGGAACCCGCTCCAGGAGTTGCTCAAAGAGCACGAGATTGAGCGCCTCGGCCAGCACGGCCCTGGGCAACGAGGCATCCGTGGGCGTTAACAGCCGCGCATCGATGTCGAGGGTCTCGAAGAGCATTTCTGCGCGACGATGGCCAAGGGTGGTTTCGAGCAGGTGCCAGAGGTCGGAATGAAACGCAGACACGGAATGACTCCAGACGATGAACGGTTGGATGCCGCTGGTCTGGATGCGTCTTCTCAATCCCGCTTCAAGGCCTCCGCCTGGATCTCCCGAAGCGGGCGGTCGAGGGCTTCGGCGGCGCGGGCGGCATCGTCGTACTCGGGCTGGCGGGTGACGGTGGAGGGCCAGACACCTTCCTTGATGGACACGGACTGTCCATCGACCTCTCGGGACTGGAAGGCGCGCTCGGCTTCCGCGCGGTCGACGCTCCAGCAGCGGACGCCGAGGGTGGGCAGTTCCGCCACGAGGCGGGCGATCACGGGCTCGCGGAATGCGGGCGGGATGAGGCAGCCGAGTACCCAACCGGCGCGGTTCTTCTTGAACGTGGCGGGCACCACCCATGCGTCCAGGGCGCCGGCCTCCATCAACCTTGCCTGGGCGAAGGCCACCTGTTGAGGCGTGGCGTCGTCGACGTTGGTCTCCATCTGCAGCAGCGCACCTGCGGATTCAGGTATGCGGCCTAGCACGAAGCGGCTCGCGGCGGGCGTATCCGGAAAGTCATAGCTTCCGGCGGCGAAGACGGCGCGGTGAGGGATGAATCGACGCGGAGCGCTCCGGTGCGTGGCCAGGGCTGCCGCAAGCGCCGCGCCTGTCGGTGTCGTGAGCTCCTTGCCGTCCGGTGCGACGCCGGGATTCACTTCGAAGCCTTCCAGCAGGTGTAGAGTGGCGGGGGTCGGGATGGGGTAGGCACCGTGGGCGATGTTCACACGGCCCTTGCCCACGGCGATGGGACCGACGTGTACCTCGGGCTCCCCCAACAGCATCCATGCGGTGGCCGCGAGGGCCACATCCGCGATGGAGTCCTGGTTGCCGACCTCGTGGAAGTGGGCATCGGCCAGGGAGACGCCGTGGACGCGGGCTTCGGCTTCTCCGAGACGGCGGTAGGCGTCCCGTGCAGCATCTGCGGCGCGGCCTTCGAGGTGGGTCTTCAGTAGGGCGTCCACATCGGCCCAGGTGTGGCCGTGGTAGGGCTTGCCGCGACGCACGGCCTTGAAGGAAGCCTTCCTGGAAGGGGGGACCGCCTGCTCGCTGCGCTCGCGATGTCCCCCCTCAGCCCCCCGCGAGGGGGCCAAGCCGAGCTCGGCCCCCTCGCCTGTCAACAGCATGTGCGGTGCACTGCCGTCGTCCACCTTGCCGCCGATCCGGATCTCCGCCCGGTGGGCTTCCAGCCCGCAGCGCATCACCTTGGTGAAACCGGCGTCGAGGCCGGGGAAGGGGAAGCGGCGGAGCACCGCACGCAGCGCCTCGCCATCGGCCCCCAGGCCCTGCAGGCCCGCGACCCAGATGTCACCGGAAAGACCGCCGAAGGGATCGACCCAGAGGGTATGCATGTTGGGCTCCGTGGATGGGGAGTTGGGGCTGGGGATTCGCCGGCAGCAGAAGGCCCCCGCCAGGGCGGGGGCCTTCTGCCGAGGCAGGAGGACTACTCCTCCAGCTTGTCGCCGAGTGAATCCAGGTGGTTGAGCAGGCGGGTGGCCAGGGCCTCGTCCTCGACCATGGTGAAGTCGTCGCCGCTCACTTCGAAGATCTCGATGCTGAACTGGGGATCGTCCTCGCCGGGGTTCTCGGAGTAGGCCTGCACCTCGGCCAGGGGGGCCATGATGCAGAAGTGGCGCTCTTCGAAGTCGATCTCGTCGAGGATGGCGAACTCTTCCTTCTCACCGTTCTCGTCTTCGAGCTCCACAACTTCGATCTCGTGGTCGTGCTCGTGGTCGTGGTCGCAGTGCTCGCCGTGCTCGTGGGCCATGGAAGGACTCCTTGTGAGGCTCCAGAGTACCCGGTCGAATCGGTGAAAACCAGCACCCTGGGAAGGAGTTAGCGGGCTCCCTGCCAGTTGACCTGGACCTCTCCTTCCCCGGTGACCAGAGCCTGCATGACCTTGCGGCTGGGAAGCTCCACCCGCACCCGTTCCCCCTTGGCGCCCTGGCTTCTGGCCGTGCCGTCCGCGGCGATGGTGAGGCCGCCATAGCTGACCGTGAGGCGCACCCGGTCGCCCTGGCTGACCAGAGGAATCGGCTCGATGTCGGCGTGGGTGAGGACCTTGCCTGCGGCCACGGGCTGCCGGAGCCGGTAGCCCTCGGGCCAGGTGGTCAGGGCGCCGGGGGGCGGCGTGCCTTCGAATGGGATGGATTCCACCACGGAGGCGTCCGGGATCCCTTTCCGGGGCAGGCTGGTCTTGGCGGTGAGCAGGGGGCCGTTCCAGGTGCCTTCCAGGTCTACCCGCGCGGTGCAGACGAGGCGACCGGATTGGAGCACCCGGAAGGCGGCAAAGAATCGTCCGCCGAGTTCCTTCCGGCTGAGGTGGGAGAACTCCACCTTGGCGTCGTCGGAAGCGTGGGTGGGCAATGGCGACAGGTTCACCACCCTGAACCGGTAGCCCCCTCCTTCGTTCTGGACTTGGCGCTCCGCGGCGGCCAGAGCCTCCTGGCGCAGGCGCTCCGCGAGAGGCAGTGGCGCGGCATCGGTGGCTAGGGCGAACAGGAGGGCCGTCAGCATGGGATCACCGCTTCAGGTTGGCGATCAGCGTCAGCATGTCGTCCACGGTGCGGATGGTCTTGGAGTTCGCCTCGTAGGCCCTCTGGCCGATGATCATGTTCACCATCTCCTCCGCCAGATCCACGTTGGATGCCTCCAGATAGCCTTGTTGGACGGTGCCGAGGCCCTGTTGGCCAGGGATGCCTTCGATGGCGTCGCCGCTGGCGAGGGTGGGGGCCATCAGGTTGCCGCCGAGCATGTTGAGGCCTGCGGGGTTCACGAAATTCATGATCGTGATCTGGCCCACCTGTTGGGGCGTGCTCTGGCCCGGCTGGGTGACGGAGACGATGCCGTCCTTGGAGATCGTGACGCTCGTGGCGTCCTGGGGGAGGGTCACCTGGGGGTCCATGAGGTAGCCCTGACTGTTCACCATGTTCCCGTTCTGGTCCACGCTGAAACCGCCGTCCCGGGTGTAGGCCTGGGTGCCGTCGGGCATGGTGACTCGGAAGAAGCCATCCCCCTCAATGGCCATGTCCAGACGTCCGCCGGTGGCGCGCAATCCGCCGGTGGAATACATCTTCTGGACGGACTGAAGCTTGGCGCCCATGCCGATCTGAAGGCCCATGGGCAGCTGGGTGCTGGTGGAACTGGACGTGCCCGCCATATTGACGGTCTGGTAGAGCAGGTCCTGGAAGTTCGCCCGGCCCTTCTTGTAGCCCGTGGAGTTCACGTTCGCCAGGTTGTTGGAAATGGTGTCCATGTTGACCTGCTGGGCGGTCATTCCCGCAGCGGCGGACCACATTGCTCTCATCATGCGGCACCTCCTGTGCCGCACCCAGCGGCAAGGCCGCTGGGCTTCGCCTGCGGCAAAGTGGCTCTCCGCTCCTGCTTCGGGCTCACGCCGCGTTCCGTTGCGGCGAGGGTTGTGATTGGATTTTGGTTCGCGCTCATCTCAGGGCCTCTGTTACCGCTGCATCGCGATGTCGTTGATGGATCGGGCATCGAGGTCGTTGGCCAGCGTAGAGGCGACCTTCATGCTCATTTCGTAGAGGCGGTTCAGGCGGATCATCTCGACCATGGCGCCCGCCATGTCGACGCCGCTCTGTTCCAGGTAGCCCTGGGCGACGGTGGCCTGGGCCGGGGCGGCCTGGGCGCCGGTGGGGTCGAAGAGGCCGGAGCCGATGTGGCGCAGGGCGGATGGATCGGCGTAGGCGCGCAGGTCGAGCTGGCCGAGGATGGTCGCTCCCTGGCTAACGGTGCCATCCCTGCCGACCGCGACCCGTTCGCCCATGGGATCCACCTGAATGGGCTGGCCGTTTTTGCCCAGCAGCGGGCGACCGTCCCGGGACTGGAGCTGCCCGCCGGGGCCGAGGCCGAAGCGGCCATCCCGGGTGACCTGAGGACCCTCAGGCGTCTGCAGGGTGAAGAAGGCGTTGCCTTCCAAGGCCAGATCGAGGGGGCCGGAGGTGAGCTGAAGCGCCCCTTGTCGCATATCGATGCCACGGCCCGCCAGGGCGGTGCCGTCGTTGACCGGGCCGGTGAACGGAAGGTCGCGGCTGGAGCTTCTCGCCTTGTTGAAGACGGAGAAGAAGGTGCGCTCGGGTTTGAATCCCGTGGTGGAGACGTTGGCCAGGTTGTTCGAGAGGACTTCCAGCTGGGTGGTCCTCGCCTTGAGGCTGCCAGCGGCCACGTAATACGCAGGATCCATGTGCCCACCTCCATCGTGGCCTATGCAGGGGGCGTGCCAGCGCAACGGAATGGGCTCAACACCACCCTGAATGGGTTGGTTCCTGGCAGGAACTGCCCGCTCCGGTACCATGGGGGCTGGACACATCCTCCATGCCTCCTTCCGGATCCAGATCCACGGCCTCTGCGGCGCCCGATTGGGCGGCGCACGGGAAAGTGCCGCGTCTCGATCGGTTTTTACTGGGTCCCGAGATTGGTCGGGGGGCCATGGGCCGGGTGGTTCGGGCCTGGGATCCCATGCTCCGGCGGGTGGTGGCGGTGAAACTGCTGCTCCAGGAGGATCCGATGGAGATGGCGCGCTTCCTTCACGAGGCGCAGCTGCAGGCTGGGGTGGACCATCCCAATGTCTGTCGGATCTACGAAGTCGGCTCTTCCATCATGCAGCCCTATATCGCCATGCAGCTCATCGATGGACACACCCTGGACCACTTCCATGGCCGCCTGTCCATGGAGGAGATCGCGCGGGTCATCGCGGATATCGCCTCGGCCATCCACGCCGCGCACCGCCACGGCCTGATCCACCGAGACATCAAGCCGGGCAACATCCTGCTGGAGCCTCCCCAGGATGGACGGCATCGCGCCTACATCATGGATTTCGGTCTGGCGAAGCGCATGGGGGAGGGGACCGAACCCGGCATGCCCTGGGCGGCGGACGGCACCCCGGCCTACATGAGCCCCGAGCAGGCCCGAGGCGAGGCCATTGGCCCGACGTCGGACATCTATTCCCTCGGTGCCACCATCTTCGCCTGTCTGTGTGGTGAGCCGCCCCGAGGGCCCATGGCGCCTCGGGGAGGATCCGAAGCCCGGGACTTGCACCTGCTGAGAACGCGGCGTCCCGACCTGCCTGGAGATCTGGAGGCCATCCTCCTGAAGTGCCTCCATGCAGATCCCCAGCTGCGTTATGCCGGAGCGGCCCTCCTGGAAGAGGATCTGAGGGCTTGGCTCGCGGGAAAACCGGTTCATGCGCGACGCCCGGGAATCCAGTCCAAAATCGAGCGCTCCTTTCGCCGACATCGCTCCTTCTGGCTTGCGGGGGGCATGGGCGTCCTGGGGGTGGCTGCCCTCGTGTCCTGGCATTTCCGAGAGCGGAGCCGTGAACGCATCCTGCTGGAGTGCACCACGCGCTTTCTGCTCGAAGTCAGCCTCGAGGAGTCTTTGTTGGGGCGAGAGCGCCAGCTTCCACCCCACGACATCCGGCCCGCCTTGGAACGGGCGCGGAGCCGCATTGCCTCCATCGAGCGCGACATGGTGCGCATCGGCGGCTCCTCTCTGGCGCCGGGCCACTACGCCATCGGGCGTGTCTACCTCGATCTGGGCGAACTGGAGAAGGCAGAGCAGCATCTGCAGAAGGCCTGGAGCCTGGGGCTTTCGACCCCCGATATCGCCGCGGCCCTGGGCACCGCCAAGGCTCAGCGCCACTTCGAAGAACTGGATCAGATGCTGCTGAAGCAGCCGGAGAACCTTGGAGCCGAACTCCGTGGGCTCCGGAACGCCCGGCTCAAGGACATTGAAATCTACCTCCGCCAAGCTCCAAGAGAGGGGTCCTCCCTCCGTAACCTCGCTTATGGAGAGGCTTTCCTGGCGCTCGCGCGAGGAGAATACGCCACGGCGGCGTCGCGTTTCCGGCAGGCTTCGGGGGAAGCGCCATGGCTCTATGAGGCCTGCCTGATGGAGGCGCGGGCGCTTGAACTGTTGGATGACACGGGTGCTCCAGGGGAGGCATCCCTCCGGCGGGCCCGGTGGGAGGCCTGCCTGGACCAGGCCCAGCGCATCGCTCCCAGCGACGATCGCGTGTACGCGGCGCAGATCCGGCGCCATGTCCGGCTGGGCAGGCTGGCGCTGCGGGAAGGGCGGTCCCCGGAGTCGGCCTTCCAGCGGGCGCGGGAGGTCTTCGAGCAGTCCCGAGTGGTGCGGCCCGACAGCCCCCACATCACCGCCGCCATGCTGTCCCTCCTTGCCACCACCCTGAGGAACCGCCTGGAGCGGGGGGAGGATGTGCGAACGGAACTGCTGGATGTCGTTGAACGCCACCGCTCGTTGCTGGAGCGGGAGGGAGGCGCCCCGGTGCTGGCGGGCGATGTGCTCTCCCTGGCACACACCCTGGCGGAGCAGCTTCATGCCCACGGAGCGGATCCCCGTCCATGGCTGGAGTGGGCCGCGCGTCACCTGGAACCCAGGGATCCCGTGAGCTGGCTGGAAAACCGCCGCATGCTCGCCCAGGTGCAGATCGACTGGTCCCTGGATCCACGTCGCACCTTCGATGGGCTCTTTCAGAAACTCGACCAGCTGAAGGCCACCCACGGCTCGGATGCCGCCATCCAAGTGGCATCGGGACGGATCTGGATGGAAATGGCCCGGTGGAAGAGGGAGCGCGGAGCCCAGGATCTGGATCCCCTGCTGCGGGCTGGCGAGGCCTTTCTGGGGGCCCTGGCCCTGCACCCGAACCATGTCGAGGCGACCCTGTCGCTGGCGCGGGTCCGGGCGGCACAGGCCCTGTCCCAGGCTCTTGCCCGGCAGGAGTTCGATCCGGCCTTGCGAGAAGCCCGCGGGCTCCTCGAATCCCAGCGTTCCGGATCCCTTGGTTTTGCCCTGGCCCAGGGGGAACTCGGTTTGGCAGAGGCCCTCTGTCACGGTGGGCTCGAGGGGCATCTGTCGCGGGCCCGGGTCGAGGAGGGGGTTCTGTGGATGGAGCGCGCCCTGCAGCGCAACCCAGCCTCCATTCCCGTGCGCAGCCTGCTGGGCGAATTCCTGTTGATGCGAGCCCGGGTCAGCATGAGCGAGGGAGGGGATCCATCAGGCATCCTGGGTCGGGTGGCGGAATCGGCACGTGCCGGGCTGCTGCAGAAGGGCGACGCCGTCGAGCTGAAGCTCCAACTCACCCGCGTCGCGGCATTCCAAGCCCTTCGGACCTGGCCCTCTACCGCGCCACGCAGGGGCGATGCCAGCGCCGTCCATCTTGCCGTACAGGCTAGGCAGCTTTCGCCGGGGCGTCCCGAATGCCAGTGGCTGCACGGACTCCTGGCCTATCACGAAACCCGGGAGAATGCGGGGTTGGTGGATCTGGTTGAATCGGAGCGGGCCGCACCCGCCGCGATCGCTCGCCTCCTGGCCACCCTGCCATTGCTCCCTGCCGGATTGAGGAAGTCGTCTTGAAATTGTTGCCTTTCGTGTGTGTTATGACCTGGCTTCATGGGCAGGTGGCGGTGCCCCCTTCCTCGGTGGCCTTCCCGATTCATATCGATCTGGGCCCTGTCTTCCAGCAGGTGGAGCAGATGGCACCTCGAGTGCCTCCTGGCGTGGAAACGTGGATGCCCCTGCCGCAGATGCCGGGTGCCGGGGTCTTCCGTTTCAATCTCTACCGAGAGCCGCTGATGCTGCGCATGGCCCGCAACCGACTGCTGGTGCGCACCACCGCCCACTACTGGCTGGAGTTCGGACTCAAGGCCGGCGGCATGGTCAAGTCTGTCGGCTCCTGCGGGCTGGGCAAGGAGGGCCACCGCCGGGTCTTCCTGGGCGCTTCGGCGGATATCACCGTGAAGCCGGATTGGAATCTGGCGGTGAAGGTCACGCCCACCTCCCCTGAGGCCATGACCTCCTGCACCGTCACCCTGCTGCAGGTGGACATCACGCCGGAGGTGCTCAAGGGGATGAACGAGCAGATCACCAAGGCCACAAGCGAAGTGGAAAAGCTCATCGGCACGTCCGCCCTCCTGCGGCAGAAGGCGGAGGCCCTCTGGGTCGAGGTCCAGAAACCCATCGCCGTGGCGCCGGGAATCTGGCTCAGCCTCCAGCCGGAGGGGCTGCGCCTCGGCGCCTGGAAAGGCGAGGGGCGGAATCTCACGGTGCCGCTGGAGGTGCAGGCCCGTCCGCGCGTGGTGCTGGGGGTGGCGCCAGAGCCTTCCACCCGGCCTCTGCCGCCCCTTGATGTGGCCCAGGGGGCGCTTCCGGATGCCTTTCGGGTGGAAGTCGATGCGGATCTGCCCTTTGATCAGGCCACGCTCCAGATGCAGCAGGCCATGAAGGGCAAGGTCTTCCAGACGGACAAGGGCACCTTCGAGATCAAGGATGCGGCGGTGCGCGCAGCCAAGGGCAGGCCGGTGATTGATCTGCAGATTGCAGGCCGCATCGACGGGCGCATCAGCCTGACGGGGGATCCGGTCTTCGACGAGGCCACGGGCTTCATGCGGTTGAAGAACCTCGATTTCACCCTGGAGAGCAAGAGCTGGATCAATCGGTTCGGCGCATGGCTCTTCCACTCGACCCTGAAGAAGACGCTGGAGGAGAAGGGCAACCTGATCCTGGGCCAGAGTTTCCAGGAGGTGCAGGGGCTCATCCAGAAGGGCATGAACCGGCCCCTGGCGCCGGGGTTGGACCTGGGCGGGTCGGTGGAGAAGCTGCGCATCGGGGTGCCGGAGGTGCTGGCGGATCGCTTCCGGGTGATCGCCTCCCTGGAAGGGCGCGCCGCGGTGCGGGTGAAGGGGCTCGGGTGAAGGCGGCCCTCGAGCGGCTGCTGAGGGGCCTGGGACCGGAAGCCGGGCTGCATGTCGTGGGCGGCGCGGTGCGGGACCGCCTGCTGAACAGACGCGGTGAACGGGCTCTGCCCGATCACCACCTGGGGGTCAAAGGGGGGACGCAGGGCGAGCTCCAGCGAGCGGGCGGTCCCCACTTTCATGGCCGGGAGATGGGCGATGTGGACCTCGCCACGCCGATGCTGCCGGAGGCCCTCATGGCCCGCGCCCGCAAGACCGGCCTTCGTACCATTCCCACGGGGCTCCAGCACGGCACCATCACGGTGCTGGTGGACCACATCCCCTTTGAGATCACGACCTTCCGCGGCGATGGGGACTACCTGGACGGGCGTCGCCCCACCAGCGTGCGCCTGGGGGTGGGGCTTGAGGAGGATCTCGCCCGGCGGGACTTCACGGTGAACGCCCTGGCCGTGCCGCTCGAGGCGTGGCTTACCCCAGATTGGCGATCGGCCCTCGTGGATCCCTTCGACGGTCAGGGGGATCTGGTGGCGCGTTGCATCCGGGCGGTGGGAGATCCCCTGCTGCGCTTCCAGGAAGATGGACTGCGCCCCTACCGGGCCTGCCGCTTCGCCAGCCAGCTGGCCTTCAGCATCGAGCCCGCTACGCTGGCTGCCATCCCTGAACGTTTGGAAGTGGCCGGAAGAGTGGCCGTGGAGCGGGTCCTGGTGGAACTCACCAAGCTGCTTTGCGGGCGGGCGCCTGGGGACGGCTTGCGTGCCCTCGAAGCCACTGGCCTCCTGGATGGGTGTCTGCCGGAAATGCGTCCGACCGTAGGCTGCACTCAGAACGAGCACCACGCGTGGCCCGTGTGGGAGCACACCCTGGCGGTGGTGGAATCCGTACCGCCGGAGGAGGACTTGCGTTGGGCCGCGCTGCTTCACGATGTGGGCAAGCCGGAAGCGCGGACCATCGGCGAGGACGGCCGAGTGCACTTCTACCAGCACGAACGGCGCTCGGAGGAACTCACCCTGGCGATGCTCCATCGTCTGCGGGCCAGCAAGGCCCAGCAGGCCGCGGTGCTGGCCTTGGTGCGCCACCACGGTCGGGTGCCTGAACCCCAGTGGAGCGATGCCGCCTGCCGCCGCTTCCTGAGCCGACTCGCAGAGGACGGTCTCACCCTGCAGCGGTGGGGCACTTTTCGGGAAGGCGACATTGCGGGGAAGGGCAGGGAACTCGAGGCTTCCCTGGAGGCCCATCGATCGGCCATGACTCGACTTCATTCCCTGGCTGAGGCCCGTCCCGCCTTGGATGTGAAGAGCCTCGCTCTGGATGGCCGAAGCCTCATGGCCCTACTCCAGCGCCCTCCCGGCCCCTGGGTCGGTGCACTCCAACGCCACCTGCTGGAAGCGGTGTTGGAGGATCCGGAAAAGAACACGCGAGAGGCCTTGGAAACCGCGGCTCGGGAATGGAACAGTGGGGTTTAGGACGGAATCGGCGCAGCCGGTTCCGCCCGAAGGGCGAGCCCCAGGGGGGCGAGTGAGCGGGCAGGGGTAGGTTCAATCCCGTGAGCTCCAAAAGACCAAGGCCCCGAATCTCGGGGCCTTGGTCTTTTGGAGCGGGCGAACGGGATTGAACCGTCGACATTCAGCTTGGGAAGCTGACGTT
>CAYQAS010000031.1:0-40771 GCA_964415525.1 uncultured Solibacteraceae bacterium
GCGACGCCAGGTTGCAGGCCGTATCGTCCAGGAACATGTACTCGGAGCAGGGGTTGCTCGCGTTGATGCGGCCATCCTCGGGGCAGGTGTGCCAGTCGTTGATGGTGGTGTCGTACTGCAGGCCGGGATCCGCGCAGGCCCAAGCGGCGAAATTGATCTTGTGCCAGAGCTCGCGGGCCTTCAGGGTGCGGGTGGGTTTGCCATCCACACGACGCAGCAGGGACCAGGGCCCATCCTTTTCCAGGGCGCGCATGAAGCTGTCGGGCACGCGCACGGAATTGTTGGAGTTCTGCCCGCCCACGGTGGCGTAGCCCTCGCCATCCCAGCCGGTGTCATAGGTGTGCAGGTCGCGGTCGAAATCGCCCTGGGCGAGACGGCTCATGCACTGGCTCAGGAAGCCCGAGGCCACGCCGTCCTTCTTGGCCTTGGCCAGCACCTTACGCAGCTTGTCGTTGGTCTTCGGGTTGGCATCACGGCTGGTGGAGCCTTCCACCGCCTCACACATGGCGTTCCAGTGCTTCGCCAGGTGCAGGCTGCCCGCGGCCATCATGGCCACCTTGCGCTCCTCGTTGACCTTCCAGGTCACGAAGGCCTCGATATCGGGGTGATCGAGGTCGAGGCAGACCATCTTGGCCGCGCGACGTGTCGTGCCACCGCTCTTGATGGCACCCGCGGCGCGATCGCCCACCGCCAGGAAGCTCATGAGGCCGGAGGAACGACCGCCGCCGCTCAAAGGCTCTTCGAGGCCGCGGATGCGGCTGAAGTTGGTGCCGGTGCCCGAGCCGTACTTGAAGATGCGGGCCTCGCGGGTCCACAGATCCATGATCCCGCCGGGGTTCACCAGATCGTCGTCCACGCTCTGGATGAAGCAGGCGTGGGGCTGGGGCCGCTCGTAGGCGGAGGTGCTGTGCTGCATCTCGCCGGTCTTGGGATCGACAAAAAGGTGGCCCTGGGCGGGCCCTGCGATGCCGTACGCGAAGTGGAGGCCGGTGTTGAACCACTGGGGACTGTTGGGTGCGCACATCTGCCCGCCGAGCATGTGCACCATCTCGTCGTAGAAGGCCTGGGCGTCCTCACCGGTGTTGAAATAGCCGAACTTTTCGCCCCAGCTAGCCCAGCAACCCGCCAGACGGTGGAAGACCTGGCGGGCGTCGTACTCGCCCTTGGCCCCCTCGCGCCGCGCCACCTTGGTGCCGTAGCCCGAGGCGTACGGATGGTGGTTCACGCTGCCCACGAACTCGAAGTCGCAGCCGGCACGGCGGAAGTACTTCTGCGCCAGGATGTCTACCGCCACCTGGCTCCAGCCATCAGGCACCATCACGTCCTTGGCTTCGAAGACCACAGAGCCGTCCAGCTTGGTGATGCGGCTGGTTCGCGGAACGAAGCTCACACCCTCCAGAGGATCGCGACCGGACTGCGTGAAGTAGCGCGGAATCTGCATGGGGCATCCTTCGGCGAAGGCGAAGCCGACGCCTGATGGAAAGGGCGCCGGTGGAATCCTGGATGGAAAAGCGGAACAACCCCAGCAACTGGGGCAATTCCGCGAAACCTCTACGGGTTGTGCCGGACTCCAAGCATCACCCCAAGATGTTGGGGTGTCAAGAGGGCAAAAAAAGGTCCATGACAGTTGGGAATACAAGCTTGGGTGCGGAGTTCCATGGCTTTTTGAGGGCTCGGCAGTCTATGCTGAAAACAAGCCGGGCCCCATGCATCGGTGGACGACGAACCTGGTCAGGTCGGAAGAAGCAGCCATAAGTCGCCCCACCGAGTGCCGTGGTAAGCCCGGCCCATGGTTTATCTGCCGGCGAGAATTGCCGCAGCCACGGACGCATCCCGTGAAAGTCGCTTCGTTCTCATGCAGCGCACGGCAAGGCAAGGCATGGTTGGGCTTGCATGGGAATCCCGCTCCGCAACAACCAAGGGTCGCACCTCCACACGGATCAAACGAAGGCCCTCCCTTCTGTGCCCCTTGAAGGCCTTTGCGCTTTCACCCTTGCCCCATTGACTTGACGAAAAAAAGGCGAATCATGGGGTCATGGTTCCACTCCTGTTCGCCGAGTCACCCGAAATGCCACAAATCCAAGGGCTTTCCGTGGAGCCCGAAGAGGCCCGCAGCATTCTTCGACCCCAACGGGATGAGGCCTACGGCTTCGGATTCACCCTCAGCCCCTACCGCGGCTGTGCTTTCGGCTGCCGCTACTGCTACCTGCGGGAGTACCCCCACGCCCAACACCTCGCCGCGGACTGGGGCACCTGGGTCGCCCCCAAACTCAATGCGCCTGAACTTATTTGGCAGGCACGCCACAAGCTGCATGACACAACTATCTTTCTCTCCACCGCCACCGATCCCTACCAGCCCATCGAGAAACACCTGGGGTTGACGCGAAAGTGCCTGGAAGTGCTCCTGGACTGCCCAAGCACTCGGATCATCGTGCACACGCGGAGTCCCCTGGTCACCCGAGACATCGACCTATTCAAGGCATTTGGAACCCGCCTCTCCGTGGGACTGTCCATCCCCACCGATGACGACACCGTGCGCCAGGTGCTGGAGCCCAAAGCCCCCGCCATTCCCAGTCGATGGGCGGCCGCAGAGCGTCTCTCCCGAGCGGGCATCCGCGTCCAGATCGCCGCCACCCCCCTGCTGCCCATGGCGGATCCCGAGGCCTACGGTCGCCAATTGCGGGCCTGCGGCGCCGCGAAGGTCTGGGTGGGACGCCTCCGCCTATTGAAAGACGATCCCATCGGGGATCTCCTGGCCCAACACAGCTGGCTGGAGGCCCTCCAGCCGGACTATGCCCAACAGGTGGAAAGCATCCTCACCCGCTACCTGCCTCCCATCCGGATCGCCCGCCGCCGCAAGGCCGGTGCGGCAGATCATCGCCCGACACATCGCCTCCCGATGGCACGCCAACCTTTCCTATTTGATAACTTTTGATACATCCAGATACATCCCTCGTTGACGTAGTCCACCCCCCCTTCCACCATGACCCTCGAGAGGTCTTCCACGTGATGTCCCCCTTCCTGCGCCTCAAGCGCACCAATATGAACCCCCACAGCGCGGATCGCGCGTGGGCCGGCAGGGGTTAGACACCAAATCACTTCCCCCGGCAGACCACCCGATCCGAACCCCTCGGATCGGGTGGTCGGCGTTTACAGGAGCTCCCATGAGCCAGCCCACCGAATCAGCCACGCTGCAGCGATACGGCCGCCAGATCCTGATGCACAGCCAGGGAACCGTGTGCGCACGCCGGAATGAGCTGCTCGAGAGCCGCGCCTTCCGCGAGGTCGTGGCGGGCTACCTGGCCCACCTTCAGGAACAGGATGCCCCTTGCCTGGAGCACCTTCCCAGCCTGGCCCCCGACCTCTGGGTGCGCCTCCTGCAGGGCCTCGCGGAACTCCCCCTGGAGGACGTGGCCCTCTCCGTGCCCGAGGCGGTGGATTTCCTCGCCCCCCGGCCCCGTCGGGTCCTGCGGGAGGTGGTGGAGGGGCTCTATGACCACTGGCGCAGCTTCGACCGCTTCATGCTGCTGCAGGGCGAGCCCGGCCCTGGTGGCCTCGATCGACGCCCCTACCGCGCCTTCAACGAGACCCTGGAACAGCTCGTGGACCTCGTGCGGGGGACCTATCGCGACGTGATCGAGAATGTCACCGGCGACCATCCGCGCATCTACCGGCAGGTGCCCGCAGGCTGCAACGTCGGCCTCATCGCCGTGACCAAGGCCTGCCCCCTGCCCTCCGGCCTGCGGGAGGCATGGCAGGACGTGCCCTTCATTCGCCAGATCTGGATCGACCCCCCGATGATCCTGGATCCCCCGAGCAACACCCGCAGTGGCGCCTTCGGCTCTGTGGACCGCTGCCCCCTGGCGGGCTTCCGCCCCGAGCCCACCGAGTGGCTCTGCTACCCCGCCCAGGTGGGTCCCCTGGTGATCTTCGCTTACATCCACCGCAGCCAGACGAGCCTGGGATGTGCCCTGGCGAACCTCTTCGATCTGGCCTCCGACGCCCAGATCGCCCGTGGACCGGATGCCCTCTTCGCCTATGGCGTCCCCATGGAGCACATGGCGTCCCTCGGGGACAACCCCACGGTCTTCCACGAGGATCCCACCTCGGGCCTCTTGACCGCCGCCATTCCGGAAGGCGATGCCTTCGCCTACTTCGGCTATCTCAAAAAGATGGCCCTCACCCTGCACAACGTGGCCATGCTCCGGCGCGGACGTCTGCCCTTCCACGGCGCCCTGTTGAGCGTCGCCCTGGAGCGGGGCATCCGACGCAACATCCTGATCATCGGGGACACCGCGACCGGCAAGTCCGAGTCCATCGAGGCCTTCCGGGCCTTGGGCGGACGCAAGGTGCGGGAACTCCAGGTGGTGGCGGATGACATGGGCAGCCTGGAACTGAGCCAGGACGGAAACCTTATGGGCTATGGCACGGAGACCGGCGCCTTCGTCCGCCTGGATGACCTGCACCGCGGCTATGCCTTTGGCCAGATCGACCGCGCCATTTTCATGAGCCCCCACCGGGTGAATGCCCGTGTGGTACTGCCCGTGACCACCCTGGACGAGATCCTCGAGCCGCATCCCATCGATGTGCTTCTCTACGCCAACAACTTTGAGGAGGGCCCTGAGCTGGAGTGGTTCCCCACTGCCGAGGCCGCGCTGGCGGTCTTCCGCGCCGGTCGTGCCATGGCCAAGGGCACCACCACCTCCACGGGCCTCACCACGAGCTATTTCGCCAATCCCTTCGGCGCCCCCCAGCGCCGGGAGGCCCACGAGGCTCTGGCGGAGCGATTCTTCCATGCCGCCTTCACCCGGGGCGTACAGGTGGGACAGATCCGAACCAAGCTCGCTCAGCCGGGCTTCGAGAGCATGGGCCCCGCAGCCGTGGCCGAGGCACTGCTGACCCACCTGCTCGCCTGACGTTCAAAGCGCGGAAGTCCGCAGGGGACTGCCGGTGGCCTTCGAGTCGCGGCGTCCCCGGGACCCCTAACTTCCGTCCAGGCAAGCCCGGAAGGCTGATCATGTGTCAGCCCTACCGCGGACTCACATTGCGCAGGAAGGTCGCCAGACGGTAGTCCTCGCCCTGGATGTGCTCCAGCAGCCAGCCGTTGAGGAATTCCAGAACGGGAGGTGTCAGCACCAGCCGCCCCTCCCGCATCCGCTGATGCAGATCCGCGATCTGGGCCAGCAGGTGGTCGTGAAGCCCCTTGTGCCTCGCGTAATCCGGATACCGGTGCGTGAGCATGAGGGCCTCTTCCATGCGGAAATGCTTTCCCGTGTAGTCCTCCAGGAACGTCAATCGGCTTTCGGCCTGCTCCCCATTGCCCGGCAGCTGCACGGCGGTCCGTAGCGCATTGAATGCCTCCACCAGCACCAGATGCTGTTCATCCATGCGGAAACACCCGGTCTCCAGGCTCGCATTCCACGCGATGAACGCCATCTCGCCTCCCGCAGATGGGATCGGCATCCCCCTGGCGGGCGATGAATCCAGGTTCGCCCCTTCCCACGGCATAGCCGCCGCCCGCAGCCACCAGGACTGGCGCGTCGCCACCCCCGGCGCAAAGCGTCCGGATGGTTTCACGGTCTTCGACCTGAACATCGGAACTCCCACCACTCAGCAGCTCTCGGCCTCCATCCAGCTGCGCAACCTGGGAGGCAAGCGCCATCAACTGCTCAAGGGCGGTGTAGGACGTCCCTATGTCGGGCCGCACCCTCACCGCCAGCGTGGGCTTACGGTTCGAATCCTGCTGCTGTCCACGAGGCCTCGCGGGGTTCCTGGGGCCTCTTCCGTTGTTCAGCGCCCCCGCAGCACGGCTTCCGCCTGCATGGGCTTGCCGTCCCGCAGCCAGTGGACGATCACCTTGTCTCCGGCCTTATAGAAGCCGAGCGCCTCCATGAAGTCGTAGATCTGCTTGACGGATTTGTCGCCGAAGCGCACCAGCACATCTCCCGTCTTCATCCCGATGGACTCCGCCGTGCTGCCGGGGGACGTGCCGCTGATGCGGAACCCGGTGGGATCCTCCTTGAAATCCGGGATGGTGCCAAAGGCGATCCGGGCGCCCCCCGCCCCGCCCCGGGTGCTGGGCAGCTTGGCGGTCTCAGCGTCCCACGCGGGCAACATGTCGGCATTGGCGAGGTCTAGGGTGACCCGCGCACCCATGTCCGCCACCAGCGCCATGCCCTTCACATTCAGTTTTTCCGGCAGATCGGAAGGACGGTGGTAGTCGCTGTGAAGCCCTGTGAAGAAGAAAAGCGTCGGGATCTTCGCCGTGGAGAAGCTCATGTGGTCGCTGCCGCCCACCGCCACGCCGAGATCCTCGCCAAGGGCGACCCCCGTGGGGGCAAAGGTGCGGGCGCGAGCCAGGGCGGTCTTGGGGGCGCCGAGGCCTCCCATCTGCAGCGTGGGTTTGGCCTCATCCATGCGACCCACCATGTCGAAATTCACCATGAAGCGCACCCGCGGCAGGGGAACCGTGGGCTGGCGCACCCAGTGAGCGCTGCCCAGCAGCCCCTCTTCCTCACCCGCAAAATGCAGGAAGAGCACGGAGCGCTTTGGCTTCTGCGCCTTCAGCGTCCGGGCGATCTCCATCACCACCGCTGTGCCGGAGGCGTTGTCGTCCGCGCCCGGATGCACCTGACCCTGTCCCACCTTGCCCAGCATCGAGCCTCGTCCACGGGTGCCCAGGTGATCCAGGTGGGCACCGACCACCACCACATCGTCCTTCAGCACCGGATCCGTGCCCGGCAACAGCGCCACGACGTTGGGCAGTTGTGCCTCGGGACGGACCAGCTTCAGCTCCAGATCCAGGGTGAAGGGCAGGTTTCCGCTCCGGGGCTTGCCATCCTTCGCCAGCTCCATCAGGGCGCCATGCACCTCGGCCCCCAGGCCCCTTGCGGGCAGGCTCAACACGGGCACATCCAAGCGCAACGGGCCATCCTCGCGGCGCAGCGAGGTGGGCGCCTCACCGTCCTCCAGCACGATCACCGCGGCGGCTCCCAACCGCCCCAGGCGTTGGAGACGGCCCTGGAGGCTGCGTTCCGTCACCGGCAGCCCCGCAAATACTGGAAGGCTCGGCAAGTTACGAACGATGACGACCACCTTGTCCTTCAGGTCCAGCCCCGCCAGATCATCATGAGCGGGCGCCGCCAGACCGAACCCCGCCAGAACCAAAGCCTTGCCTTTGAACGCAGCGTCCGCGCTCCAGCCCATGGCCTCCACATCCTTGCCCCAGGCCCAGGCGTTCGACACACCGCCGACCGGGGTCAATTGAGCTGCTCCCTTTTCCCGCAGCACCCGGGCGACGAAGCCGAAGCGCTGGATCTGCAAGTCCAACCCCAGTTTGCGGTAGGCCGCCGCCACGTGGTCGGCAGCCAAGTCCAGCCCGGGTTCACCATTGCCTCGTCCCGCCAAGGCCGTGGAAGCCAGCCGATCCGTGTCCTGTTTCAGCCTGACCTCCGCGGGTGTCTGAGCCGCGAGGATCGCAGGAACAAGAACAAGCAGTGGCAGCTTCATGGGGGAGCCTCCCACTCCCTTGTAGTGGAACCCGCCCCGGCTGGGAAGCAGGACCACCGCACCCGGTGACAAGGTTCCAGAATCTGCGACCTGTGCCCGATAGAAGGGACATCATGCGGATTCCGCGCGCCCTCCTCCTGCTCCTGCTGCTGCTCATGCCTGCTCCGCTGTGGTGTGGCCGGACCTACCGCATCGCCACGGCCCCTTGGATGGGATGGGCGTACCTGGATGTCGCCCAGGCCAAGGGGTTCTGGAAGGCGGAGGGGCTGGAGATCCAGCTGCTCAATCACCCGGACGGGGCAACCTACCTGGACGCCCTCCTCAGCCGGAAGGTGGATTTCACCTGCGGCATGGTCGGCGACATGGTGTGGATCCACACCAGCGCCGCGCCGGTGAGCATCCTCCTGGAGAGCAACTGGTCCCTGGGCAGCGACAAGTTCCTCGTTCGGCGCGGCCGCACCCTGGCAGATCTAGCAGGCAAACCCGTGGGGATCTATCAGGACACCTTTGCGCTCCCCTTTTTCCTGCGGAAGGCCCTGGGACCCGACTTCCGGCACCTGGCCAAGTCTCGTTTCGTGCATCTGAGTCCTGCTGACATGGCCGCACAGTTCAAAGTCGGCAGGCTCGATCTGGCCGTCCTCTATGACCCCTTTGCCAAGGATCTCGAAGCCCATGCCCGTACCGCCAGTACCTCGGCCCAGCCTCCAGGCTGCATTCCGGAGGGTCTATTCGGCTTCCGCGACACCATCGCGGCCATGCCAGCAGCGGACCTGGATGCCTTGCTTCGAGGCGTCATCCGGGCCATCACCTGGATGGGGGAAGCGCAAAATGATGAGGAGCTCTTGAAGATCGTCAACCAGGGCAGCTTACAGTCCAGACCCATCCGGTCCGTGGAGGAACTGAGAGCCCTCAAGCGCGGTGCCCCCCTGCATGACCGCGCCCATCTGGGCTCACGGAATCAACGCGGGGGAGGACTCCCTGCATTTCTCGCCGAGCTGCAGCTCTTCGTCCAGAGCTACAAACCCTCTGCCGCCCAGTTCCGGCCTGCCGACCTGTTTGACCCGGCTCCGGTCCAGCGGGCGCTGACGCGGTGATCCGTTGACGCCCCGCACCCGCCTCCTGATCGGCTTCGCCTGCGTAGTGGCCTTTTTCCTGGCCCAGGGCATCTATTCCGTGGTCTCCCAGCGCAGGCTGATGACGGAAGTTGCCGCCCTCAGCCGAGCAAACAACGACACGAACGGCCTCCTCTTCCTGCTGCATCAGGCCCACTCCGATGCCGCCCTCGTGGTGGGCACCCAGGATCCCGTGGTCATGGATCGCCACCGGGACCGCCATCAGCAGACGATGGGAAACCTCATTGCCCTTGCGGCAAGTCAGGGGCTGGATCAGTCCAGCCTCCGACGATTACGCGCCTCCTATGAAGAGACTATTCTTTTCCATTACCAGTTCGCGTACAACCTGTCTCGGGCCCGGCTGGCCCAGACCGTGCCGGAATACGAAGCAGCCGTGGCCGAGGCCACTCGGCAACTCCACCAGGTGCAGGCCGCTCAAAACCAGATTCTGGAGTTGCGCAGTGTCTCTGCCCGCAGACTCACGCTCATCGTCGCAGCCATGGCGGTACTCACCGCCCTGCTCTGGGCCCTACACCTGGCCCGGGTGCTGACGGATCGACGGCGCGCCAGCGAATCCGTGGCGGAAGCTCTCGCGCAGCTCGAAAGCGTGCTCGAGGCAGCCACCCAGGTCGCCATCATCTCCACGGACTCGAACGGCATCATCCGCCTCTTCAACCGGGGGGCCGAGAGCATGCTCGGTTGGAAAGCCGAGGAACTCATCGGCCAAGCCACACCGGAGCGATTCCACGCCGCGGAAGAGGTGGACCAGCTCAGGGGCAGACTCCCTGGTGGTGCCTCCCTTACGCCCTTTGAAGCCCTCACCTTTGGAGCCAAGCAGGGCGCTCCCGACCGACACATCTACACCTTCCTCACCAAGGATGGCCAGCGGCTAAGGGTGGATCTGGCCATCAGCCGCGTCTTTGGTCCTGGCGGGGAACCCGTGGGATTCCTGGGGGTGGCCATCGATGTCACCCAGCAGGTGAATGCCGAACGCACCATGAAGGAGCAGGAGGACCAGCTCCGGCAGGCACAAAAGATGGATGCCATCGGCCAGTTGGCGGGCGGAGTGGCCCACGACTTTAACAACATGCTCAGCGGCATGCTGAGCGCCGCGGAGTTGATCCAGGAGCTGAGTCCTCCTTCGGATGAGCGCCACCACTTGGCGGGCCTCGCCATCCGCGCCGGGCACCGGGCGGCGGACCTCACCGGCAAGCTGCTGTCCTTCAGCCGCAAGGGCAAGCTCCGTAGCGAGTCCGTGGATCTGAACCACATCGTCGAGGAGACGCGGGACCTCCTGCACCGGAGCATTGACCGGCGGATCCACCTGGAGGTCCTCCTGCAGGCTCAGTCCCCTTGCACCGTCGGGGATGCCAGCCAGCTTCAGAACGCCCTGCTCAACATCGCCATCAATGCACGGGACGTCATGCCGGAAGGCGGCATGCTGCGCATCACCACGGAAGACGCCGTGCTCGGCGAAGAGGCTCGGCGGGACGGTCGGTTCCCGGTGCAGCCTGGTCCCTTTGTCTGCATTCGCGTGTCGGACACCGGCCCCGGCATCCCCGAGGAAATCCAGGCCCGCATCTTCGAGCCCTTCTTCACCACCAAACCCACGGGCCAGGGCACCGGACTGGGTCTCGCGGCGGTCTACGGCATCGTCAAGGACCACGGCGGCATGGTCACAGTGGAGAGCCGCGCCGGGGAGGGCACGGTCTTCCGGCTCTATTTCCCGGCGGTGGCCACAAGCTCGGAGGCCGCCAGCACTCATACCCCCAGGGAGCCCAAGGAACTTCGCGGCCGGGTCCTTCTCGTGGACGACGAGGAGGTACTTCGCCAGACCGTGGCCCGCATGCTCGGCTCCATGGGGTTTGAAGTGCTCCAGGCCGGGGACGGCGCCGAGGGCGTTGCGGTGTTCGAATCCCACCTGGGCACCATCGACCTCGTGATCCTCGACATGGTCATGCCGCGCCTTTCCGGAGCAGATGCCTTCCGGCAGATCCGGGAGATGGACCCCGTGGCACGGGTGATTCTGGCCTCGGGGTATGCCCGGGATGCCTCCATCTCGGAACTTCTTGGCGAGGGACTCCGGGGATTCCTGCAGAAGCCATTCTTGAAGAAGGAACTGCTGGAGGCCATCGAGGCGGCGATGGGAGAATAGGGGCCGGGGAGCGGCTGGACCGCCGCCCGCCCACGAGGTACCTGCATGAGACTCCGCCACGTTCGCGGGGGCCGCTCCACCCTGGAAGCCCATCCGACCGCCATGATCCTTGATCCCGCCCAGCACTGCGGTCACTGGGGGGAGGTCTTCCGCAACGCCCACCCCATCCACCTCGAGATCGGCATGGGCAAGGGCCAGTTCGTCACCGGCATGGCCAAGCAGTGCCCGGAGGTGAACTTCATCGGCATGGAGAAATACGACTCCGTGGCGGTGCGTGCCCTGCAGCGCCTGGTGGAGGATCCCCTCCCCAACGTGCGTCTGGTGCGAGCCTGCGCCACGGGACTCGAAACCTACTTCGAGGCAGGCGAGGTCGCCCGGCTCTACCTGAACTTCTCCGATCCCTGGCCCAAGAAAGCCCACGCGAAGCGCCGTCTCACTCACGTGAGTTTCCTGGACCGCTACCGGAAGGTGCTGGGCCCCGGGGGCGAGCTCCACATGAAGACCGACAACCGAAAGCTCTTCGAATTCAGCCTGGAACACCTCAGCCAGCACGGTTGGCGGCTGGAGAGCGTCAGCCTGGACCTCCATGCCCGCGAGCCGGAGGACAACGTGCGCACCGAATACGAGGAGGCCTTCGCCGCCGAAGGCCACCCCATCTACCGGCTCGTGGCCACGTTTTGAGCGGCCCCATGCCCCGCCTAGCCCTCATCACCCTGCCCTTCATCAAACCCTGCGAGCCGGGACTTTCCGCACCCGCCGCCGCCGCCTGGATGCAGGCCCGGGGCGTGGATGCCTTCGCCTTGGACGCCAGCATCGGCTGGATGGAACACGCCCTGGCGCCGGAACGCCTGGACCTTGCCCTGAGCTTCGCCCAGCACGTGAACCCCGGAGCCCTTCAGGCCTTCCACCTCGCCGCCCGGGACGCGGCCCAGCCTTCCCCCCTGCGCCGAGCCGCCACCTACCAGGACCGCCGCGTCTACACCTCCGCCGTCGGTCGCCTGACCACACTCCTGAAACTGGTTTCCCAGCCATGGCCCGACCTCCAGCTGCGCATCGGGGATGTGACTTCCCCGCGATTGCGGCCCCAGTCCAGTGCCGATCTCCTGGAGGTCGGGCGTCTTCCAGGCCCCTTTGACACCTATTTCACGGACGTCTTGATCCCGGAACTCCGACGCCAAAACGTCACCCATGTGGGCCTCTCCCTGTCGTTCCTGCATCAGGCCTTCGCCACGTGGCGGCTGGCCCACCTGCTGGAACGGGACTTCCCCGAGGCGCAGCGCTGGCTGGGCGGACCGCTGGTGGCCTGCTGGGAGGCCGCTGGGGCCCGAACGGATGGACCCGCGTTTGAGCCCTTCCACCGGATCTTCGCAGCGGATACCGATGCCGCCATGGAAGCCGTGGCCCTGGAACTGGGCGGTCAGGCCGTCGGCCCGCGGCCGATGCTCGCTCCGGATCTGCACGCAACGCCCTGGGAGGCCTACCTCTCGCCCACCCCTGTCGTTCCGGTGGCCCTGGGCAGGGGCTGCTACTGGCGGCGCTGCACCTTCTGCCCCGACCATCTGCATCCCACCTACGGCCCCTGCGGGAAGGACACCCTCACCGAGTGGCTGGAGGGCGTCGCGGCGCGCTTTCCCGACGGCGCCATGCTGCACTTCACGGACAGCGCCTGCGCCCCCAACCTGCTGGACCGGGTGGCCAAGACCATCCAGCGCGGCAAGCTCCCCCTGCGCTGGCACGGCTTCGTGCGGATGGAGGCGAAGTTCGCCGACCCCACCTTTACCCGCCACCTAAAAGAAGGCGGCTGCACCATGCTCCAGTGGGGCATTGAGACCGCCTCGCCCAGGATGCTGGATCTGCTGGACAAGGGCGTGGATCCCGACCGCGCACGGGCGGTGCTTCGCAGCGCCTCCAGCGCGGGGATCCGATCCCACGCCTACCTCCTCTTCGGCCTGCCGGGAGAGACAGACGTCGACCGCGAACTCACCCTCGATTTCGTCCGCGCCGAGGCCGCTCACTTCCACGACCTCAACCTCTCCCTGCTGAACCTGCCTCGCCAGAGCCCCATGCATCGAAATGCCGACCGCTATGGCATCACGGAACTTCGCCCTTTTGGCGGCGAGGCAGAACTTTCGCTCTATGACGACTTCCGCTGCGGCACCAGCCATCCCCGACTGGAAGCCCGACGCTGGCTCGGCCAGCATTTCTACAAGGATCCGGCCGTGAAGAGGCTCCTCGGGGACCTGAACAACCCCTTCAAAGCCAACCACGGGTGCTTCCTGTAAAGGTGCGCCTCCCAAAAGTCGGCGCCGCAGGCGACGGCGTCGAGCCTCGCAAACTGGGCTCGGCCCACAGGCCGAACCAGAGTGCGCTGCAACCGGGAGAGCCCGACAACACCCGGTGCTCCTCCCGGAAGCCGACGAGGCCTACTCCACGATCTTGGCCTGAGCTTTGGCGAGGAAGGCGGGATGGATCTCCAGTCTGGCTTCCCGCACGGCCTTCAGGTTCACTTCCGGCTTGAGATAACCATCCCGGATGGGAAGGTTCAGCATGACGCCCCGACCGGCGAAGCCTGCGGTCCCGCCGACCACCAGGACGGCGTACCCTTGAAGCGACTTCAGGATCGTGCCGAGGCGATCCTCTTCACTCTCGCAGATGTAGAGCATGTCGCACGCCTGGAGTCGGACAGGATCGGGACGCCTCAGATAGAGCACCGTCACCTTACGGTTCCGGATGCTCAGCCCTTGGATCTGCCGGTCCAGAAAGTCCTCGAAGGGATGGCTGCCTAACACCCCGATCACGAAAGGCCGCATGGGGTCCAGATCGGATCGACCGGGCCAGGTGACAAACTTCCCGAGCATGGCCACCACCTTCGCGCGAGCCTCACCCTCGAGCAGCGACTGCGGCTGGGCGGCACCCAGGGAGGCGAAGGCGAGGAAGATGAGGGCGGCGGGATGTCTCATGTGGGGTAAAAGTCAGTATCCCATGTTTCAGCGGGGCTTCCCGCTCAGTAGCGAAAGGTGATCCGGACCACCGCCTGTCGGCCAAGCCCCTCCGGAAGGGCGTCGAGGTTGCGCCGGGCATTCTCGGCATATTGCAGGTCCACATCCGTGGCGTTCTTCAGGAAGGCCCCGACCTGCAGACTGAAGTTTCTGAAAAACCGTTCGAAGCCCAGCGTCGCATCCAGGGTGGTGGTGGCGGAAAGCTCTCCTCCCAGCGGGCCACGGGCGCCTTCGCGGTAACGCGCCACCAGAGCCCCGCTCCACATGACCCCTTTCACACTCCAGCCGCCCTTGGCCTCCCAGTGGGGCACCATCTGGTAGTTCGAGCCCTTCCCGGGAATGAGGTCCCCCTCATTCCCGGCCACATGGGAGAGAG
The DNA here is from genome assembly GCA_964415525.1 of uncultured Solibacteraceae bacterium. GTDB lineage: Bacteria > Acidobacteriota > Holophagae > Holophagales > Holophagaceae > CAZPUI01. Next base: position 14,152 of record CAYQAS010000031.1, read on the forward strand.
AGCAGAACCACTGATACCAATTCGGAGCGCGGTAGGACACCTCGATCTCCCCGCCTCGCCCCTGAAAGGTGGGGCCATTGGCCACGGTGCTGGTGCGATCCGCAGGATCAGCATTGGCCTTCACGCGGAGCAGCTTGTGTCGATAAGTACTCTCAAAGGCCTGGACCTGTACGAAGCAGGGGCCATGGGCATAGAGCCACGCCAATTCAAGGCTGCTGCTGGTTTCCGGTTTCAGGTTGGGATTGCCCACCAGCACCTTTGGGGAATTCACATAGAGATCGAAGACGGTCGGGGCCCGGAAGGCTTCCCCCCACTGCACCTTCACGCTATGACGGCTGCCAAGGCTGTAGACCGCCGAGAGGCGACTCGATAGGTTGTGTCCAAAAGCCGAATTCTGTGTGTAGCGGGTTCCGGCCCAGAACGTCCAGGCCTCGAACCCTTGCTTCAGGTTGCCGAAGTAGCTCTGCTCCCGCACCGAGGCTCTGGACGGCAGATCCGCCTGGATAAAGGCGCCGGTCTGGTTTGACCGCCGTTCAAAGGATGCCTGGTCCAACCACTGGGTCGTGCCTCCAATCTCCACTTCGGTCTGACCCGTGGGGTGCCATCCCAGGGCGAGTTGCCCCAGATAGCGCGTGCCCCGAATGTAGTTCCCCGCGGCATTGTCGGCTGCGGCAGGAAAGACCCGAAACCAGCGGTCGAGCGTTCCCGCAGTCCGCAGGATGAGGCCGCCATGGAGCACGCGATGCCAGCCATAGCTGTAGAGCTGCCCCTCATTGCGGATCAGTGCTCCAGCGCCCGTCGCGCGCTGGATACCGATGCCAAAGCTGGTCGCCTGCCCTTCATACCCATTGAAGAGGAGGCGATGGCCCCCCCATCTGACGGCAACTTCTGCACTGCGGTCGTAACGATGCTCCTCCATGGGAGCCAGAACCCCAGTCTCGTCCTTGAACAGGTAGCTTCGGCCATGCATCCGGGTGTCCTGAACGCCTACAAAGAGGTTCTCGTCCTCCCCCAGAATCACCGAGCCGTGGGCACCATTGCGATGCCCACCTTGAGAGAGCCAAGCCCCCGTGGCCTGGGCCTCAGGGGTCGTTGCGCGGCGTAGGATCACGTTGATGGCCCCGGCGTAGGCATTGGTACCGTAGAGCACGGATGCGGGCCCCTTCAGGACCTCAATGCGCTCCACATCCTGCAAGGCGATGCGCACGGGCATGGTGAGTCCCGTGGCGGTGTCCCAGACTTCGACCCCGTTTACCAGCAGAAGCACGCGGTTCATGTAGGCGTCCTGAAGGACGCCGCGCACCGTGGCGATGTCCGAGTAACCCAGGGAGCGCACGGTGCGCACCCCGGCGATGAGATCGAGTGCCTCATCCAGGGTCTGGACGCCGTAACGCTGAAGCGTTTCACGATCCATCACACTCACCGTGGAGGGGCTCCGGAACACCGTCGTCGGCACCCGGCTGCTCACCTCCACCTTGGTATTGAGCACCGCCAGAAGATCGGACTCGTCCGGAGCTTGTGCCCCGAGACAGACACAAACGAGGCAGGCCGCACCCCTTCGCATAGGATCCATGGCACCCCCGATGGGGACTTCTTCGGTCCAAGCGGCTCTCATATTGAGCCGAAGCCGAACGAAGACAGCCTGTTGCCATCTGTCGCATCACGCGGGACGGGTAGAATGCCGCACATGACCTCGCCCCGGACCTCGCCTCCCGTGATTCCCGCCGCCCGCGGCATCTACTGCAACCGCACGCTGAACCTGCGCGCGCTCAAGGCCATCGGCTACGACATGGACTACACGCTGGTGGACTACCACGCGGAAGTCTTCGAACGCCGGGTCTACGCCTACGCCCAGGAGCGCCTCGCCAGCCTCGGCTGGCCGGTGCAGGAGCTGGCCTTCGATTCCGGCATGGTGGCTCGGGGTCTGGTGATCGACACGGAACTCGGCAACGTGGTGAAGGCCAACCGCTTCGGATTCGTGAAGAAGGCCATGCACGGCACGAGGTCGCTCGAATTCTCCGCCCAGCGCGAGGCCTACAACCGCACCCTGGTGGACCTCTCCGAATCCCGGTGGGTGTTCCTCAACACGCTCTTTTCCCTCTCAGAAGGCTGCCTCTACGCCCAGCTGGTGGATCTCCTCGACCGGGGACAGCTCCCCGGTGTGCTCGGCTACACCGACCTCTACGAGCGCGTGCGGCGGGCCGTTGACGCCCAGCACTTCGAAGGCCACCTGAAGGCGGAGATCATGGCGGACCCCACCCGGTACGTCGTGCACGATCCCGAAGTGCCCTTGGCCCTGCTGGACCAGAAGCAGGCTGGCAAGAAGCTGCTGCTCATCACCAATTCGGAGTGGAGCTACACCTCCGCCATGATGCGCCACGCCTTCGATCCCCATCTGCCGGAGGGTATGACCTGGCGCGAACTCTTTGATGTCGTCATCGTCAGCGCCCGCAAACCGGACTTCTTCACGGAGCGGAGTCCGTTCCTCGAGGTCGTCTCGGAGGACGGTCTCCTGAAGCCCGTGGTGGGGCCGATCCAGCTGGGCAAGGCCTACTTCGGCGGCTCCGCCGTGCAGGTGGAACGGGACTTCGGCGTCAGCGGCGACGAGATCCTCTACGTCGGGGACCATCTCTGGGGCGATATGCAGGTCACCAAGCGCCTCCTGCGCTGGCGCACGGCCCTGGTGCTGCGCGAGCTGGAGGCAGAGGTCGAGGCCCTCGCCGCCTTCCGGGAGCAGGAGCGCTGGCTGGCCAAACAAATGGAAGAGAAGGAGGCCCTGGAAGCCGAGGTCTCCTGGATCCGTCTCGCCCTCCAGCGAATCCGCAAGAAGCACCCGATGCCCCTCGCGGAAACGCCGGAGCACCTCGAATCCCGGCTCAATGAACTCAAGGTCCGCATCGCCGCCATTGACGAGACGCTCGGCCCCGTGGCCCGCGCCGCCACCGAACTGGTGAACCCCCGCTGGGGCCTGCTCACCCGCACGGGCAACGACAAGAGCCACCTTGCCCGGCAGGTGGAGCGCCACGCCGACATTTACACCAGCCGCGTGTCGAACTTCCTCGCCGCCACGCCCTTCGCGTTTCTGCGCAGCCCCCGCGGGAGCCTGCCCCACGATCTGTAGGAGACGGTTACTTCTTCCCAGCCTTGCCCTCGTGGTGCTCCTTCCAGGCATTCCCCGCCTCGTCCTTCATCTCCGCATCGAGGCTGAATGTGGCGAGTCGGCCGTTGGTGGGATCGATGCTGAGGCTGCCGTAGATCTGCTCCACCTTGACCTTGCCGCGGAGCATCGACTGCGCCATCGCCATGCCGGTGCGTTCGGCGGCACCCATGGTGCGGCTGTCGAAGGTCCAGGTGACGCCGTCGACGCTGCGTGCGGCCGGTGATCCATAGGCGAGCAGCATGCTGACGTTCATCATCGGCCCCATCAGGGGCAGCTTGGCCAGGGACCAGGCCAGTTGATCCTCCTTCTTGGCGGATTTCGTCTCCTTCTTGTCGCCCTTGGAGACCTCGTAGGTCACCACCTCGGGGCTGACCTCCGCCTCCATGCCCGTGGGACCGATCTCCGGCTTGGCGCTCGCATCCATCGGATACTTCGGATTGATCTGGGTCTCGGCCTTGTAGCTGAAATGCAGCGCCTCGGTGGGTTCCGTGAGCGCCTTCATGAGATTGGGCGCCGCCTCGCCGAACTTCCGCTGGAGGGCCGGATCGGACGCAGGCTTGACGAGGCCGAGCGCCCCACCGGCAGCCGAAGCCGTCTGCTTCTTCGAACAGGCAGACGTCATCAGGACGCCTGCGACCAGCACAAACAGCAGGGTGGAGCGAGTCATGGGATCTCCTTGAAGGATGCTCCAAGCTTGCTGCCTCGTTCCGCCCTGGCCCAGATCCACCCCCGCGAAAGCGGGGGATCCACTGCCTACCGCAGGGTCTTCATGTAGTCGCGGATGCCGGAGAGCATCATCTCCGCAGCCACCGCCGTCAGGATCAGGCCCATGAGCCGCTCGAAAGCAGTCGTGACCCGCTCTCCCAGGATGCGGCTGATGACCTCCGCAAAGCCCAGGGTCAGCGCAGAGACCACCATGGTCAGGGCCAGGGCCAGGATGTGGCTGACCATGAACTCCGGCTTGCTGGAACCCAGGAGCAGGGCCGTCGCCAGAGCGCTGGGGCCCGCCACGCTGGGGATGGCGATGGGCACGATGTAGGGCTCTCCCTCCGACATGGAACCGAACACGCCATCCGGATGCGGAAAGACCATGCGCAGGGCGATGAGGAAAAGGATCACGCCGCCGGCAATGCCCAGGGAGTTCTGGGAGAGGTGCATGAGCGCCAGGATCTTGCCGCCGAACTTCATGAAGATCAGCAGCGCGAGGAACGCCACCGAGATCTCCCGCACAATCAGCTTGGCCCGCCGCTCCTTGGGGACCTCCTTCATCAGCGAGACGAAGATCGGAAGATTCCCCAGCGGATCCGTGACCAGGAACAGGAGGATGAAGGAAGAAAGCAGCGTCGATGCGTCCATAACCCCTGAAGATAGCCGGAACAGAAGCTCGGAATGTCAGGGGTCTGCACGACGTTCATGGGGCCCGTGCGCCGACGCAGCCCGTGCGCTCACCGATTCCCACCTTCCATCCCAAACGCCTCCACCGATCCTGAAGCGGAGGTGCCTCATGATCGGCTTCCTGCTCTGGTTGCTCCTGCTCATCTTCTGCTGGCCCCTGGCACTGGTGGTGCTGGTGCTCTACCCCATCATCTGGCTACTGCTCTTGCCCTTCCGCATCCTAGGCTTTGCCGTGGGCGGCGTGCTGGAACTGGTCAAGCAGCTCTTTCTGCTGCCCGCACGACTGGCGGGCTACCGCTAGCTCAACCTGAACTTCCGGCCCCCGTAGGCAACCCATGGCACAGACATCCTGGAATGACGAAGCCCCCCTTCCCACCCGGCGTTTCCGCTGGAAGGGCCTCGCGCTGGGCATCGCCATCGTGGTGGGCCTCCTGGCCATCCTGGGAGGCGTGCTCGCCGGATTCGGAACCGCCAACCGTCGCCTGGCGTGGCCCCTGCTTCTCAACGTGGCCCAGCGACTGAGCACAGATGACGGTGCGCGGGACCTCTGGGCCCGCAGCCCAGACTTGGCAGCCAGCGGCATGACCCAGGAGGCCTTCCTCGCCATGGCGCAGGAGGCCCGTCCCCACCTGGCCACCCTGCCAAAGGAGGAGCCCCAGCACCAGCACGACCAGACCTGGATCTCTGCCAGTCCCGACCAGCTGATCATCTTCCAGCGGCTCGACAAGGCGCTCTGGCTTCATGTCTATGCGAACCCCCGCACCGGCCAGGGAGAAGGCCTCACGGATATTCACCTGGAGCGAACGTCCACTTTTGAGGACCAGTTCAAGAGCTTGGGAAAGACCCAGAGCGAGAATCGACGACACCAACTGGACCAGACCCTCGCCCAGCTGGAGCAGGACGAGAGTGCCCGCGCCTTCCTGACTAAGGAGTCCGGCCTGGGCCCGGAGGCCATCGGTCCTTGGCTGCAGCGGGTTCAGATCTTCCGCCCCCACCTCGCCGAGCTTCGCCAGGACCTCAAGGACGAGAAAAACCGCGTGCGTAGGCGCAGCCATTCCATCCTCCTTCGCCGAACCCAGACCGTGGAGTTCGTCGCCACGAGCGGTGCCGGGATCCGATTGGAATACCTGAACGGACGCCTCACCCAGCTCAGGCTGAAACAGCCGAAGGACAGCTGGTAACGCCGCGCCAGCCGCCCAAAGAAGCGGGTACCATGGCTCCATCTTCCCCACCGGAGCCTGCATGCGATTCGTCGATGCGTATGAAGTCCAATATTCGGACTGCATCTGGCTGGAGTTCGCCTTCCTGGAGGCCTTCGTTCGGGAGGTGCTGATGGCGGCGGGCGTCCCCGAACCGGATGCCCACACCGTGACCGATGTCCTCATCGAATCCGACCGCCGGGGCATCGACTCCCATGGCATCGGCCGCCTGAAGCCCATCTACATCGACCGCATCCGGGACGGCATCCTGAGCCCCACGACGGCCATGGAGATCGTCCGAGACGGCAAGACCACGGCCCTGATCGACGGCCACAACGGCATGGGCCACGTCATCGCAAAACGCGCCATGGAGCTGGCCATCGACAAGGCGAAACACCACGGCCTCGGCATGGTGGCGGTGCGTCACAGCACCCACTTCGGCATCGCGGGCTACTACGCGGGCATGGCGACCCAGGCCGACCAGATCGGCATGGTGGGCTGCAATGCGCGGCCCTCCATCGCCCCCACCTTCGGCGTGACCAACATGCTGGGCACGAACCCGCTCACCTTCGGCATCCCCACAGACGAAGGCTTCCCCTTCATGCTCGACTGCGCAACGTCCATCACCCAGCGGGGCAAGCTCGAGCACTACGCCCGCATCGGCAAGGATCTGCCGGAGGGCTGGGTCATCGACGAGCACGGCCGCACCCGCACCGACACCTCCCAGGTGCTGATCGATCTCACGAAGGGCAAGGCGGCCCTCACGCCCCTGGGCGGCGTGGGCGAAGACATGGGCGGCTACAAGGGCTACGGCTATGCCGCCGTGGTGGAGCTGCTCTCGTCGGCCTTGTCCGGCAATCCGTGGATGCGCGCGCTCAATGGCACCGCGCCGGACGGCGCCAAGGCGCCCATTCCCATCGGCCATTTCTTCCTCGCCATTGATGTGGCGGAATTCACCGAACCAGAGGCCTTCAAGGCGCAGGCCGGCGCCATCCTCCGCGAACTGCGCGCCAGCGCCAAGGATCCGGAGGCCGACCACATTTTCACCCCAGGCGAAAAGGAGTTCCTGGCCTGGGAAATCCGCCGCCGCCGCGGGTGTCCGGTACCCCGCGCCCTGCAGCGGGACATGGAGACAATGCGCGCCTGGTACGGGCTGAAGACACCCTTCCCCTGGGACTGAGCCTTTGCTGCGAGCGCCCCTTCATCCCAATCCGTTCCTGCCGGGCCTCGATGGACCGGCCTTCCTGGGCTGCTTCGTACTCGTCGGCATCCTGACTGGGATCACGGGTTGGGTGCTGCAGCGGATGCAGGTGAGCGTCCCCGAGGGCCGGATCGCGGCAGAACCGGACCTCTACGGCATCGCCTGGATCCGCGGGCGGATGCGGGGCGTGCTGGAAACCGCCCTCGCCCGGGTATCCGTGATGAACCTGGCCGCCCTGAACCGCGGCATTCTCACCTTGCATCCCAACGCCAAGGCCATCACGGGGCTGCATCCGGTGGAGCAGGCCCTGCTGGCGGGAGAGGCCTCCACCTCCCTGAAAGCGCTTCAGCGAGCCATGGAGCCCCGCCTGGCCTCGATCTTTGCCAGCTACGAACGCCAGGCCCTCGCCCAGGACTGGATTCCGGATGACGCGACCCGCACACGACTCCACAGCATCCAGTTCGCCGCCGTGGGCTTGATGCTGGTTCTCGCCCTGTTCCGCATCATCGGCGCACTGTCCGTGGGACGGTCGAACCTGGGTTTCCTGCTCCTGCTGACGCTGCTCCTGGGAGGCGCGCTCTTTGCCGTGCTCCAGCCCCCCAAGGTCACCTCCGCAGGTAGGGCTTTGCTGGACCGGGTGCGACGGGACGTGGAAGCCCCGTTGCGCCTCGCTCGCGGATTGGGCACGGCTCCCGACGCCACGGTGCCCATCTCCCTGGCGGTGGCGGTGGGCGGTTTCTCGGTCTTGCGGGGCACGCCCTATGCGGACCTGGGTTCCCAGATGCATGCATCCTCGGGGAGTGGAAGCAGTTCCGGGTGCGGCAGCGGGTGTGGCGGGGGCTGTGGGGGCGGATGCGGAGGTGGATGTGGCGGCTGAACTGGAGACGAACATGAGCACGATCAGCGTGGAGCCCTTCGCACCCGCAGTGGCGGAGACCTTGGCGCTGCTGTCGGACCTGCCGGGCACGGAACTCCGGATGGCGGCGCTCTATGGCAGCGCGGCCCGGGAGGACTTCGATCCTGGCCAGTCGGACGTGAACCTGCTCCTGGTGTTCAACCGCCTGCCGGATCTGGCTTTTCTCGCGGAAGTCCTCCAGCGCGCCCGCAGCCGCTACCGCTGCGCGCCCCTGGTGCTCAGCGCCTCGGACCTCGCCCGGAGCCTGGAGGTCTTCCCGGTGAAGGTGTTGGAGATCCAGCGGCGCTACCGGATGCTCGCCGGAGAAGACCTCCTGGCGGGGCTCAAGATCGAGTTCGAACCCCTGAGACGCGCCTGCGAACACGACCTGCGCAACGCCCAGCTCAAGCTCCGCCGCACCTACCTGCTCACCCGCCCCGACCCCAGGCCGCTCCAGGACGCCCTGCGCCGGTTCCTGCCCCAGATCATCGGAGCCCTGCGCTGCCTGCTGGACCACGCGGGCGCCACCGACCTCGGCACCTTCGAGGGGCTGCGGGCCGCCTCCGAATCCCGCCTCGCCCTGGATCTCGGCCCCCTGGAACAGGCTCTGGCCCTGCGTCACCGCCCCGGTGCCCCCTGGCCCGAGGTCTCCCAGGCGTTCGAGACAGTCTCGGGCATCCTGGCGGGGCTGCTCATCCGGGTGATGCGGCTGGAAGGGCTGTGAAGGCGGCCTTCGGCGACCCCTTCACGGTGCAGTGGCATCTGGATGATCGCTGCAACCAGGCCTGCCGCCACTGCTACCGAGAAGGACCGCCGCGCGCCAGTTTCGCTCCAGACGCCCGGCGCAGGCTGCTGGATGAGATCACCACTTTCATCGCCGCCCGCAGCCTCCCCGGCCGCATCCACTTTGCGGGCGGGGAACCCTTCGCCTGCGACCAGCTGCTGGAACTGGCGGAAGCAGCCTCGGAGCGGGGCCTGGCCTTCCGCATCCTCAGCAACGGCACCCTGGTGACGGATGAAGCCGCCCGTCGACTCGCACCCCTGCACTGTCACGGGGTGCAGATCAGCCTGGAGGGACCGGAGCCCGTCCACGACGGCATCCGCGGCCCCGGTGCCTTCCAATCTGCCATCACAGGGGCCTCCCGGCTCAAGACGGCGGGCATTCCCGTGACCTTCGCCATGACCCTGCATCGGGGTAACGCTACATATCTGCGGGCCATGGCGGATCTGGCCGCGGCCCATGCGGACCGCCTCTACGTGAGCCGCCTCGTGCCCCTGGGACGCGGCTCGGGACTCCAGCCCCTGGATGCCCAAGGCTGGAGAAACGCCCAGCGTGAGCTCCTCGCCCTCTCTCGGGAAGGCCTTGTGGAACTCGCCTTGCGGGATCCCACCTTCCGCCCCCATCTCGCGGCGCCCTGGCACGCCGCCCGGGCAGGTGCGGTGGCGGGCTGCGCCCTCGGCCGACATACGCTCACCGTGGAAGCCGACGGCACGATCTACCCTTGCCGCCGACTGCCCATCCGCCTCGGCCAGTGGCCGGAGACCAGCCTCGAAGCAGCCTGGGCTCACAGCGAACTCGAACAATTGCGGAATCGGGATCGCCTCGAAGGAGCCTGCGGGCGCTGCGCCTACCGCTGGGTCTGCGGCGGCTGCCGAGCCATCCCTTTTGCACTCTCCGGGCGAGCCCAGGGCGAGGATCCCCACTGCGCCTGGGGCGTCTCCAGGCTGTCGCGCCTCAGCCTCGCGACAGGCCATGCGTGGCGAGAGTTTCGGTCGCTTCGCCACCGGCACTAGCCCCCAAATGTAAAGAAGGCCCGCACGAGCCGGTGCGGGCCTTCTTGCGTAGCGAAGGGAGCCTGGATCAATCCACCGCGATCCGCCCGTGGGTGGTGGTGAGTTCGATGCGCTGCGTGCCCTTACCGATCTTGGCGCGGGTGGTGCCGTCGCGGTCTTCCTGCAGTTCGCCCTTCTGGGCCACGCTCACCTGGGAGCGGTTGCTGGTGCGGGCGGTGAGTTCGCCCTCTGCCTTGCCGAGGGTCACCGTGATGCGGGCATTGCTGGTGCGCAGGCGGATGCCGCGGCCCTTCCCATCCAGGTTGCGGGCGGTGATGGAACCGTTGTTGGTGCTCACATCCACCTTGCCCAGGACGTCATCCAACTCCACCTTGCCGTTGCTGCTCTCCGCGATCAGATCATCGGCCAGCGCCTCGGCCTTGATGGAACCGTTGCTCGTGTCCGCGTTCACCGGGCCCTGGATGCGGGCCATCTTCACCGCCCCGTTGCTGGTGCGCAGGGCCGCCTTGCCCTGGATGTCGGTGGCAGTGATGGAGCCGTTGCTGGTGGTGGCCTCCAGGGAACCCTGCACGGTCTCCGCCCGGATTTGCCCGTTGGACGTCCGCAACACGGCGTTGCCGTTGAGTTCCTGAACTTCCACCTTGCCGTTGCTCGTGCGGGCATCGAGGGCACCCTTGAGGCCGCGGATGCTGATGGCGCCGTTGCTCGTCTCGAGGGTGGCCAGGGCCTCCTTCGGGATCTTCAGGGTGAAGGTGACGCCCCCGCCCCCAAAGCCGAAGAAATTCCAGCTGCGGCTCTCCGCCTCCTTCTTCTCCGCCCGCAGGAGCACCTGCCCGTCCTTTGCCTCTGCGATAAACTGCACGGAACTGCCTTCCTGTTCGCGGATCTCGGCGTCCACTTCCACTTCCGCCCTGTCCCAGGTGGTCACACGGATGGCGCCGTTGAAGGTGCGCACCCGCAGTTCACCACCCGGCTTGAGCGCCAAGGTGCGCGTCTCGTGGCGGGTGTTCTGGGAGTCGTTATGCGGGCAGCCGATGGAGGGCAACACCAGCAGCAAAGGAAGAAGGGCGAGGCTCCGGTTCATGACGAACTCCGTGGCGGATGTCTCAAGGTAGATGCGTGGTCCGGACGGAGCACCCGCGGATCGGCGGTCGCGCCCCAGGAGTCGGTGAACGTCAGCCCAGGAGGTATTTCCGGATCCGCGTGAGCAGATCGCCCGCGTCGCTGTGCCGAGCATCCGGACCGTGGTGCGCCTGGAGCGCCGCCAATCGCATGCGCATCATCTCCTCGATCTTGCCGATGAAGTTGACGTTGCCCCTCAGGATCGTCTCGAAGCCTTCCTTGCGGATGGCGAGAAGCGTCAGCGGGCTGGCGGCCACCACCGAAGCGTTGCAACGGTCCCCCGTGAAGAGGGAGATCTCACCAAAGAGGTCGCCGGGCGCGAGGGTGGCGACCTGAACGTCCTGCCGCAGGACGTTCACCGAGCCCCGCACGATGACGCCCATGCTGGTCCCGACTTCGCCCTCGAAGGAGACGACAGCGCCGGGCTCGAAGTCCTGCAGGTCCGCGAAGGCCGCGATGTCCGCCAGTTCCAAGGCATTGAAGCCCCGAAACATCTCGATGGTCTGGAGCGTCTCCAGCAGGTGGGCACGGTCCGGCACCGGCTCCTGCGGTTTCTTCTCCACGTGAATCGTACGCACCGGATTGGGCAGGGTCAGTCGGTGGGTCTTCAGGAAATACCACACCTGGCGGTACATCTCGCCCATGGTGCTGTTCACGGTGCGGTAGTCCTCCAGGAAATACTTCAGGCGGTATTCGATGGACGACTCGCCAAACTTCAGGATGTGGGCCACGGGCTCCGGCTGTTTGCGAATCCCCGGTGTGGAGAGCATGGCCTTCTTGAGCACCGCCACCACGTGATCTGGATCGTGGGTATAGCCGATGGAGATGCTGTGGGGCCGCGCCGCGCCATTCCGGCTGAGGTTGGCGAAACGCTTCTTGGTGAAGTCGTGGTTCGGGATCACCAGCTGTTCGAGGTTCGGCGTGGTGAGCACAATGGCGCGCCAGGAGAGGCCTGTGACCTCGCCGATGAGGCCGTCCACCTCCACCCACTCCCCGGGGCGGATCGAGTCCTCGAAGTGGAAGACGATGCCCGCGATGAGATTGCCCAAGGTGTCCTGCACCGCGAGCCCCACGACCACCGTGAGGATGGCGGAGGTCGCCAGAAGCGGCGTGACGTTGATGCCGAAGACTCGCTTGAGCAGCACGAGCCCCAGCACCGCGAAGACCATGACCTGAAAGACATCCCAGAAAAGGCCGGACACCTTGATGCTCCGCCGTTGGAACCAGGAGAAAGAGAGATCCCGCAGCATCCCCATGGAAAAAGCCGCCAGCAACAGGACGAAGGCGAAGGAGAGCCCCTTGTCCATCGCGTCCGGCACCGTCACCCGGAAGATCGAAAGCAGATCCATGCAGAGGCGCAGGGCGAGAAGCGCTCCCAACAGCGTCAGGCGCCGCTTGAGGGAAGGCAGCCGCATGGGCGCCAACCCCAGCAACAGGAGCCCCAGCAGCCAGGCGGTGCTTTTCACGAATGGGAGATAGGCCCCTTCCATCACGCCCTCCTCATGGAACCTGCACCACGTCCACCTGCGGAATGGCTCGGTAGCCTGCCCCGGGATCCACCACCACCGCCCCGAAACGACCGGGATCCAGGATGAAGGTCACGTCATCCTGCGTGGGAAGCGCCTCCCCGAGCGGATCGAAGGCATAGGTGCCCGCGCCAGAAAAGGATTCGCCGGGATCCTCCGAAGCGGTGATACAGCAGCCCAGCACGAAGCAGGCATTCTCGATAGCCCGTGCCCGCAGCAGCGCCTCGAAGACCTGGGTCCGTCGCCAGGGCCACCACGCCACCACCACCAAGACGTTCGCACCGCCCTGGAGGCGCAGCGCCCGCGCTTGCTCGGGAAAGCGCAGATCGTTGCAATTGATGAGGCCGAAGGTCCAGTCGCCATCACGCACGGCCACGTAGCGGTCGCCTTCCCGCCAGAGCTCGTGTTCACCGTTGGGGGCAAAGAGATGCACCTTGTCGTACCGGGCCACCTCCTGCCCGGCACGCCAGAACGTCATGCGGTTGCACCCGTCCTCTGAATGGGAACCGAAGACCAGCGCCATCTCGGGATGCGCGGCACTCAAGCGGGCGAAATGCATCCGCGCCTCCCCAGGATCGAGCTTCCGGGTGTAGCCGTGGAGAAAGCTCTCCGGGAAAACGCAGAGACCGCACCCATTCGCTGCCGCCCGAGCCACCTCCTCCGCCATGCGGCGCAGGTTCGCGGGCACGTCTTGGCAGATGAAACGGGACAGATGGGCCTTCAGGGGATTCATGCCCCCAGTCTATCGAAGGGGCTCATTCCCGCCTCGCCTTCGGCTTGCAAAGCACCGTCCGCCCATCCCGTGCAGCGATCGCATCAGCCCCCGTTCTTAGGCATCAATCCGAAAGGACCGATTCCGCTGGTGGGAGATCCTGCCATGCGGAACAACCAGCCCGTGACCAAGGTGGAGCAGCAGCTCAAAGAGGGTGCGTTCATTGTCACCATGACCGACACCCGGGGCGTCATCACCTTTGCCAACGACGAATTCATCCGACTCAGCGGCTTCACCCGTGAGGAACTGCTCGGCCAGCCCCACAACCTCGTGCGCCATCCAGACATGCCTCCAGAGGCCTTTGAGGACCTATGGAAGACCGTCAATGCGGGAAAAATGTGGCACGGTCTCGTGAAGAACCGCTGCAAGAACGGGGACTTCTACTGGGTGGATGCCAATGTGACACCCATGATCGAGGATGGAAAGGCTGCGGGTTTTGTCTCGATTCGGAGCAAACCGGACCGTTCCCAGGTAGAGGCGGCCTCCGCCCTCTACGCCCGCATGCTCGCCGGAGAGAAAGCGGAAAAGCTGGCCTTCCACGCCTGGATCCCCCTGCCGAAGATGACGTTCGCCAACCGCCTCCGCCTGGGCTTCGGCACCCTGCTCGGAGTGCTGCTCCTGGTTTCCGTCTTCGCCTTCGGTTCCTTCTCTGGCATCGGGGTCGACAGCCGAAAAATCCAGAATGAATACCTGCCCACGGCCCTCCTCGCGGACGAAATGGCCTTCCAGACCGTGCAGGTGCAGCAGTTCTTCACGGATGCCGGGGCCACGGGCAAGCGGGAGCCCATGGCTGAAGCCGATATCGCCGCCGAGGGATTCCGGAAAGCCTTGGAGCGGTTCAAGGAGCTCGCCAAGGAGGATCAGGCGAATCAGGGCACCCTGGACACCATCGCCAAGCGTTTTGAGCCCTTCGTCACGGAGGGGCGTCGCATGGCGGAGGCCTACATCGCCAAGGACCAGGCCCAGGCGAACCAGATCATGGAGCGCTTTGACAGGGAGAGCCTTGCCCTTGCGCAGTCCGTACGCGACCTCCGCGAGCATGAACTCAAGGACGTCAGGGATCGGCTCACCAGTGTCACAGGTCGCACCTCCGGCAGCACACAGATCATCGCCTGGCTGGCGGGGTTTGGACTGCTGCTGTCCATCGGGATGGCCTGGATCATCACCCGGACCCTGGGAGATCAGTTGGGCGGCGATCCGGCCGTGGCCATCCAGGCCACTCAGGAAATCGCCCATGGAAACCTTCAAGTGCCCATCCGGATCCGCTTCGGGGATAGGGATAGCGTGCTCGGGGCCGTCAAGGAAATGCAGCAGTGGCTCAAGGGGATGATCAACCGCATCCGCTTCGAGTCCGAGCGCGTCCATCAAGGCAGCGATGCCTTCGGCGAGGCAACGCGACAGGTCAAGGACACCGCATCTCAGCTGGCCCGCACGGCCGATGCTCAACGGGCCTTCATCGAGCGCATCAGCAGCGCCGTGACGGAACTCTCCGCCTCCATCGCCGAAGTGGCAGGCACCGTGAAGGCCGCCCAACAGCACACCCGCGAGGTCGAAACGGCCATCGATGCGGGCGATCAGGCGGGCGGCGTGGCCCTGGCCGCCATGGGGCGCGTGGAGGAGACCACGGGCCGTATCGTGGGCGCCATCCGAGTCATCCAGGACATCGCCCGCCAGACCAACCTACTCAGCCTCAACGCCGCCATCGAGGCAGCCAAGGCCGGTCAGCATGGCAAGGGCTTCGCCGTGGTGGCCGAGGAAGTGCGGAAGCTGGCGGAGCGCAGCGCCACCAGCGCCCGGGAGATCCATGGCCTCATCGAGGATACGAACCACGCAGTGAAGGAGGGCCGGGATACGGTGCAGGAGGCCGTCGGCGCTCTGCGGGACATTCAGGAGCACATCCGAGAGGTCTCGCACATGACCGATGCCATCGCGTTGGCATCGCAGGAACAGGCCATCGCGAGCGAGGAAGTGGCCCAACAGACCGAGCAGGGCGCCCTCCAGGCCGTGGAGAACGCCGAGGCAAGCCAGCATCTGAGTGTCACCGTAGAGCAGGTCGCGGGCCGAGCCGCTCAGGACCTCAGCAAGGTCGCCCAGGGCCTTGAGGCGCTCGTCGCACAATTCAAGGCTTAAGAGACAAGGGGCCAGGGAAGAAGGTGGGATGCGGCGTTGCATCCCACCTTCGCCTATATGGCGATCAGCACCCGATCGTGTCCCGCCAGGTCCCGATGCACATGGACGCGCTTCCACCCCATGGCACGGGCACGATCGGACAGTTCCTGTCCCTGCCCCGAACCGATTTCCAACAGAACGCCCGGCGCGCTGCGGACCCGACCCTGGCGAAGCAGTTCGGTGGAAAGGGCCAGGCCACGGTCTTCCGCGAAGAGAGCCATCTCCGGTTCGAATCCCAGCTCCCGTTGAAGGCTCGGTCGGTCGGCGGGATCCACATAGGGCGGGTTGGAAACCACCAGGCCCACCGGGTCGGGCACAGGCCCCAACAGGCTGCCTTCGAGGAAGGCGATCTTCGCACCCAGCGCCTCGGCGTTGCGCTTCGCCACCCGGAGCGCCTTCCGGCTGAGGTCCACCGCCCGGACCTGCCAATCGGTCTCCAGGGCCAGACACACCGCGAGAATGCCGCTGCCAGTGCCCACGTCCGTCACATGCAGCACACCCAGGCGCT
The DNA here is from genome assembly GCA_964415525.1 of uncultured Solibacteraceae bacterium. GTDB lineage: Bacteria > Acidobacteriota > Holophagae > Holophagales > Holophagaceae > CAZPUI01. Next base: position 29,893 of record CAYQAS010000031.1, read on the forward strand.
TGCCCACATCCAGCGCCGCCTCCAGGAGCAGTTCCGTTTCCGGCCGGGGGATCAGCACGTCGGCATTGACCTCGAAGCTGCGATCTCGGAAGAAGGCACGCCCGAGGATATAAGACCAGGGCTCGCCCTGCTCCCGACGCTCGAGCCAGGCCTCCACCCGCGGCAGGGCCAGTTCATCCACGAGCTCGTCCCGGCGGGTCGCCATGCGGATGCGGTCGATGCCGAGCCCCTCCAGAAGCCACCGATCCGTTTCTGCCTGGGCTTCCTCCGCCGGAAGAAAGACCGTCAGACGCCGGCGCAGGTGACGGCGGAGTTCATCCAGGGTAGGCGGGGCTTGGGGTCGCACCTGTTCATCTTCGGCTGGGAGTCGATCATGCATCAACCCACGTCCCGTAATGCCGATGAAGCGAGAGGACCTTGATCCCATGAATGGCCTCCTCCGCACCCTCCAGTGTCTGCTCCTGTGGCTTGGGGCGGGGCTTGCGTCAGCTGCAGCCCCCCCTCTCCCCCCGACCTGGTCATCCACGGCCTATCCACCGCGCCTGGAGCACCTGAGTCGCTCAGAGGGCCTCAGCCAGGGCACCGTGATGGCCATCCACCAGGACCGACAGGGGTTTCTGTGGGTCGGGACCGAGGACGGCCTGAACCGCTATGACGGTGTTCGGTTCAAGGTTTACCGCCACGACCCGAAGCGACCGGATTCCCTCAGCAGCGGGAGCACCACCAGCATCCAGGAGGATGCCCTGGGGCGCCTCTGGGTGGGCACCGCCACCGGGCTTCAGTTTCTGGACCGTCAGACGGACACCTTTCAGCACTTCAAAGCCGATGGAAAGCCTGGGAGTCCCGCCTCCGATGGCATCGCCGCGCTGGCTCTGGATTCCCAGGGCAACCTCTGGATAGGCACCGATGGTGTGGGCCTGGACCTGCTTCCCGCCGGGAAGGGTGCGGGTGGATTCCAGCACTTCACCTCAGAGCAGGGACTGCCGGGACTGACCGTGGTGGCGCTCCTGCCGGATGCCGGGGGAAGGCTCTGGATCGCCATGGAGGATGGAGGCCTTGCCACCATTCAATCGCAAGGAGGCCGGTGGGTCACTCGTGCGATTCAGTCCCGGTCAGGAACGGCCTTGATGAAGCATCCTCTGGCTCTGGCCCTGGACCACGCAGGCCGCATCTGGGTGGGTGGCGCAGAGGGCCTCCAGGTGCTCGATCCGGCCGCAGGACATGTGCAGGACTGGACACCCCGGCAGGGCGCCCCCTACATCGTCCGCAGGCTCTTTACGGATTCCGAAGGGGTGATCTGGGTCGGCACCGACGGCCAGGGCCTGGGAAAGGTGATCCCCCCGCGGCAGATCTCGGATCCACCGGTCATGCAGCACTTTCGGCGGGATGCGCTTCAGCCGTTCTCCCTGTCGAGCGACGCCATCGAGGCCATCGCCGAGGATCGCACCGGCTGCCTCTGGATCGGCACCTATCTCCACGGGCTCAACAAGCTCGTCTTCAATGCGCATCGCCCCCAGATGCGGGAAAGCCCCGTCGTCCAGTATTTCCGTCCCGGCGCGCCCGCCTCCTCCGGCCGCGGTGCCGATTGCATGGTGAGCGCCTTCCTGGAGACCCGGGATGGAGAGCTCTGGATCGGAATGGATGGCGGCGGACTGGATCGCGCCTGGCCTCCGGCTCCAGGGAAACCACTGACCTTCGAACGCATCCGTTCTGGCCAGACACCGGGAGGCCTGGAGGGGAACGTCGTCACGTGCCTGCGGGAGGACCGCAAGGGGCGGATCTGGGCGGGCACCTTCACCCGGGGCCTCGCCCGGATCGAGCGAAATGGGCAGGCCCAGCCCACGATTCGCCATTACAAGGAGGAAGTCGGCTTCGGGAGTCCTTTCATCCTGTGTCTATGGGAAGACGCCCGTGGCCATCTGTTCACGGGCCATGTGGATGCCGGGCTCCACCGGTTCGATCCAGAGACGGGGCGAGCCCTGCGGATCCCCCTGGGGAAAAATCCCGACGGTCGCCCGGACCCTGAAACCGTGTTCGCCCTTCAACCGGACGCCCATGGCACCCTCTGGATCGGAACGAATGACGGCCTCTACCGGCTGGATATCGCCACCGGAAAGGTTCAGCCGATCCCCACACAGGACGCCCCTGGCCTCCTGAGCCACCCCAATGTCCGATCCCTGCACCTGGATCGGGCCGGAACCCTCTGGGTGGGGACTCAGTCCGGCGGCCTGAACGCCGCCAAGCTGCCTCCGCCGGGGCAGTTGCCCGTCTTCCGCAGTCTGGGTGCCGAGCGCGGACTCCCCGAAGGCCCCATCCTCTGCATCCTTGAAGACAAGGATGGTCACCTCTGGCTGAGTGGGCCCCAGGGCGTCGCTCATTTCAATCCGATCCGGAACGAGGGACGGAGGGTGGTCCCTCCCGGCGGCCTACAGAGCGGAGAATATGGCCGCAATGCCGCACTGCTCCTGCGCTCCGGAGAAATGCTCTTGGGTGGAGTCGGCGGCTTCATCCTGTTCGATCCCGAGGACCTTTCCCCTTCCACCCAGCCCGCCCGAGTGGTCATCACGGACTTGAGGCTCTACCACCAGAGCGTGAGCCCCGGGCAGAAGGTGGACGGGCGGATCGTGATCTCCAAGCCCATCACTGAATTGGAAGAAGTGGTGCTCCGACACAAGGATCGGATTGTCTCCTTCTCCTTTGCCGCGCTTCACTTCACGGCGCCTCAGCGGAATGAATATGCCGTGCTCCTGGAAGGATTTGACCCGGGCTGGACCTCCCTTGGGCCGCAGAACCATGTCACCTACACCGCGCTCCCCCCAGGCACCTACCTGCTCCGGGTGAAGGCGGCGAACGGAGACGGCATTTGGAGCGGCCAGGAGAGCCGACTGCGGCTTGTGATCCTGGCCCCCTTTTGGCGTACGGCCTGGTTCTATGGCCTCCTGACCCTGGTCGGGGCGGCCTGCGCGCGGAGCTACATCTGGCTGAGGCTCCGCGCCCACCAGTTGCGGGAGCGCATCCTTGAAGATCTGGTAGCAGCACGCACGGCGGAACTGGCATCCGCCAATGCCGCCCTGGAAGAGCTCGCCACCACCGACGCCAAGACCGGCATCCTCAACTACCGCGGCTTCGAGACGCGCCTGAAAGCCTTCTGGCCCCACGCCTGCCGCAGAGGTGAGAACCATGCGGTCATCCTCATCGACATCGACCATTTCAAGGCCTACAACGACCACCTCGGACACCAAGCGGGAGACGAGTGCCTCCGAAGGGTGGCCCAGACACTGCAGGGCGTGGTGCGACGGGCCGGAGACATGGTCGCCCGCTACGGTGGCGAGGAATTCATCCTGCTGCTCCAGGACACCGACCTCGCCGGTGCCGGCCTGATGTCGGAGCGGGTGCGACAGGCAGTCATGGATGCAGGGCTGGAGCATCCAGCCAGCCAAACCGCCCCCGTCGTGACCGTGAGCGTCGGCTGCTGCGTGGGCGCCATGGGCCGGGATGCCACCTTCGATGCCTTCCTCATGCGCGCCGATCAGGCGCTTTACCGGGCCAAGGCCCGGGGACGCAACCAGAGCTGCCTCGACACCGATTGACCCTTCCCGGCCCGTCCCCCTTGGGGCAGGATGGGGGATCACGGTGTCCCACATGACCCTTTGCGCCTACGTCAGCTTTTCCGGCGCCTTCTTCTTTACGAAGCGGGCCGGAGGGGCTTTGAGGTAGACGGACATTCCGCCTCGAACCAACCCCCCGGCCACCCGCCGGGGGGTTTTCGCATATGGAGCCTTCCATGAACTCACCCTTCCAGGACGCCCTTCTTCCCCTCCGGACGCGCATCGACGCCCTGGACGACACCCTGCTGGATCTGCTCAACCAACGGGCGGCGGTCGCCCGGGAGGTGGGCCACCTCAAGGCCTCCCATGGCATTCCCCACGCCTATGCCCCGGTGCGCGAACAGTCCGTGCTCGCCCGACTGGTGGCCGCCAACCCAGGCCCCTTCCCCTCCGAGGGCATCCGCGCCGTCTTCCAGGAAGTCATGAGCGCCTGCCTGAGCCTGGAGCAGCCCCTGCGGGTCGCCTTCCTTGGGCCCGAAGGCACCGTCTGTCATCAGGCCGCCCGCCAGCGTTTCGGTCTCGGGGCCCGCACCCTGGCCATGCCCAGCATCGAGGGCATCTTCCAGGCGGTGGAGAAGGGACACGCCGATCTTGGCGTCGTCCCCGCGGAACACACGACGGAGGGCAGCGACGACGACACCCTGGATGCCTTCCTGGAGCGGGAAGCGAAGATCACCGGGGAGATCCTGCTGCCCACGGCCTACTGCCTGCTACTGCCACCCGGCGTCGAACTGGAGGCTGTAACCCGCATCTACAGCCACCCCCAGGCCTTCGCCCACTGCCGCCGCTGGATCGGCACCAACCTGGGCGCCGTGGCCCGCCACGAGGTCGGCAGCACCGCCGAGGCCGCCCGACTCGCCAAGGAAGACCCCGAAGGGGCCGCCATCGCCACCGCCATGGCCGCGGAGCTCTTCGGCCTCAGGGTCGCCCGGGAAGGCATCCAGGACGGCCACCGCCGCACCATGCGCTTTCTCGTGCTAGGCCGCACGACGCCGCCCTCCAGCGGAAACGATCGCACCTCGCTTCTCATCCAGGCGGAGGATCGCCCGGGCCTGCTCTGCGATCTCCTGCAGCCATTCAGCCGCGCCAAGCTCAACCTGCTGCGTGTCGAAAGCATGCTCACCGCCGATTCGCGCCTCCCGAATGCCTTCTTCCTGGATTTCGCCGGGCACCCCAACGATCCCGCCGCCGACAGCACCCTGCGCGGATTACAGGCCTTGGGAGCGGAAGTCCGGGTGCTGGGATCGTACCCGCAGGCTCTGGAGGCGAACGCGAGTTGAACTCAAACCCATCGCCAGCCGGAATGATTCACGCATAGAATCAGCCCCATGATCTCCAGAGAAGGGTTGTGGCGAAGGGTAGCCGGAGCGGGCGCATGGCCCGCCGCATGGGGTTTGGCACTGGCGGCGGGTCTGCCCTGGTTGCTGCCCGAAACCTGGAATGGCGGACTGAGCCTCCGTATCCGGCTCCTGGGTTGGCTCGGCCTCATGCTGCTGCTGCCCCTGCTTCGATGGCGCCGCACCTGGCCCCTGCCCTTCGCCGCCCTGCTCGGCTGGCTCACCCTGCTCGGCCTGGGGCGCGCCGCCCGGCTGGAGCGGGCGCTCCCCACGGGCCTCGTCCGACTGGAAGGCACCATCGATGCACCATGGCAGACGCGCCCCCAGAGCCGCGTGAGTGCCCTGAAGGTGTCCGCTCCCGCGACCCTGGCGGGGTTAGACCTGCCGGTGAGCCTGCCCGTGGATGGCCTTCCACCGCCTGCTCCCGGCACGCCCATCGCGGTGCAAGGCGAACTTCAGCCAGTGGAATCCGGCCCCGCGTTTCTGGGGGAGCGCCCACTGTGGCGTGCCCGCGCCCTGGGTCAGACGCGACGCCTCCGGCTGCACAGCGCCGCGCAGTTCGAGGCGATGGGTCCGGCCCACCCAAACCTCCTGCTGCGCCTCCGTACCTTCCTGCACCACCGGGTGGCAGAACTCCAGCTCACGCCCCTGGCGCGGGATCTCTGGGGCGCCCTCACTCTGGGCATTTCCCCGGCTCAGCCGGAGAGTTATTCCGCCTTCACGGAGAGCGGCACCATCCATGTCCTGGTGGTGTCGGGCCTCCAGATCACGTTGATGATCGCCGTGGCGGAGGCCCTGGCGCGCCGCCTGATGCGTCGAGGCGCCGGTCTCGTCTCGGTGGGGCTGGGTCTGCTGTACGCCTGCGTCGTGGGCTTCAGCGCACCGGTCTGGCGCGGCCTCTTCATGGGCGCCGCCTGGGCCTTCTCTCGCAGCCGGGGCTGGGCCCTGCCACCGGTATTGACCCTGCACTTGGCGCTCCTGCTCTGGCTGCTGGTGTACCCAGCCGCAGGCGCCGATCCGGGCTTCCTACTGGCCTGGTCCGCCCTGCTCGGCGTGATCTGGGTGGCGGAGCCCCTCGCGGGCCTCGCCGCTCCCCTACTGGGGCGATGGGCGCTTCCCGCGGCCCGGCTCCTGGCGCCCTGGCTCACCACCCTGCCCCTCCTGGCCCTCTTTCACGGCGGCGTCCCCCTCTGGGGCGTGGTGGCCAATGTCCTCGTGCTGCCCCTGGTGGCGGTGCTCACGCCGATCTGCCTTGGGCTCACCGTGTTGCCCCTGCCAGGACTGGTCGGTGCCACGGGCGCCCTGCTGGCCTGGACCGGCGGGAGCCTCCTACCCTGGTTCGCGCGCATCCAGCCCATCGCCACCGCCTGGACGGCCCCCTTCGTCACCCTGGCCCTCGGATGGATGGCGCTAGCCCACGCCCACGGGCGCCAATACCGCACCCGGGCCCTGGCGGTGGCCCTGGTGACGACCTCGGCGCTCCTGTTGGCGTTCCGAGGGCTGGGGCGCCCCGTGGACACCCTCACCCTGGAGGCTATCGACATCGGCCAGGGAGATGCCCTGCTGCTGCGGGCGCCGGGATCCGATGCGCTGCTGGTGGATACCGGCGGCACGCCCTGGGCGGCCCGACGCATCGCCCGGGTGCTGAGCCGCCGCGGGGTGCGGGAACCCGTGCACCTCCTGCTCACCCATCCCCACGGCGACCATGTGGGCGGCTGGGCCACCCTCGCCCGGCTCTGGCCCCTGGCCACCCAGCGCCGGACCTCCGTGACCCGCGAGACCGACCTCTGGGGGCCCTTCGCGCCGGAGCCCCTGCGCGCCGAGGCCTGGACCGTCTTGCGCGGCGACCACTGGAACCTCGGCGGGATCGCCTGCGACGTGCGCTGGCCACCCAAACCGTTCGATCTGGGGGATCCGAACGGCACCAGCGCCGTCACCCGGGTGCGCTGGCGCAACCGAGAACTCTGGCTCATGGGCGATGCCTTGGCCCTGCAGGAACAGGATCTGCTGGACCTGGGGGATCCCGGTGGAGGCAACCCGCTGCGCCTGCTCAAGCCCGGCCACCACGGTGCCGCCGGTGCCAGCAGCGAGGCCTGGATCCAGGCCCTGCGCCCCGGATTCGCCCTGGTGACCGCAGGACGAGACAACGCCTTCGGTTTTCCCCATGAGGCCGTGCGCCAACGCCTGAAGGCCGTGGGCTGCACCATCGCCGTGAGCGGCGCCACCTCCGGCGCACGGGTGATGGCGGTACCCGAAGGCTGGAAGGTGCTCGGAAACGCTCCCTGATCAGCGCAGCAGCAGCCAGGCCAGGGGAATGAGCACGACCCCGGTGGCCAGCAGCGGCATCCAGGGCAGACGTGCGTGGTTGCGGAGGGTCGGCACGATCTCGCTGCGCACCAGCTCGATCATGGCGCCCGCGGTGCCCAGCAGGATGAGGGGCAGGAGCGCCGGGACGGCAAGGCTTCCGGCGGTGGCCAGGAGGCTCGCCCCCACTTCCGCGAGCCCGGCCAGCGCCACCAGCAGGGCCGCGCGGGGTGCCGACCAACCGAACGCGCGGGCCGCCACCACCGCCGTGGCGCCATCCAGCAGGTTCTGCAGCCCGATGCCCGCGGCCACCGGCAGCGCGAACTTCACATGGGGCGCCACGACGGCGGTGCCGATGGCGAACCCTTCCGGAATGTCATGGAGCACCAGTCCCAGCAGCACCAGCCAGGGCCCGGCATTCGCGGGCACCAGGGCCGCCCCGCGGCGCATGGCGACGAGCCCCAGGGCGCCGAGCACGAGGCCGCCAAGCAGCGTGCCCACCAGCCCGAGATCCCCCAGGCGCGTCACGAGAAGCTGCCCCGCGGGCAGCACCAAGCTGAAGACCGAGAGGCCCATGAGGATGCCCGCAGAACCCGCCAGGAGTGCATCGAACAGGCGTCCCTGCCGCATCCGCCCTACGGACGCCAGCCCAGCCCCCAGCGCTGTCGCCGCAGCGGCACCTCCGGCGTACGCCAGGGATGCCAGGACCGGGGAGCCTTGCAGCATGGGGACCTCCAGGGGCTTGGATGCTGTGAAACCAGGATGGTGCATCCGCTGGATCGATCAACCCCGGCGCGCCGCCTCCCACACCCGCAGGAAGTTGGCACCCCAGATCCGCTCCAGGTCGGGCTCCGTGAAGCCCACGCGAACCAGGGCCGCATCCAGCCGCCCCAGGCTCGCCACATCCGGGCAGTCCAGAAGCTTCGTCCCACCGTCGAAATCCGTTCCGATGCCCACGTGATCGATGCCCACCACATCGGCGGCGTGGCGCAAGTGCGCGGCGAAATCGTCTAGGGTGGCGGCCACACAGCCTTCCCGCAGGAAGTAGCCCACGGCGGTCAGCTGCACCACGCCACCTTTGCGGGCGATGGCGCGCATCTGGTCGTCCGTGAGGTTGCGAGCGTGGTCGCAGAGCGCCCGACAGCTGCTGTGGCTGGCGATCACCGGGCCACGGCTGGCCTCCAGCACTTCGTAGGTCATCCGACGCCCGGCATGGGAGAGGTCCGCCATCACACCCAGCTCGTTCATGCGTGCCAGCATCCGCTCTCCGAGGCTGGTGAGACCGCCCTCGGGATCGGTCCAGGCGCCCCCCAAGAAGCTCGGTCCCTGGTAGGTGAGCGTGATGTATGCCACACCGCGCTTCGCCAAGGCCTCCACCCGCTCCACCTCCTGCCCGAGGGCGAAGCCGTTCTCAAGCGCAGGGATCAGGGCGAGGCGACCCGAGGCCACGGCTTGATGGACCTCGTCCGGCGTCACCGCCTTGGCGGCCTGTTCCGGTACCCGGGCGGCGAGGTCATCCAGCAGGTCCAGCATGGCGGTGGCACGGGTCCAGGCCTCCGCCACGCCTGCTTCCGTTAGAGGACCCTGGGGGATGAAGGCGGCGAGGCAGGCGCCGTTCAGTTCGCCATCGGCCATGCGCGGCAGATCAAGGTCACCGACGCCTTCGGGATGCCGCTCCGCCGGGTCGAAGCCCTCCAGGAGCATGCGCTCCAGCGTGTCCACATGCGTGTCGAGCTTCAGCATCACCACCCCCCGCCAGCCATGACCGGAAGGAGCGCGGCCCGAAGGGATTCGCTTACCAACCGGTGGTGGATTTGCCACTCCGATTGAGCATTCGGCCCCACGCGGTTGGCCACCCCAAGCACCGCACCGAAGGGAACCTTCGCCAAGGCACAGGCGGCGGCGATCCCGCCAAGTTCCAGGTGCTCCACCTGCCCGCAGGCCAAGAGATCCATGGCGCCTGCTTCCGTGCAGGTGATGGCAGGTGTGGCGACCACGCCCACGGGTGGGAACGGCAGTTGCAGACCCGCACTCCAGGCGGAGACCTGGATGCCGGGCCGGTAGGCCTCATTCCTCACCTCCGCCAGCGTCACATCCACCACCCGGGCGGCGGAGACGACGGAACCGACAGCCGGTGCCTCATCGTAAGTCCCACAAGTCCCCACGAAGAGCACGCGTTCGGGGCGATGGGCCACGATCAGACGGGCCGTTTCCGCCGCCGCCGCGAGGGGCCCCACCCCCGTGCAGGCGGCGATCCAGCCATCAGGCGGTGCCTTCAGCCAGGGGCCGAGTTCGGGAGGGAAAGCCGAAAGAAGAAGGTCCATCCCGCCATGGTAGCGAAGCGTCAGAGCCCCAGCGCCCGCCGCACCGCACCCGTTCTCAGGAAAGTCAACAGCCTCGCCGATCGGACCCTAGTTTCGTCCGATGCCGACGCATCCCACTTGCGAGCCGGACGAAACCTGTATATACAGGTACAGACAGATTGTCCGGAGGCCCCCATGTCCGATCCCCGATACGCCGACCGCGTCGTCCGCGCCCCCCGCGGCTCCCAGCTCACGTGCAAGAACTGGCTGGCGGAGGCCGCCTACCGCATGATCCAGAACAACCTGGATCCCGAGGTGGCCGAGAACCCCAAGAGCCTCGTGGTCTACGGCGGCATCGGTCGCGCCGCGCGGAACTGGGAGTGCTACGACCAGATCCTCGAGAGCCTCAAGAACCTGGAAGCGGACCAGACCCTCCTGATCCAGTCCGGCAAGCCCGTGGGGATCTGGAAGAGCACGCCGGACAGCCCCCGGGTGCTGCTGGCGAACTCCAACCTGGTGCCGAAGTGGGCGCACTGGGAGCACTTCCACGAGCTCGATCGCAAGGGCCTCTTCATGTATGGCCAGATGACCGCGGGAAGCTGGATCTACATCGGCACCCAGGGCATCGTGCAGGGCACGTACGAGACGTTTGCGGAAGCCGGTCGCCAGCACTTCGGCGGCGACCTCGGCGGCAAGTGGATCCTCACCGCGGGCCTCGGCGGTATGGGCGGCGCCCAGCCCCTGGCGGCCACCTTCGCCGGTGCCGTGAGCCTCAATATCGAGTGCAAGCAGACCTCCATCGACTTCCGCCTGCGCACCCGATACGTCGACAAGCAGGCCCGGGACCTCGATCACGCCATCGAACTCATCAAGCAGCACACAGCAGCCAAGGAGGCCATCTCCATCGCACTGCTGGGCAATGCCGCCGAGGTGCTTCCTGAGCTGGTGAAGCGCGCAAAGGCGGGCGAGATCAAGCCCGACATCGTGACCGACCAGACCTCCGCCCACGACCTCATCAACGGCTACCTGCCCATGGGCTGGACCGTGGAACAGTGGCTCGAGGCCCAGAAGGACGAGACGAAGCACGCCGAGCTGAAGGCCGCCGCGGGCAAGTCCTGCGCCGTGCACGTCCAGGCCATGCTTGATTTCCAGACCATGGGCTGCGCCGTCGTGGACTACGGCAACAACATCCGCCAGGTGGCCAAGGACAACGGCGTGGAAAACGCCTTCGCCTTCCCCGGTTTCGTCCCCGCCTACATCCGCCCGCTCTTCTGCGAAGGCAAGGGCCCCTTCCGCTGGGTGGCACTCTCCGGCGATCCCGAGGACA
>CAYQAS010000032.1:0-39788 GCA_964415525.1 uncultured Solibacteraceae bacterium
GAATATGAGGAGGGCGGCCTATGGCCTGCACTGAGGCAGGGGGGTGAATTCATACCAGGCCTGGAACCACCGGCGCGGATAATGCGAGCGGCCTCAAGTCTTGACGATGGTGTGTCATGGCGTTGCGGTTGATCGTGTTCCAACGCGATGAACGAAGCCGCTCCGCGGCGGGGGACGAGCATCCCGGAAGCGCGAAGGGCCTTTCATGTAGCGGAGCGGCCTGAAAGCAGGCTCCTTGGTCGTGGCAGTGAATGCGCACGGTTTCGCTGCTCTGATGAAAGCCAGGGGACGCCAGGGGCCAATCCCGAAGGACGGTCTGGATCAGTCGCTCGGCTTTGCCGTTGGTGCGCGGTCGATACGGGCGGGTCCTTGAGTGCTTTAGGTTCAGTCCGATTCGGGTGAACAACCTATTGGGCACTTTCATCCAAGGACCCTCGATCTGGCTCGAGTGGCAGGGGCACCACCAGGGCCTTGCCGGTGTAGGGGACCACCCAGTCGGCCGCTTCGGTGACGCCCGCGCCCACGCCGTGGCCTGGGCGGACGCGCACGATGCGCAGGGTCCTCCGCGTGAGCATGCCGAGGAAGGCCCCCTGACGCGGGCCAATGCGCAGGACGTGCTCCCGGTCGTCCCAGTGGAAGGGAATGTGGGTGAAGGCCCCTCGCTCGTAGGCCCGGGTCAGGCCGTCGTCCTTATACAAGTCGAAGTGGCCATCGGCGCCGGCGTAGATGCGCAGCTCCAAGGGATCTTCAGCCTTTTCCTGGGCATACTGGCGCACCGGGCCCAGGGGCAGGATGCTGCCCGCCCTCACATGGAGGGGCACGGTCGTGAGATCAGCCTCCTTCCACACGCGGGGCGCACCCTGCAGCGCCTCGCCGGTCCAGAAATCGACCCAGCCGCCCTTGGGCAGCACCACCTCGCGGCCGGAACGTGGGGCATTCGCCGTGGATGCCGCCTCCAGACCGGCCACCAGGTGGGAGGAGTCCCCACCGGTAAAGTCGATCCGAAGGGCTGCGCCCTGGGCGAGGTCCAAGGGCACACGGTGCAAGCGGAAGGAACCCCGGCGACTGTCCTCCACCACGGACCGGCCGTCGACCCAGGCGCGGAACGCGCCCATCCCCCCCAGGGTGAACACCTGTGGTGCGGTCTGGGGCTTCAGGCTGCCTTCGAGGCGGAAGGAGAAGGTGCCACCGGTTTCCCCCACGGGCGGTTTCAGGTTCCAGTTGAACTCGGCGCGGGGGACGTGAATCACCTGGACCGGCGTTCCGGACAGTTCCTGTCCCATGAAGAAACTGGCGCGAAGCCCTGGGCGCCCCTCGGGATCCGTGACCGTCGCGCTGTCGAGGATGGCGCCCTGGCGGGCCTCCAGCACCTTCTGGTGCTCCAACACGGGGCTCACCATCAGGCTGCGGCCGCAGAGGAACTGGTCTTGAACCGCCGTCGCATCCGGAAAGTCCATGCCCAGGGGGCGCAGGATGCTGCCCGCGCCGTGGCGCAATTCGGCCCCCGTGGCGTAGAGGTACGGCAGCAGGCGGTAGCGCAGCTTCAGCATCCGCACCTGGGCGTCGTACTCGGCGCTGCCCGGCTCGCCGAAGCGCCAGACCTCCCGCGGGGTCGTGGTGCCATGGGCGCGGAACAGCGGGTGGAAGGCGCCCACCTGGAACCAGCGCACGTAGAGCTCGCGATAGGCCGGATCCTTGACGCCTTTCGGATATTCCCCGCCGAACCAGGCCGGGAAGAATCCCCCGATGTCCGTATTCCAGTAGGGCAGGCCGGACATGGACGCGTTGAGCCCATTGGCGAGCTGTCGCTTCAGGCTGGCGAAGCTGGACGGGATGTCGCCGCTCCAGAGCACGCTGCCGGTGCGCCCCTGGCCCAGGAAGGCGCTGCGGGTGAGGATCACCGGCCGCACGTCGGGGTCGGCGGCGCGCCAGTTGCGGACGAGGCCTTCCACGTCCACCAGCGGATAGGCATTGAGGTGCGCCAGCCAGGGCCCCGCAGCGGTGGGCGGCACCTCCGAGACATAGCTTTTCTGTCCCAGGCTATCGTCGGTCCAGGAGCGGAACTCCGGTTCCGTGGCGTCCTTCCAGAGGCCATCCACACCCGTGGAGAGGATGCCCTGCTGAAGGTGCTTCCAGTAGGTCTGCCGCCCCTTTTCGCTGAACGCGTCGTAGACCCCCAACGTGCCGCCCTCGTCCGTGGTGCCTGCGGGCGTAAACAGGGCTCCCTGGGCGGCGAGGTCCTTCGCCACGGCCGTGCTCGTCTCCATGTTGGGCCAGATCGAGATGAGCACCTTGGTGTTCAGGGCGTGGAGACGGTCCACCATGCCCTTGGGGTCGGGAAAGATCGCATCGTCAAAGCGCATGGCATTCCAGCCATGCCGCCCCCAGTAGCGCCAGTCCTGGACGACCACATCCAGCGGCAGCTTCCTGCGGCGGAATTCCTCGGCGATGCCCACCAGCTCGGCCTGGGTCTCGTAGCGCTCCTTGGACTGCCAGAGGCCATAGGCCCACTTGGGCAGGAGCGGCACTTCGCCGGTGAGGGTGCGAAGGCGCCCCAGCACGCCGTCCAGGTTCGGGGCCGCCAGGACGTAGTAGACGACCGCCTCCCCCACATCGCTCCACAGCTTCATGCCGTCCGGTCCATCCTCGAACTCGGTGTGGCTGGCGTTGTCCCAGAGCAGTCCCCACGCCGCCCGCTCCTGCGACGTGCCAGGACTGGCGAGAAAGGGGATGGCGACCCGTTTGTTGCTCTGCAGCAGGCGCACTTTCTGGCCGCGCCGATCCAGGATGCCGTCCTCCTGCTGGCCGAGGCCAAAGAGCGGCGCGCCCTTCGGGAGCCGGAAGGTGGTCTGGATGTGGGACGCCTCGAAGGTGCGGGCCCGATCCTCGCAGAGGAGTCGCCCCCGGTTGTCCCGGAATGTCAGGGTGCCGGAACCTTCCTCCAACTTCACCCGCAGGCCCTTCGTGGCGAGTTCCCAGGAGCCGACCCCTCGGCGGGTTTTCCCCGTGGAGGATTGCATCTGGGGAAGTACCGACCAGGAGGGGGGCGCCACCGGGGCCTTGCCTGCGGGCGTGGCCACCACCCGCAGGATGCCTTCTGCCACCACTTCCACCCGGAGGTTGGTGCCGCCGACGTGGGTTTCGATGGACGTCCTTTCGGGGGGAGCAGGCGCCGGAGATCCCGCAGCGGCAAGGGTCCAAACCAGACCGGGGAGCAGAAGGAGGGCATGGGTTTTCTGAGACATGGGACACCGATGGGCAAGGGCGATGCAGGCCTCCGGCGAAGGCCTCAGAGCAGAAGGGAAACGGGCAACCTCCACTCCCTGGATCCAGGTGAGCGGGGGGTGCCCGTCGGGTCGCGCGGACCTGCGTCAGCCGACGAAGTAGAGGTAGGCCGCCAGAATCAGCACGACGACGAGGACCGAGGCCATGACATCGCGGTTGTTCCAGGACGCACGGCTCTCGGCGCGCTGGGCTCCGGTGACGGTGCTGAAAGTGAGGCCCTCGATCTGCTGGGCGTCCGGCTCGGCGGTCATGTAGCTGACCACCACCATGGCGATGGCGCTGACCATGAGAATCAGGATGCTGAAGTACTGGAAATAGATGTTGTTGATGACCCACAACGCGGACCCCGGCGTGTAGCTGAATCCCTTGATCAGGGAGGCGGGGGTGTCCACAGCCAAGCGGAACAGGCCGAGGATGAAGCCGGACACCAGCGCCGCCAAGCAGCCCTGGGCGTTCAGGCGCTTCCAGAAGATGCCCAGGAAGAACACCACGAAGATCGGCGGTGCCAGGTAGCCCTGGACGCTCTGGAGGTAGTCGTAGAGGCCGTGGGAGCCCTTGATGACGGGGATCCAGAGGATGCCGATGACCACCATGACACCAGTGGCCATGCGGCCCATCCAGACGAGCTGGGCCTGGGAGGCCTGGGGTTTCATCTTCTGGTAGAGGTCGATGGTGAAGAGGGTGGAACAGGCGTTGAAGACGCCCGCCAGGGAACTCATCAGGGCGGCAATGAGGCCCGCCACCACCAGGCCGCGCACACCGACCGGCAGCACGTGGGCCACCATGGAGGGGAACGCATATTGGAGCTGGTCGCGCACGGGCGCGCCCGCGGCATCCACCATGCCCTTGAGGCCGGCCACATTCCCGCCCTTGGCCAGGGCGAAGCAGATCATGCCGGGGATGATGAAGATGAAGACCGGCAGGAGCTTCAGCAGGCCGGCGAAAATGGAGCCGCGGCGGGCGTGCTGCTCATTCTTCGCGCCCAGGGTGCGCTGCACGATGTACTGGCAGGTGCACCAGTACCAGAGGCCGATGACCGGCGCGCAGAAGAGCATGCCAAGCCAGGGGTAGTGGCCGTTGAAATACCAGGCCATGCGGCCGGTTTCCTTCACCGGGGCCCAGGTGGCCTGGACGCCTGCCGGTACCAGCGGCTTCCAGAGGTTGAACATGTCCGCGGGCAGGGCGGTCTTGAGGGCGCCCCAGCCGCCCAGCTTCTGGAGACCGAGGATGGTGACCAGCAGGCAGCCCACAATGAGGACGACCACCTGAATGGTTTCCGTATAGGCCACGGCCCGCATCCCGCCGAGGGCGGTGTAGAGGCCGGTGAGCAGGAGCAGGGCCAGGCAGCCGACCCAGAAGCTGTCGAGCACCATGAATCCGAGGTTCAGCTGCACTTCGGGCAGCAGGAAGCCGAAGACGACGCCTCCGGCGAAGATGCCCACGGCCACCTTGGACAGGATGTAGAGGACCAGGGAGACGATGGACAGCGTCCAGCGGGAGGCGGGGCTGAAGCGCTTCTCCAGGAACTCCGGCATGGTGTAGACCCGGCTGCGCATGTAGAACGGCACCAGCACCCAGGCCAGCACCAGCAGGCACCAGGCGTGGAGTTCGTAGTGGGCCATCGCGACGCCGTCCGTGGCGCCGGATCCGGCCAAGCCGACGACGTGCTCCGAGCCGATGTTGGACGCAAAGATGGAGGCGCCGACGATCCACCACTCCAGATTGCGTCCGGCGAGGAAGTAGTCATCGGCAGTGTTCTTGCTCTTGCGGATCACCCACCAGGTGATGGCCAGCAGGACGAGGAAATAGGCTGCGATGACCGCCCAGTCCAGCGACTGGAGCGATGAACCCACGAGCCCGATTGGTAGTGACATTGGAATGCTCCTCGGGAGATATGTTCCCGTGACTCGGGGTCAGCAGTAGGCCGCTTCATTCCAGCGGATTGCATTTCGGAAGGACCGGATGCGGGTGTCCTGGTCGATGACCAGGCACTCGATGCCAGCGATGGCGCAGAAGTCTTCCAGATGGCGAACATCCACCGCCTGCGTGAAGGCCGTGTGGTGGGCGCCACCCGCGTGGATCCAGGCGGCGGCACCGGTACGCAGATCCGGACGCGGCTTCCAGAGCGCCTGGGCCACGGGCAGCTTGGGCAGGGCGTGTTCGGGCTTCACCACATCCACCTCGTTCACGATCAACCGGAAACGGTTGCCAAGGTCGATGAGCGAAGCGTTGAGGGCCGGGCCGGCGGGCGTGTTGAACACGAGGCGAGCAGGATCCGCCTTCCCGCCGATGCCCAGGGGATGGATCTCGAGGCGCGGGCAGACGGTGTCGGCGATGCTCGGGCAGACCTCCAGCATGTGGGCGCCGAGCACGCGCTCGCCTTCTGGATCCAGGTGGTAGGTGTAGTCCTCCATGAAGGAGGTGCCGCCGGGCAGGCCGCTGGCCATGACCTTGACGGCGCGCACGAGGGCCGCGGTCTTCCAGTCGCCCTCCGCGCCGAAGCCGTAACCGTCCGCCATCAGGCGCTGCACGGCGAGGCCGGGGAGCTGCGGTAGGCCGTGCAGATCCTCGAAGGTGGTCGTGAACGCCTTGAAGTCCCCCGCCTTCAGGAAGGCGCGCAGGGCCGCCTCGATGCGGGCCTGATCCGCCAAGGTGGTGCGCAGGGCTCCGCCGGGGCGCAGGGCCTCGTCCATCAGGTAGGTGGCGTCGTAGGCCTCCAGGAGGGCCGTCACGTCCGATTCCGGCAGATCCCGCATGCAGGCCACGAGATCGCCCACACCATAGCCGTTCACGGCGTAGCCCAGACGGATCTGGGCTTCCACCTTGTCGCCTTCGGTGACCGCCACCTGGCGCATGTTGTCGCCGAATCGGGCCACCTTCCCACCCTGGGCATCGGCCCAGGCGCAGGCCGCACGGGCCCACACGCCCAGGTCGTCATGGACCTGGGGCTCCTGCCAGTGACCCACCACCACCTTGCGCTCCAGGCGCAGGCGGGAGCAGATGAAGCCGAACTCGCGGTCGCCGTGGGCGGCCTGGTTCAGGTTCATGAAGTCCATGTCGATCTCGGACCACGGGATGTCGCGGTTGTGCTGGGTGTGGAGGTGGGCGAAGGGCTTGGTGAGGCACTTCAGCCCCCGGATCCACATGCGCGCTGGGGAAAAGGTGTGACACCAGAAGACGACGCCCGCGCAGGTGGGATCGGCGCTGGCCTGCTGGCAGAGCTCCGTGATCTCCTCCGGCGTTTTCATCACGCCCTTGGAGACCACGCGGGCTGGCAGCGCCCCATCGAGCGCCCGGGCGATCTCGCGTGAATTGGTCCCCACCTGTTCGAGGGTCTTGGGGCCGTAAAGATGCTGGCTGCCGGTGACGAACCAGATGTCGTGCTGCTTGAGATCGATCATGCCTGCTCCTGGGCGGGGCGTTGACGGTCGCGGAGGGTCAGCAGGTCCTTCATCACGTTGGCCATGCTGCCGCTCCAGGTGGACGTGCCGAATCCGTCGTGGAGCTGCCGGTAGAGCCGGTAGAGCTCGCGGTAGGCCGCGTGGGCCTCGGGGTTCGGGGTGTAGGTGGTACGCAGGCCGCAGAGGGTTGTCTGGGCCTGGGCGAGGGTTTCAAACGCGCCGCCCGCGAGGGCGCCGAAGAGGGCGGCGCCGAGGGCCGGGGTCTGGTCGCTTTGGGTCACGGAGATCGGGCGCCCCGTGACATCCGCATAGATCTGCATGAGCAGGGTGTTCTTGGCTGCGAGACCCCCACAGGCGGTGATACGCGCCACCGGGACGTCATAGGCTTCAATGCGCTCGATGATGGCCAGGGCGCCGAAGGCGGTGGACTCGATGAGCGCACGGTAGATCTCGAAGGGTTGGGTGTGCAGCGTCTGCCCGAGGAGCAGCCCCGTGAGCCTCACATCCACCAGGATCGTGCGGTTGCCGTTGTTCCAGTCCAGGGCCAGGAGGCCATGGGCGCCCGGTTTCTGCATAGCCGCCTGGGCCGCCAGGTTCTGGAACTTCTCGTCGGAGGTGAGGCCGAGGGTGTCGGGCACCAGGTTGTTCACGAACCAGAGGAAGATGTCGCCGACGGCGGACTGCCCCGCCTCGATGCCGTAGTGCCCGGCCATCACGGAGCCGTCCACGATCCCACAGACCCCCGGGATGTCGGCCAGCGGGCGGTCATTGGGCCAGACCATGATGTCGCAGGTGGACGTGCCCAGGATCTTTACGAGCGTGCCTTCCTCGATGCCCGCGCCCACCGCGCCCATGTGGGCGTCGAAAGCGCCCGCGGCGACCGCCGTGCCGGGTTGGAGCCCCAGGCGCGTTGCCCAGACCTCCGTGAGGCCGCCCACGCGGTGTTCAGAGGTGACGGTGTGTTCGAAGAGCCGCGGGCGGAGCGCCGCCAGGGCGGGGTCCAGGGCCTTCAGGAAATCCGAATCCGGCAGGCCGCCCCAGTCCGGGTGGAACATCGCCTTGTGCCCGGCGGCGCAGATGCCCCGCTGCAGGCGTTCGGGATGATCCGTGCCCGTCAGCACCGCAGGGAGCCAATCGCAGTATTCGACCCAGGTGTGGGCCGCCTTGAAGACCTCCGGCGCCACGCGTCGGCAGCGCAGGAGCTTGCTCCAGAACCACTCGGAGCTGTAGGTGCCGCCGATCTTCGCAAGGTAGTCGGGGCGGATGCGTGCGGCTTTCGCCGTGATCTCCGCGGCCTCCGCGTGGGCCGTATGGTCCTTCCACAGCCACACCTGGGCGTGGAGGTTGTCCTTGAACGCTGGGAGCAGGCCGAGGGGCGTGCCTTCCGCATCCAGGGGGAGCGGACTGCTGCCCGTGGTGTCGATGCCGAGGCCGACCACCTGGGCGGGGTCAAAGTCAGGGCGGGTGGCGCGGGCTCTGGCCAAGACGCCCTTCACCGTCCGCTCGATGCCGAGCAGGTAGTCGCCGGGATGCTGGCGGGCCAGGTTCGGGTCGCTGGGATCCGTGAGGATGCCCAGTTCGCCGCTGGGATAGGGGAAGACCTCTGTGGCCACTTCCTGGCCGTCTACGAGGTCCACGAGCAGGGCGCGGCAGCTGTTCGTACCGAAGTCGAGACCGATGGCGTAGGTGCGCGTCATGCAAGCTCCTGGGCAGCGCCGGGCTGGCCGTAGGTGGCCTTGGGACCGTGCTTGCGTTCGAAATGCTTCTGGATGAGGGTGGCCTTCAGGGACAGGGCCTCTGCGTTGATCTGGAACGTGAGGAGGGCCATCCGGGCGACTTCTTCGAGCAGCAGGCTGTTAAGCACGGCCTGGGTGGGGCTGCAGCCCCAGGTGAAAGGGCCGTGACCGGCGACGAGGATCATCTCGGGGCGCGGCCCTTCCAGCGTGCGAAGCGTGCGGCAGATGAGCTTGCCGGTCTCCTCCTCGTAGTCGCCGCGGATGAATGCGTCCTCCAGGAGCGGTGTGCAGGGGATGGGGCCGGGGAACTGGTCGGCGTGGGTCGTGCCCAGCACCGGGATCGCCCGCTGTGCCTGGGCCCAGGCCACGGCATAGGGCGAATGGGTGTGGACCACGCTCACGACCTCGGGAAGCTCGCGATAGAGCACCGCATGCGAAGCCGTATCCGAGGAAGGGCGCATGCGGCCCTCCACGATGCGGCCATCGAGGTCCAGGACGACCATCTCATCGGGACGGAGGTGGCTGTAGGGCACGCCACTGGGTTTGATGGCGAAGACACCGGCGTGGCGGTCCACCACGCTGACGTTGCCGAACGTGTGGATCACCAGCCCGTGCTCGCGAAGCTCGAGGTTCGCGTTACAGGCGGCTTCTTTCAGGGAATCGTAGAGGCCCATGGGGCGACATCCAGGCAAGGGACCGGCCGCGCGCAGCCAGGGGCGGGCGTGCGGCCGGTGAATCACAGGTGGAACTTAGAAGGAATGTAACCGGTTGCAGAAACCGATTACATCATGCGCAGTCCGAGCTCGGACCGCAATGGACAACCGCGCGGGAAAAAAGGGGGGATGCGGCCCCGATTCCCAGGCGGATCAGAACCGGTACGTGGCTGTCAGCGAGAGATAGCCCGGACGGCTCGGATTAGCCCCCTTCTCGTAGGGCATCTTGGTGGTGTCCTTGCTTCGCCACTCCGACTGGACGTAGGCCAGTTCGAGCTGGGTCTGTTCGGCCACTTGGCAGGTGGCGCCGAGACGCCAGCCGGCGCGAAACTCGCGGTCGGCCTCGGGGCGGGCGGGGTTCAGTCGGTCGACGAACCACTGGTGCAGGGAAGGGCCCGTGAAGACGCTCACGGCGCGATCTGCCACGGTGAAGGGCCAGACGATGTCCAGACCGGCGAAGGTGCTGCGCAGGTCATAGCTGAAGCGTTGCTCCAACACCGAGGCGGACTGTCGGGTGGCATCCGGCAGGGCCTGGAAGGCCGTGTAGGCCATGGTCTCCGGTCCATTCCCCACATCGACACGGAGCCAGGGCTGGAAGGCAGGGTCGCCCTTGAGGTTCATCACGCCCGCATATAGGCGGGCCTGGAGCCCATCCCAGCGGGTCGGGGCGAATACGGTGCCGAACTCCACGGTGTAGCCGCGACCGTTGCCGGTCATGTCCCGGCTGTCGCCCTGGCTGAGGGCGAGGCCGCCCTTCACATAGAGGTTGCGGGGTTCCTCGGCGGCCTGAGCGAAACTGGCGCAGGCGAGGCCAAGGGCGGTGATGGCAGTCATCGGTCGAGTCATGTCGATCTCCTTCCAGGCCTAGAACCGGAGCCCGGTTTCGACCGTGAACCGGCGCGTGCCGCCGCTGAAGTAGGGGCCCTTGGTCTGGATATCCCAGGGCGTCATCTGGTAGCCGTTGTGGCTGTAGTAGTTCCTGGGACGGCTGCCGTCCACGTAGTTGTTGCCGGAGTTCCAGGTGGCACCGGTGTCGCCCACCTGGTTGAGGCTGTAGACCTGGTTGAAGGGGTTGGCGACCTCGATGCTCACCCACCAGGCCATCTTCCGGGCGAGGGGCACCTCGAGGTTGTACTTCAGGTACAGGTCCAGGTTGTCGGGATACTGGAAGCCGCCGATGGACGTGCCGCGCTGCGGGTACCAGATGTAGTTGCCCCAAGAACCAAGAACCTGGTCGGCCGTCCAGTAGTTGGAGGGGACGTTGCCGAGCCCGGCCTTGTACGCCGGAGAGTAGGGATCCAGGAAGAGCTGCTCCCGCTGGGTGTAGGTGCCACCGCGGGCGTAGCGGCCGCGCAGGACGACGGAGGATTTCACGTCGCCGCGGTTCAGGTCATAGGCGAACCAGAAGTTGGTCATCTGGTCGACGGCCAGTTCGGACTGGGTGATGTCCTCGGTGCCATAGCCGAATCGCTTCCAGAGATCGGACCAGTTGATGCCCCAGGCGCGGTGGTTCGTGCCGATGTTGTCGACGCGGATGTTCTGCTGGGCAGACCAATACATCTGGTTCATGAAATTGCGGCTGTAGACGAAGTTGCCACCGAAGGTGAGCTTCTTCGTGAGCACGAAGTTCCACTCCAACTCTGCGCCGTAGTAGCGGTGGAAGAGTCCGGGGTCGCTCTTGAGCACGGAGGCGAAGGTCTGGGCCGTGGCACCCGGCAGGTAGGGGTTCGTGGCGGTGTAGACGTTCGGATCGGCGAACCACTGGTAGTTGTTCTTCCACTCCCGACGCACCAGGGTGGCCCGCCAGCTGGAGCCGTTCTCGTAGGCGCGGCGGAACGTAAGGGTCATTTCGTCGCTGTAGTCGGCCTTGAAGTTCGGATCGAGCTTGGCCGCGTCCGGCGTCATCATCGATCGGAAATAGGTGTAATTCTTCGGGTTGGTGAGCTGGGCCGTGTCAACCAACGCGAAGCCGTTGTTCTGCAGCGGGTGGGCATTTGGGTTGTTCACGTCGAAGGCCTGGCCGTCCACGGTGGGATCCCAGGAATAGTTGACGACGTAGGGGCGGCGGCGCTGCACAAAGGCCTGGTAGACGGCCGCCGGGATGCGGTTGTGGAAGCGGCCAAAGGAGAAACTCAGCAGGCGTTTCTGGTCGCCGACGGGATCCCACTTCACCTCGAAGCGGGGCGTGAGCATGTTGTAGCCGAACACCTTTCCGCGGGAGTCATTCAGCTTGAACATGTCGAAGCGCAGGCCAGCCATCACGGACACGTGGGCATTGATGTTCCACAGGTCATTCACATAGAGGCTGGTGGTGGGCTGGTTGAACGAGCCCTGGTCCGGCCCCATGTTCATGCGCATGCTGGGACTGGCGAACCACTGGTAGGCGTAGGGTCGCGAGGCCAGGAGGTTGGCCGGGTCATCCGCCTGCGGCCAGAGGTTGAGGTAGTTCGCGTGGGCGGCCCAGGTGACCCACTTGCCGGCGTAGCCCGAAGGATCGAGCTGCGCTCCGGTGTAGCCGCCGGGGTAGAGGATGTCCGAGGCGCCCAGGTTCCTGGAGATGCGGCCTCCGGATGTATAGAACTGCACGGGCGCCGCCCCCACGGAGGTGTCCCAGTCGGTCTTCTCGTAGTTCAGGCCGATGTCCATCTGGTGATCCTTGAGGAAGGTCTGCCAGTTGACGTAGAAGGACGTCGTGGACTTGGTCTCGTTCTGATCGTAGGGCGAACCCATCACGGCTTCGTCCCGCGTCCAGCCCTGGTATTTCCGGGCCTGGAGGAGGTTCGAGTAGGGGTACCAGGTATTGCCGGAAGCGCCGTTGCGCAGCTGATCCCAGGTGTAGAGCTGGGTTCCGGGGATGCCGCCGCTGCCATTGGTGTAGTTGCCATTCTCCCAGGTTCGGCTCGTGCCCGTGCGGACGTAGGGCGTGCCGTCCGACTCGGGGACCATGGAGACGTTCGTGTTGCGTCCCACGCGAGCCTCCAGCACGCTGCTGCCGAAGGAGCCCTTGTAGCCGAGGTTCCAGATGCGCGTCAGGAGGCCCTTCGTGCCGTAGTTTCCAGGGTTGGCAGACGCTGTCCAATCACGGTTCGTGAGGTCGGTGCTGGAGTCCAGGGCCTTGGAGTAGGACCATTCCAGGCTGTGGTCCTGGTTGATCTGGAAGAACAGGGCGTACTGGTTGAACTCCGAGTTCGAACTCGTGTCGTAGAACTTGCCCTGATCCCAGAGATCGGCGCGGCGGATCTGCGCCCCGCCTGGCGTCACGAACAGCGTGCCGTCCGTGGAATTCGCATAGTCATGGCTCACCAGGTTGCGGCCCTGGTTGTAGTCCGTCCACCAGCGGGGCACGAAGTTCTGGCTGCTGCTGCGGGGCTGGAATCGACCGCCCCAGGCGAAGGTGATGTGGTCGCGCCAGATCGGGCCACTGAACGTCGCTTCGTAGTTGCGCCAGATGGCGTCGTCCGCAGGGAAGGTCTGGTGCGGATCCCAGTTGTCCCCGAAGCGCGTGTTCTGGCGATCCGGGTTTGACATGGTGGCGGTGCTGCCCAAGGTGGAGCGGTCGTAGCGGGCGCGCAGGGTCCCCTTGTAGTCGTTCGAACCCCGGCTGGTCACGTACGACACGAGGCCGCTTTCGGTATTGCCGTAGCGGGCATTGAGGGGCGACTGGATCACGGCGACGGATTCCACCATGTCCGCGACCATCACCTGGTCGCCACGGAAGCTGCCCCAGCCGGCTTCCCCGGCGGGCATGCCGTTGACGAGGAACTTGCCGCCCGTGGCGTTACCACCGCGGATGTGCATCACGGTGCCGGTGTCGTTGCTGTCCAGGGAGACGCCTGGAGCGATGTCGGCGACCTTGAGGAGGTCGGAGGTGGAGAGCGACGCCAGCTTCTCCTGCGTGAAGACCGACTGGGTCTCCGTCTGGGTCTTGTCGACCTGACTGGCGGCATTGGCGAATACCTCGATCACCACATTCTGGGTGTCGATCTTCGTCAGGCGGAGGTTCTGGCGGAGGACGAGGCCAGGTTGGATCGAGCAGCGCGTCGTGCCCCCCGAAAAGCCATCCTTCACCGTGGTGATGGCATATTCGCCGTTGGGCAGCAGCGGAACTCGGTAGCCGCCGTCCACACCCGTCACGGTGGTGCGGTCCTGCAGCAGCTTGGGTGAGCGAAGGATGATCCGGACGCCGGGCAGAGGTTGGCCGGTCTTGAGGTCGGTGGCGGTGCCGACGAGAGTACCTACGGTGTCCTGGGCCTGGAGGGGCGCGAAGGAGACCAACGCCAGGGTGAGGGCGGAGAGTCGGGAGAGGGATCGCATCGTGGGCTTCCTTTGGCGAGGGGGGTCAGATCTTCACGCCGAGGCAGAGCTCGACCACGAAGCCCGAGCGGGTCTTCTCGTCGTAGCGGGGTGCCACACCGGTGTTGGTGAAGGGTCGGTAGCTGACGTCGTTGAAGCCCGTGCTGCGCACGTTCATTTCCACGCGGAAAATTCCTGAGAAGTCACGGCCCAGGCCGATGTAGGCGCCTGGAAGCACCTTGGAGAGGTTCACGGAGTGATTCGCGCCCTCGTAGTAGCTGGGGTCGCCGTAGCCTTCCGCTGCGATCTTCTGGAAATCATGGTTGGCATCGTAGTAGCCGGGCACGAGGGTCATGAAGACCTCGTGGTGGGTTTCGCGGCGATCGAGGGTGATGCCCGCCTGCCAGTCCCAGCCTTGGGCCCACGCAAAGGGCATCGGGGCGCTATAGCCCACCCGCAGCCCAAATCCGCGGAACACCATGGATTCGCCCTGGAGGGAGTCCTCGGGGCGGATCACGAGCGGGTAGGCCACACTGCTGCCCGCGGGGGTATAGGTGCGCGTGACACCCGTCGGGGCGATGGGATTCTGGTTCGTGGCGTAGTAAGCGGGTCCGAACTGAGTGGTCTCCCGGCGGTAGCCGTTGAAGGAGTCGAAGCCGACCTCGGCCGTGAACTTCCCGGTGCCAAAGGGCTGGGCATATTCCAGCCCGAAACCGCTCACGCGGTGTCCGAGGGACTGCTTGGTCACGCTGCCGGATACGTTTCCGGCCCGCAGCTTCAGCGAGAAGGGCGATAAGTCTTCGGCCATGGCTGGGAGCGCCGTGGCAAACAACAGCGCCACTCCGAACTGGACCGGACGGGTGAGGGAGTTCATGCAGAACCTCCGAGGGTGGGAGAGGGAAGAGGGCTGCGCGTCGAAGGGCACAGCGAGGTGGGCATCGCAGGGCGGAGGACACGCGGAAAGAGGTCTCACCGCATGCACAAGTCGCGCGGGGCCAGACCTACGGAAGACCTGTGAACAGGCCGTTGCCAATTAGCGAAGGCGCTAAGGTGCCAACGCTGCAACCGGTTTCAGAAAGCGGTTTCACTCTAGGATCGGGTTGAATCCGGGTCAAGCAGGAATCGGATGAAATCCCTTTCTTTGGTTCTTCACGGATCTGCAGGTCGGTAGTGAGCTTCCTGGGATTCTGTGTTTGTCGAGATCGCAGAACAGGGAGACTCGCTGGGGACCGGCCCGAGCGCCAACCTGGGGCCACCGAACGGTGGGGAGCTGGGTTCGCCCAGCCCTGTTCGCTTTTCATCGGGGGTGGCTCAAGGCGTTAAACCACCGGGGTTCGGGGGCAGCGCCCCCGAGGGGAGAACCTCAGATGACCTGGATCTCCCCGAACACAAGGCGCCCGGCTCCGGCACTCCGCCACTCCTTGACCCTCCACTGGAGCGTCCGCAATTGCCCA
Source organism: uncultured Solibacteraceae bacterium (assembly GCA_964415525.1). GTDB lineage: Bacteria > Acidobacteriota > Holophagae > Holophagales > Holophagaceae > CAZPUI01. The sequence continues at coordinate 14,883 of CAYQAS010000032.1, forward strand.
TCTGGGAACTGGCCAGGGTGCGTGGCTTGCATTCTCTGGAACAAGTCCTTGGCTTTGCGGTCTGGCTCCGCCTCCAGCCACGTGGATATCTCTGACCAGGCGGCTTCAATCGGATCCTGCCGTGTCCGCCAGTACCGCTCTGGGATCTCCTGGGGTCGATGTGTTGGCCGGATCTCGCCACTCTTCCAGGCCAGGGCGAGGCTTCTGAGGAACTGCCCCAGGTTGGCATCCTGGTGGGGCAGGATTTGGGGCTCTCACCCGCCTTGATCTTGGCCAAGTGAGCTTGAATGGTCCGAATCTCTTCCAGAAGGCGAAGTGGATCCAGGCTGGCCGCCATGGTGCTCATCTGCCCCTTTACCGCCTCCGGTAACACCCCAGAGTCATCAGGCGCTCGAATGGCGTGGCAGGCGTGTGGTAGTGCTTCGAAACTCGAGATCCCACGCGGGTCTTGGAGGCGAGTTTGAAGGACGGTTGGTTGAAGTTCACGAACATCCGCAAGGCGGCATACAGCCGGGTCAACGCCTTGGCGGCCTCCACGCCCTGAAGCCTTCCGTAACCAATCATCCGGCGCACAATGGCGCCGTTCTTCTGCTCTACCCAAGCCTGGTCGTTCTTCCGGTGAGGCCTGGGGCGCGTGAACTCTATCCCTGCCTGTTGGCAACGCTCCCAATCGTTTGCCGAGGAACCGGTTGAAAGACGCCTTGTGGGTTGTTGCAACGATTTGCGTAGCGCGTCGGAGCGTCGTCCCCAATGAGGCTACCCCTTCAGCGAGGTCCTGGATTCGTTGGGAGATTGGCGCTCGGGGCGGCGCTCATGAGCATCGCACTGCCTGAAAGGCACTTCCGGGCCAGCATTAGCGCGGGTGAGGGGGCTTTGCTCCGACTCCAAGCATTCTCCCGGATTCGAACCCCGCCGGTTGCAGATGCCTTCGCTGAGCGAGGATGAAGCCCCAGAATTGAAGCTGAAATCGCACCACCACTGGCTTTGAATCCAAAACGACCCATGTTTGGGGGTGGGAGCACCCCCATGGCGGACGAAATCCTTGCGAACCCGCGGCAGTGCTCGCGTTGCCTCGCCAAGCCATGTACGAACTTCGGAGCGAGTTTTGTGTGAGTCGCAAAAAAGCGGCACCAAGTGGGTGCCGCAAAAAACGAAAAGCACCTGATTTCTCAGGTGCTTAGCTTGGTAGGGCTAACGGGATTCGAACCCGTGTTGCCGCCGTGAAAGGGCGGTGTCCTAACCCCTAGACGATAGCCCCATGTTTTCAACTGCGGTCTAGCTGGTGGGCCCAGCAGGACTCGAACCTGCGACCAACGGCTTAAAAGGCCGCTGCTCTACCGACTGAGCTATAGGCCCGTGCCATGGTTCGGCGCGAACCATCATTGTGCCTCAGTTTGGGGGGAAGGTCAATCACCGGCTTGCAGGATTTGTGAGTGGATATCTGTTGGTGGGAAGGCGGTGTCCGGAGCCGAGGTCTGGGAAGCGCCTATGGCCGATCCGAACCAAGGAGCGATCATCAAAAAGTGAAGGGGGCCGGTTCGCCGGCCCCCTTCTTGACAGTGACTGTCTTCTACTTGTGGTAGTTCGGGTAGGGAGGGCGCTTGACCTTGGTGGGGGGATTCTTCGTCAGGGCGTCCATGACCTCTTTCACGCCTCGCTCTAGCTGGATGTCGCGGCCTTCGCGCCAGGCCTTGGGATCGAGATCGACTTCGATGTCGGGGGCGACACCCTCGTTCTCGATGCCGAACTTGCCTTCAGGGGTGTAGAACGCGAAGTGGGGGGCGGTGATGGTGCCGCCGTCCATCAGGGTGGGGTAACCGCCGATGCCGACGAGGCCTCCCCAGGTGCGTTTGCCGATGAGGGGCCCAAGGCCGGCGCGCTTGAAGAGCCAGGGCATGTAGTCGCCGCCACTACCGGCATGCTCGTTTACCAGCATGGCTTTGGGGCCAGGCATGGTGCCGAAGGGTTGGCGGGTGTCCTCGCCTTCCCGCAGCGCCCAGTAGCTGTTCACGGGCTTCTTGAGGTAGTCGATGATGTAGTCCGCAGCGCTGCCACCGCCGTTGAAGCGCTCGTCAATGACGGCGCCCTGCTTGTCCAGCTGCGAGAACCAATAGCGGTTGAAGTTGGTGTAGCCGCCGTTTGCGGTGTCCGGGAGCCATACGTAGGCCAGCTTCCCTCCGCTGAGCTCGGCGACCTTGCGGCGGTTGCCTTCGATCCAGTCGAGGTTGCGCAGGGCCGTTTCATTGGTGACGGGAACGACCGTGATCTCGCGGGAATTCTTGCCATCGGCATCCGAGGCGACCTTCAGGATCACCTGCTTTCCGGCGGTGTTTTCCAGGAGCCGGTAGGGGGTGTCGTTTGCCGTGAGCTCGCGTCCGTTCACGGACAGCAGGTACTCGCCGGGCTTCACTTCCGCGCCGGGCTGCGTGAGGGGTGCCGTCAGTTCGGGGTTCCAGTTCTCGCCGTTGTAAACCTTGGCGAAGCGGTAGCGACCGTTCTCGACCTTGAAATCGGCGCCAAGCAGGCCGCCGGGCACGCGTCGGGTGCTGGGAAGGTCGCCACCACGGACATAGAGGTGGCCGACGGTGAGTTCGCCAAGCATCTCCTCGAACAGGTAGTTCAAGTCGGCGCGGTGATTGAGTCCTGCGACGTAGGGGGCATAGCGCTTCTCGGCGGCCTTCAGGTCCAAGCCGTGGTGGCCGGGATCGTAGAAGTAGTCGCGCTCGATGCGCCAAGCCTCACGGTACATCTGCTGCCATTCGGCCTTGGGGTCTACGCGGACCTCGGCCTGCTCCACGTTCACGCGGCCCTCGCCTGGCTTGGGGGCGACGCCGGCGGCGGTGATGAACCAGCCGCCCATCTGGCGAACGAGCATCTTCTCGCCATTGGCGCTGAGGTCGAAGCTCATCACGCCGTCCATGACCTTCTCCAGCTTGCGCTTGGAGAGATCAAACTTCTGCAGGGTGGCGCCCATGGGGCCAGTCTGGGGACCTGCGGGCATTTCGAACACGAAGAGGCTGCCGGCCTTGCCTGCCGCGAGTCCGAGGATGTTCCGGTCGGGGATCGGCAGGGAGAGGATGCGCTGGCCCAGGCCTTCGAAATCAATGACCACGGGAGGTACCGGCTTCTTGTCCCCAGGTTTGGCGTCGGCCTTTACGTCGTCCTTCTTTTCGGGTTTCTTGGCGTCCGCTTTCGGATCCGGCTTCTTATCGCCAGCCTTGGCCTCATCCTTCTTTGGTTCATCCTTTTTGGGCTCGGGGGCCACCTTCTCCTCGTCGCTCTCCGGCGCCAGGGGCGAGGCTTCACCCTTCTTGAGCACCGCGAGGTAGACGCTGCGGGTGGGGCGATGAGGATAGGCGTTCATGTCGAATCCGTTCACCGCGGGACCGATGTTGGTGCTCGCGGTGAAGTAGAGATACTTGCCGGAGGCGTCGAAGACCGGTTTCTCGGCGTCGCTCATGCCGTCCGTCACGGGCCGGATGCTGCCGTCCTCCAGCTTCCACACGTGGACGGCGCTGTAGCCGTTCGGCATCGCCTTGTCGTAGGCGATCCAGCGGCTGTCCGGGGCCCAGGAGAGGCCCGTGCGGCCGCCGCGCAGGAAGGTGTCGATCTTCCGGGGCAGGACCTTATCCTTGTCCAGCTCCACGAGCCAGATGTTGAGGCGCTTGTCCATGAAGGCGAGCTTCTTGCTGTCCGGAGACCAGGTCGGGCTGTAGTAGAAGCTGGGCTCCAGGGGGATGATCTTCGTCTCGCCCTTGCCGTCCTGGGGCTTGAGGTGCAGCGCATATTCGCCGCTGGCATCGCTGAAGTAGGCGATGGTCTTGCCGTCCGGGGACCAGCTGGGATCGCGCTCCATCTGGCCGGGGGTGTTGGTCAGGTTGCGCGGGCTGCCCTTTTCGGCAGGCACGGTGAGCACTTCGCCCCGGGCTTCGAAGACGGCGCGGGCGCCGGTGGGAGAGATGGCTGCCTTGGCGGTCCGCATGCCCACGGGCTCGAAGCGTTCGCGCACGCCAGGCATGTCGCCCTGGAGGGAGATGTCGACTTTGCGGCTCTTGCCGCTGGTGAGGTCATAGAGGTGAATGCTGCCGAACTGTTCGAAGGCGATGGCGCCTGGGCCCGCGTTGGCGCTCTTGAGGTCGAGGCCGCTGTGCTTGAGCACTTTGGCGGTCTGCTTCGTCGTCGTGTCATAGGCGAACAGCGTGGTGGCGCCCTCGCGATCAGACAGGAAGTAGACCTTTGAGCCGATCCACATGGGATTGAAGTCGTTGCTGTCCTTGCGCGGAACCTTGACCACGCTGGAATCCTTCAGGTCGGCGATCCATAAGTAGGACGCCGTGCCGCCGCGGTAGCGCTTCCAGGCCTCGAAGGCCCGGCGCATGGGCTCATACACAACCTGTTTGCCATCCGGCGAGAAACTGCCCGCGTGAGCCATGGGCAGGGGGATCAGCTCCGGCCAGGCGGCACCCGGGGCCAGGGTGAAGAGCTGCTGGGTGCGGCCAGTCTGGCTGTTGCGGCCCGAGGCGAAGAGGAGCTTGCCATCCGGTGTCCAACCCTGGGCCATATCGGGGCCGGGGTGCCAGGTCATCCGCTTGGGCACGCCCCCTTCTGCGGGGACGGTGTAGACATCCATGTTGCCGTCGTATTCGGCGGTGAAGGCGATCTGCTTGCCGTCGGGAGAGAAGTGGGGCTGCCCTTCCAGGCCGATGCCGGTGGTCAGGCGCCGCGCTTCTCCGCCTTCCCGCCCCGTGATCCAGAGGTCGCCAGCGTGGGAGAAGACCAGATGGTTCTGGCTCAGGGCGGGCTGCCGAAGCAGGAGAGGGGCGTCGGCGGCGCTGGCGAAGGCGCCAGCGGCCAGAAGCAGGGTGGCCAGGGTAAAGGGTCTCTGCATGAAGGACTCCGTGGGGCGATTGGGACAGTGTCCGCCCGGTGGGGGGTGGATGGGTAGTGATACGAGGTCGGCCTGAGGAAGTTGATTCGAAAACGCGATCGACCGACAACAGAGACGAGGCTGCCATGTCCCGTGCCCTGTTCCTGCCCCTGCTTTTGTTGCTGGCCGGTTGTGGCCAGGAGACACCGGTTCGGGTGGAGCGGCCGGATCTCGGTGTCGCGGCGACCTTTCCCGGGCAGGCGCACTTCCGGCGCTACGAGGAACCCACCCCCTTTGGCCGGTTGGAGTGGTTCGGGGTGGCGCACGTGCCAGGGGCGCGCATGGATGAGAGCTTCCACCTGGAGGTGGCCAACGTGCCTGATGGCGCCGAACTCGCACGGACGGTGCCCCAGGCGATCGAAACTTTCGAACGCTGGCTGACGTCCCGAGTGGGTCCCCTTGAAAAGACTGAGCTCGGTATGGCCCAAGGCCCCGGGTTTCGTTATCTGACCCGGCAGGTGCCCAAAGGCTCGGCGCCGCGCGTGCTTGGCGGCGTGCTTGTGGTGCGCCGAGGGCGCCTGCACCATGCCCAGGCCACGGTCAGCCCTGCGGGAGCGTCACGACTGACGGCCTTCCTCGACAGTTTTCAGGTCCAGTAGCCCACCGAAGACGTCCGTTGCGTTGGCGTTGAGACGGGTGGTCAGCTCCTGGATCGGCTCGTTCCGGTGTCGGGCCATGGCCTCCAGCACCAGGGGCAGCTGGGCAGGTTCGTTGAGCGCATCCTGCGGCCAGCCCGGCAGGAAACGGGGCGCCAGATCGGGGCTGTCGGTTTCCAGATGCAGGCGGTCGAGGTGCGCCTCCTTCACGCAGGCGGGGCCGCGTCGGTTATCCGGGTGGGCCAAGGAGCAGCCGAAGCCGAAGTGGAAACCCAGTTCCTGGAGTTCCAGGAGCTGCTCTGGGCTGCCGGACCAGGCATGGACGACAGCGCCATGGGGATTGGGTCCTTCCTCGCGAGCCACCGCAGCGAGCCGGTGGAAGGCCTTGCGGCAGTGGAGGGTGATGGGGCGGGCCAGGGAGAGGGCCAAGCGCCACTGGACGCGAAATGCCCGCTCCTGAGCGTTCTGGTCCGCGTTCGGCAGCACAAAGTCGAGACCGCACTCGCCGAGACCCGCCCGGTGGGTGCGCAAGCCTGCCTCGAGGTGCTGTGCCCAGTTTGTAGATGCCTCGGCAACGAACCAGGGATGCAGTCCCAGCATGGGAATAACGCCAGGATGCAGGGCCGTCAGCCCGAGCACCACCACCCAGTCCACCTCCCGCGTACCGCAGCAGACCCAGTGGCGGACGCCCGCCTGTTTCGCCCGCTGGATCACCTCCGGAAGCCCGGTTCCGTACCGGACATCCTGAAGGTGGCAGTGGGTGTCCCAGAGCATCACTGCACCCTAGGGCTCACCGGCCTGCGGGGCTTCCACAGGACTTCCCGGCGTTTCAGTTCCGCCAGACCCTCTGGATCCCGTGTCTCCAACTGCTGCCGTATGGCTTCAAATGCCTGTTTCTGCCCGGAGCGGTGGAGCACTTCCGCGAGTTCCAGGAGCCAGGGACGGTAGAACGGTCGATAGCGGACCGCGATGCGGAGCGCGTGCTCCGCGGGAATCCACTGGTTGAGCACGTTGTGGCAGATTCCCAGGCGCGCCCAGGCTGCAGCATCATCTGGTATCAGGGCGAGCCCCCGCTTGAGCGCCAAGATCGCCGCCTCAATTTCGAGCAGGTCCACCAGGGGCGAACTGAGGTTGATCCAGGCCAGTCCATAGTCCGGCTTCAATCGGAGGGCCATTTCAAGAGCCTCCTTCGATTTCCTTGTCTCGCCAATGGCGTGAAAGGCGACGCCCAGATTGTTCCAGGCGCGCACATGGGCGGGATTCAGGGTCACGGCCTTCTGGAAGGCGTCGAGGAAGGCGGTGTGCATGGCCGGGTCCGGTGTGCCGGTCTGGCTGAGCTCAAGATAACGGGCCAGGATCACATGGCCGAGGGCATACCAGGCATCGGCCTGATTGGGCTCCGAGGCGACCCAGACCCGGGTGAAGGCTTCCCACGGCACGCGGTTCTCCGGGTCTTCCGTGAGCCGGTCCAATAGCTCGTGGAGCAGCACGGATTGAGGCTTGCAGATGGGGACCTGATCACCATTGATCCATGGGCGCTCCTGGAGATCCCGGATCCAGGATACGGGCACCGCGAATGCGGTCTTGCCGGTCCCCAGCAGGTTGAAGGTGGTGATGCCCACGAGGCGGCCGTCTGGGAGAAAGAGTCCGCCGCCGCTGTGTCCGCCTACGATGGGCGCCTCCAGCTGGAGCAGGTGGTTCCTCCGGTATCGCCAGGTGGCCACCAAACGCCCCTGGACCCGGACGGGGACCTGGTGAGGCGTCCCCCCGGGATAGCCCCAGGCCTCCAGGGCCTGGCCTATTTCCGGCAGGGCCTCCCACAGTTCCGTCGGTGGAGTCTGGAGGGCGGGGATCCGCAGGAGGCAGAGGTCATACTCGGGTGCCAGGATGTGGGCCTGCACACGATAGGACGTGCCGTCCTTCAGGACCTGGAGATCCTGGCTGCCGTGCACCACATGGGCATTGGTGACGACAATGCCGGGAGCCACCACCACACCACTGCCCACGAGAGCATTCAGGCAACCTGGATTGGATCGAACGCGGACGACGGACTGCTCGGGAGGCCCAGCACAGAGTGCGAGGGTGCAGAGACAGAGGGCGAGGCTGCGAAACATGCTCCAGTGTGGCTTCCCGGCGGGGTTTTAGGCCATAAGAAAAGCCATTCATCCAACCCAAAAACACAGCCCGAACCCTTGCGGGCATCGGGCTGCGGCTTCGGTTCCGTTTCGGCTAGAACAGGCCGACGTAGTCGCCGTTCCGGAGGATGGGCAGGGTGGAGCCGTCCTCCATGGTGAAGTCCATGCTCACCACCTGTACCTGGGGCTGGGTTTCCGGCACGTAGACGCGGTCGATGTGGATGACCTCCTCTGGGCAGGAGAAGGCATCGGGGCCGACCTGGCCGCCGAAGTGCTCGCTGCGGCCGAAGGCGATGTGCAGGCCGAGCTTCTCGTCCAGCAGCACGACGCCGATGGGCTTGACGCCGAAGGCCGCCAGGACGCCGAGGCCGAGCTCGGAGAGGTTGCCGTAGGCGGGTTCGCGGCGGAGGTGATCCGCTTCCTTGGCGCTCTCGGGGCCGCTCGTGATGACTTCCACGGCCTTGTTGGCGGTAATGCGGTAGCGGACGACCTCGTCGTTGAACTGCACCGGCAGGATGCCCTCGGACTGGCTGGGATCTCCGTCCCGCTCGCCCTCGTAGGGCACCATGTAGGCTTCGCCGCTGGGCAGGTTGCCCGCCACGCCCAGGTTTGGCAGGAGTCCGCCGGACGCGTGGCCTTCGCGGTAGCGCAGGTCCAGGTGGAGGCGATCCTCACCCGCGGGGTGGCGGAAGACGAGGTCTGCGGCGGTGGCGCGGTCCATCAGGCCCTTCAGGAGGTTCACCCGGCGGTTCACTTCCGTGTAGTCGAGGCGCAGGGACGGGATCATGTCAGAGGTGAAGCCGGGCATGGTGGCGGCACGGATGGGGTGCTTTTTTGCGGCCATCTTCAGAGGGGCGGTGGAGCTGAACTTGGTGATCGCCATGAAGATGGAATACTTCGCGTAGATCTCCGTCATGGGCACGGCGGTGGCCGCGTCCAGGGCATCGGTGGCGGGCAGGGGGCCGCCGGTGTGGATCCAGGCACGCTCCGGCAGATCGCCATTGTTGGTGTGGACGTTGGGGTAGAGCACCAGCGCCACGGGGAAACCCAGTTCCGCCTCGCATTCGGACAGCAGCTGGGCCCATTCCTGAGCGGTGGCACGACGGGCGACCCAGTTCGCATCATCCGCGACCTTCGCATCCGGCAGGTCGACCATCAGGGCCAGACCGCGATCCTCGGCGGTGGGCACGAACACACGTTTGACGAGGTTCAGCAGTTCTTCGCGGGTCATCGGTTCGAACATGGGGATTCTCCTGCAAGGAGGTTGACCCAGGGCAGCTGGGGCTGTCGAGTTAACGAAAGCTAGAATTCGCCACCCAAGTGGAAGGGAATGGAGATCACGACGACTTTGGGGCGGGTCAGGAGCACGGTCTTGAGGCGGAAGGCGGTCTGGTTGTGCAGGAAGTTGCCCCACCAGTGCTCAGTCACGAATTCCGGCAGCACCACGGTGTAGGTCAATTCCGGCTCACACTCCCGCATGCGGTCGATCTCCGCCACGATGGGCTCCACGATCTTGCGATACGGGCTCTCGATGAACCGCAGGGGGATGCCTTCTGAGTAATGAGGCCAGTCGCTCTCCAGGCGATCCCGTTCCTGGCTGCGTTCGCCGTGGGCATCGGGGAAGTCGATGCTGAGCGCCTCCACCTGGCCCCACTCGCCGATGGTCTTGGCGTAGCGCAGGGCCTCTAGCGTGCCCCGGTGGATGCGGCTAACGAGCACGATGACGCGGTTTTTCCGCGGGTAGATGACCTCCGTGCGGGAGGCGGCAAGCAGTGACCGCACGCGGATGTAATGGCGATGGACCTTGAGGAAGGCGTAGACCATCGCCGGGATGAGGGCGAGGATGATCCAGACGCCGCCGTAGCCGCCCTCCATCTTGAATTTGTTGAAGACGATGTCGGCCCAGACGATGGCGGTGGTGGCGGTGCCCAGGCCGTTGACGAGCGCCTTGCTATGCCAGTGCTTCTCGCGTTTTCGCAGGTGCCACCAGTGCATCACCATGCCTGCCTGGCTCAGGGTGAAGCCGGTGAACACCCCCACGGCGTAGAGCGGCAGCAGCAGGTCGGTGTTGGCGTTCAGGAGCCAGACGAGGAAGCAGCTGATGACGGTGAGGAAGATGATGCCGTTGCTGAAGACGAGCCGGTCGCCCTGGCTGGCCAGCTGCTTCGGCAGATAGTTGTCCCGGCCCATGAGCGCCGCGAGGCGCGGGAAATCGGCGTAGGCGGTATTCGCCGCCACCACGAGGATGAGGAACGTGAATCCCTGGGTGAGGTAGTAGATGAGCTTCGGCAGGCCGTGGGTCACGTCGCCGTAGATAGCCTTGGCGAGCTTGGAAAGCAGCGTTTCCGCCACCACGGTGGGGTCCGTGCTGTGGGCGTAGACCACGCCGAACTTGCTGGCCAGCAGCGTGATGCCCATGAACATCGTGCCCAGCAGGATCACCATCCAGATCATGGTGTGGGAGGCGTTGCGCTCCGGTGGGTTCTTGAAGGCCTGGACCCCGTTGGAGATGGCCTCCACGCCGGTCAGGGCGGTGCAGCCCGCGCTGAAAGCCTTGAGGAAGATCATCACCAGGGCGAAGGAGCCCACACCGGTCGCGGTCTTCACAGAGGTGTGAACCATCTCCGGGGTAGGGCCACCGGTGGTGATCGCCTTGATCAAGCCCGTCCCCAGCATCAGCATCATCAGAGCCACAAAACCATACGTGGGCACGGCGAAGAAGGTGCCGGACTCCTTCACCCCTCGCAGATTCGCCATGGCGACCACCACGATGGCTGTCAGGGTAAGGATGACCTCGTAGCCCTTCAGGAACGTGAAGTCGGACGAAATGTTGGCCACGCCGGAGGAGACGGAGGCCGCCACCGTGAGGATGTAGTCGATAAGCAGGCTCGAACCCGCGATGAGGGCCGCGATCTCGCCGAGGTTCTCCTTGGCGACGATGTAGGCGCCGCCGCCGGTGGGATAGGCAAGGATGGTCTGCCGGTAGCTGGTGCCCAGGATGACCAGCAGCAGGACGATGCCGAGGCCGACTGGGACGGAGAGCCCGAAGAGCGGGTGGGCCATGGCCCCCGCAAAGGCGGCCATGCCCAGGTGATGCAGGCTCCCCGAAAGGCTCGCCATGATCTCCTGCGTGGCGTAGGCCACGGAGGAGAGGGCGTCCGAACTGAACACGGAGAGCCCGATGACATTGCTGACTTTGGTGTGTTGGGTCTCGTCGTTGGCAAGGCGACGGCCCAGCATCAACCGTTTGAATCCCGGCATGAATGTCTCCAGGCGCGTACGGGCGCAGGAGTGCATTGTAGGCGGGATCAATCGGCGATCAGGCCCCGTTCAGGTGGTAGGGGATCGAGGTGACGACGACCTTCGGTCGTGTGAGCAGGACGGTCTTGAGGCGCAGGGCCGTCTGGTTGTGCAGGAAGTGGCCCCACCAATGCTCAGAGACGAATTCCGGAAGCAGGATTGTGTAGGTCAGTTCCGGCTCGGCGGCGACCATGCGGTCCACTTCGTTCACGATGGGCTCCACCACCTTGCGGTAGGGACTCTCCACGATGCGGAGCGGGATGCCCTGGCCGTAGAGGTGCCAATCGGACTGGAGGCGGTCGACTTCGGAACTGGGCTTGCCGTGGGCATCCGGGAAATCCACGGCGATGGCTTCCACCTGGCCGTAGTCGGCGATGGCCTTGGCGTAGCGCAGCGCCTCCAGGGTGCCCCGGTGGATGCGGCTGACGAGGATGATGACGCGGTTGTTCCGGGGATAGAGTTCCTCGGCGCGGCTCATGGCCAGCAGGGAACGCACGCGGATGTAGTGGCGGTGGATCTTCAGGAAGATGTAGACCATCACCGGGAGCATGGCGAGGATGATCCACACGCCGCCGTAACCGCCCTCCATCTTGAACTTGTTGAGGACGATGTCGGCCCACACGATCAGGGTGGTGGCGGTGCCCAGGCCATTCACCAGGGCCTTGGACATCCAGTGCTTCTCTTCCTTTCGGTATTTCCACCAGTGCATCACCATGCCCGCTTGGCTCAGGGTGAAGCCCGTGAACACACCCATCGCGTAGAGCGGCAGGAGCAGCGCGGGGTTGGCATTGAGCAGCCAGACGAGCAGGCAGCTCACGAGGCTCAGGATGATGATGCCGTTGCTGAAGACGAGGCGGTCCCCCTGGCTGGCCAACTGCTTGGGCAGGTACTGGTCCCGGCCCATGAGGGCCGCCAGCCGCGGGAAGTCGGCATAGGCCGTGTTCGCCGCCACCACGAGGATGGCGAAGGTGAAGCCCTGCGTGAGGTAATACACGGTTTTGGGGATGAAGCCCACGATCACGCCCTGGGCATTGCCGTAGACCGCCTTGCCGAGCAGGGAGAGCAGCTGTTCGTTGACCACTTTGGGGTCGGGATTGTGGGCATAGACCACACCGAGCTTGCTGGCCAGGAGCGTGATGCCCAGGAACATCACGCCGAGAAGGATGACCATGTAGACCATGGTGCGGGAGGCGTTCTTCTCCGGCGGGTCCTTGAAGACCTGCACGCCGTTGGAGATGGCCTCCACGCCGGTCAGGGCGGTGCAGCCGGAGCTGAAGGCCTTCAGGAAGATCATCACCAGGGCGAAGGAACCCACGCCCGTGGCGGTCTTGATCGACGTGTGGACCATCTCAGGGGTCGGTCCGCCGGTGGTCAGGGCCTTCACCACGCCGACGCCGAGCAGCAGCATCATGAGGGCCACGAAGCCATAGGTGGGCACCGCAAAGACGGCTCCGGACTCCTTCACGCCCCGCAGGTTCGCCACCGCCACCAGCGCGATGGCTGCCAGGGTGAGCAGCACCTCGTGGCCCTGGAGGAAGGTGAGGGCGGAGGTGATGTTCGCCACGCCGGAGGAGACGGAAACCGCCACCGTGAGGATGTAGTCGATGAGCAGGCTGGAACCCGCCACCAGGGCGGCGATCTCGCCCAGGTTTTCCTTGGCCACGATGTAGGCGCCACCCCCGGTGGGGTAGGCCATGATCGTCTGCCGGTAGCTGATGCCGAGGATCACCAGCAGGAGCACGATGCCGACGGCCACGGGAATGGAGAGCCCAAACAGGGCGTGGGCCATGCCCCCGGCGGTGAAGGCGGCGAGACCCAGGTGGTGCAGGCTCGTGCTGAGGCTGGCCATGATCTCCTGGGTGGCGTAGGCCACGGAGGAGAGCGCGTCGGAGCTGAACACCGATAGCCCGATGAAATTGTTCACCTTGGCGTGTTCGACCTCGTCGCTCGCAAGGCGACGACCCAGCAGCACCCGTTTGAATCCCGGCATGAAAAGCTCCAAGCGCGTTCCAGCGCAAGGGACCATTCTATGCACAGACCCCGACGGAACCGTGATCGGTTCGTCAGGGCCGGTAAGCGGGGGCGATCAGGCTCCGAGGTGGTAGGGGATGGACGTGACGATCACCTTGGGGCGTCTCAGCAGGACGGTCTTGAGGCGCAGGGCCGTCTGGTTGTGGAGGAAGTTGCCCCACCAGCTCTCCGCCACGAACTCCGGCAGGATCACGGTGTAGGTCTTCTCCGGTTCCACCAAACGCATGCGATCGATCTCCGCCACGATGGGCTCCACCACCTTGCGGTAGGGGCTTTCGATCACCCGGAGCGGAATGCCTTCGCAGTAGTGGTGCCAGTCCGCCTGGAGCTTCATGAGGGCCGCACTGGGCTGGCCGTGCTCATCGGGGAAGTCCACCGCCAGGGCTTCGACTTCACCCCAGTCGGAGATGGCTTTCGCATAGCGCAGGGCGTCCAGGGTGCCCCGGTGGATGCGACTCACGAGCACGATGACGCGATTGTTCCGGGGATAGACCTCATCCGTGCGGCTGGCGGCGAGCAGCGAGCGCACGCGGATGTAGTGGCGGTGGATGCGGAAGAAGACGATCACCATGGTCGGCACGAGCACCGCGATGAGCCATGCGCCGTGGATGAACTTGGTGATGCCGATGTCCAGCATGACGATGCCCGCGGCCAGGGCGCCGATGGCGTTCACGACGGCCTTGAGGACCCAGTGCTTCTCCCCGTGCTTGTGGTTCACCCAGTGCATCACCATGCCCGCCTGGCTGATGGTGAAGCCGATGAAGACGCCCAGGGCGTAGAGGGGCAGCAGCAGGTCCGTGTTGGCGTGGCAGATCCAGACCAGGATGCAGCTCACCACCGTCAGGATGAGGATGCCGTTGCTGAACACGAGGCGGTCGCCCTGGCTCGTGAGCTGCTTGGGCAGGAAGCCGTCCCCTGCGTGCAGGGCCGCCAGGCGCGGAAAGTCGGCGTAGGCGGTGTTCGCCGCCACCACGAGGATGGCGAAGGTAAAGCCCTGGGTCAGGATGTAGAGGAGTCTCGGCAGGCCATGGGTCACGTCGCCGTAGATCACCTTGGCCAGCTTGGAAAGCAGGGTCTCCGCCACCTGGCTCGCATCGGCACTGTGGGCATAGACCACGCCGAACTTGCGGGCGAGGAGCGTGATGCCGAGGAACATGCCCCCCAGGAGCGCGATCATCCAGATCATGGTCTTGGCGGCGTTCCGGGAGGAGGGCTCCCTGAAGGCGGTCACGCCGTTGGAGATGGCCTCGACGCCGGTCAATGCCGTGCAGCCCGCGCTGTAGGCGCGCATGAAGATCCAGACCATGGCGAGTCCGGAGAAGTGCCGGGCGGTCTGAACGGAGTGTTCCACCTGCACCGGGGTGGGATCTCCCATGGCCAAGGCCTTCACGAGCCCCGTCCCGAGCAGGAGCAGCATCAGGAGGATGAAGCCGTAGGTGGGAATCGCGAAGAAGGCACCGGATTCCTTCACACCCCGCAGGTTCGCCATGGCAATGAAGACGATGCAGGCGATGGTGATGATGACGTTGTGGCCACTCAGGACTGGGAAGGCCGCGGTGATGGCCGCCACACCTGCGGCAACCGACACCGACACCGTCAGGATGTAATCGGTGAGCAGGGCGGCGCCGGCGGTCTGGGCCGCCACCTCCCCCAGGTTGTCCTTGGCGACGATGTAAGCGCCGCCGCCCCCGGGGTAGGCGAGGACCGTCTGGCGATAGCCGATGCCCAGCACGATCAGGAGGCCGACGATCCCGAATGCCACCGGAAGCGAGAGGCCGTAGAGCAGGGCGGCGGTGCCGGCCGCGGCTCCTGCCGCCATGCCGTGCAGGTTGCTGCTGAGGCTGGCCATGATCTCCTGGGTGGCATAAGCCACGGAGGAGAGGGCGTCGGAGCTGAACACCGAGAGGCCGATGAAATTGTTGACCTTGGTGTGGTGGGTCTCGTCACTCGCCAATCGGCGGCCCAGCATGACCCTTCTGAAACTCGGCATTCCATGCCTCCGCGCGCCCTGAGGCACTTGGAGCGATCGTAGAAAGATCCGTATCAAGATGGCGTCAAGATGCGAGAGATCCGCTCGGAGGCCCCATGATCCGTCGTCCCTTTTCCGTGCATCCTGCGGTGCGCCACCTGCAAGGCGTTGCTCGCAACTTGCATGAAAAGACCGGTATCACGCTCACGGAATGGGCAGGGCGGCTGCTGACTCTGGACCTTCCGGATGCGAAGGCCCGGAAGGCTTGGCTTCAGGCACAGGGGCTCGGCGGAACCCAGGCCGGGCTGGTGCTGGAGCAGGCCGAAGGCGGCGGCAGCTTTCCGCTTTCGGAATCCGCCTATCTCGAGGCCGCACCGAGCTTCGTGGAGGCTCAGTTTTCCGGAAAGAAGTCCCACCTGCGCCCGTTGTTCGACGCCCTGTTGGACCTGGCCTACGAACTGGGTTCGGACGTGGGCGCTTCGCCCTGCGCCACCATCGTGCCCCTCTACCGGAACCACGTTTTCGCGCAGCTCAAGGCCAGCACCCTGACACGAGTCGATCTGGGACTGGCCCTGGGGGATCCCACGGCGATCGTGGATCCTTCCGGGCGCCTGATCGACACCGGTGGATTCGCCAAGAAGGACCGCATCACCCACCGGATCGAGGTGAAGGCGCTCACCGACCTGGATGAGGGGCTTCGAGGCTGGTTGCGGCAGGCCTATGAGGCCGATGGCCCGAAGTCCAGTCCAGGGGGCGGAAAGCCGTAGAACAGGGGGCGCAGGAATGTCGAATGCTGCGCGACCGATGCTGGCTTTTCCATCCCCTTCATCCCTTCCATCCCTGTTGAAAACTGCTTTTTGAACGGGGATGAAGGGGGTGGAGGGGATAAAAGAAAACCGCTTATCCCTGTGAGGCAGCCATGGAACCCGTGCAGCGTGTCTTGTTTGTCGATCCCTCCAGCGGCTTCTACCGCCTCCGGCGCTACAAGCTCGGGGACTATTTCGGCCCGGTGGACCTGGGGCTGCACCTGGCGGACAAGTGGCGCAGCCTGAACTTCGGTGCCGGGATCTTCGCGGGTTCCATCCTGCCGGGCTCCAACCGCCTCATCGTCACGGGCTTCTCCCCCAGCTGGCGTGGCTTCTACGTCTCCAGCATGGGTGGCGCGGCGTTGCCCTTCGACAACCTCGGCATCAACCTCGTGTCGCTGGTGGGAAAGGCGCCGGTGCCGTCGATCCTCTACCTCAACCGCGTGCACGGCGAAGAGATCGATGTGGAGGTCGTACCTGTGGACCTGCACGCCGCCTGGGCTCATGGTCGCGGTGGTGTCTATGGGCTGATGGAGACGGTGCTGGAGCGCTTCGGCCACCGGTACGAGACGGACCCTCGCATCCTCGCCGTGGGGCCCGCGGCCCTCACCACGGACAGCGGCGCCATCGGCAGTGCGCCCATCAGCAGGGGCAAGCTGACGTTCGTGGACACGTGGGCGGGGCGCGGAGGCCTCGGCTCGAAGATGCTCCAGGAGCACGGTCTCGCCGCGGTGATCTACGGCGGCACATACATCGACGAGGACTTTCGGGATCGCAAGGTGGCGGACGAGTGGTTCGAGGCGAAATACAAGCAGCGCCTCGCCACGAAGGATTTCGAGGCGACGACGAAGTACCGTTTCGATCCCAAGTTCGAGACCGGAGGAACGTTCGGTGTGAACTACGCGACCCTCAAGGGCCGGATGATGGCCTTCAACTACCGCAGCATCTTCGACACCGAAGAGGCGCGCCTCGACGTGCACCAGCGGCTGGTGGTGGATCATTACCTCAAGCAATTCAACGAGGAGACCATCAAGCCCAAGTGCCAGGCCACCTGTGGCGAGCCCTGTGCGGCGGTCTGCAAGAAGCTGAATGGCGAGTTCAAGAAGGACTACGAGCCCTACCAAACCCTGGGGCCCCTCTGCGGGATCTTCGATCAGCGGGCGGCGGAAAAGCTCAACGCCAAGGCGGATGCCGCGGGCTTCGACGGCATCAGCATCGGCGGCGTCGTGGCCTGGCTGATGGAGTGTCTGCTGGAGGGCGAGCTCACGCCGGAGGAGCTGGGTGTCACTCGGATGCCGAAGTGGAACCTCGCGACATTCGATGTCGTGAACGACTCCATGCATAACGCGGAACTGGGCATCGAGCTGCTGGACGCCATCCTGGAGCAGAAGGGCATCCTGGATTTCAGCGAGGGCGTGCGGAAGTGGGCGCGGAAGGTGCGGCGCGACAAGGGCATCCGCATCCTTGACCGCTTCGTCCACACTGCGGCGGGCCGCCGTGGCTGGATGGTGCCCAACCAGTATTGGACGCCCGGTGCCCTTGCCCCCATGGCGATCATGGGGAAGTACTACATGCACTACGGCGCGGAGTTCCTGCCGCCCCGCACCCTGGGCCGTGTCTGCGCCGCCCGTCTCAAGACGGAGCTGGTCATGGACAACCTGGGCCTCTGCCGCTTCCACCGCGGTTGGGCCGAGGAGATGCTGCCGGAGATCGTCCAGGGCATCTACGGCCTCAAGGAGGCCTTCTTGGCGAACATCGAGGTGCTCGCGAGCCGCATCAACAGCCGGAACGCGTCGGTCTACTGGGAGGCGGAGCGGAACCTCGACTACGTCCTCACGTTCTTAAAGCGCCTTCGCGATGAGGAGGGCAACACCGATCCCAAGTTGCTGGAGTGGATCGACGCCTTCGACCGCGACAAGCAGGAGGCGGGACTCGCCTGGTGGTACGAGATGCGCAAGGGCATCGACGAGAGCCTGCGGGCGTTCTTCTGATCCGAAACACCAAGGCCCGGGAATCCGGGCCGTCGCCCCGATTCCCGGACCTTGGATCGTTTGACTTCACCGGTTTGCGAAGGCCGCCTGCTTCCACGCCTCCGGGCTGATGGGGAAGGTCGGCGCGGTGCGAGGCAGGGCGCTTTCGAGGCTGGGCGCGGTGCGAGGCAGGGCGCTCAGCTGGTCGAGGGCGATCACGCTGCCCAGAGCGATCTCCACGGTAGTGCGGAAGTAGTCGGGGCTGATGCGTTCGTAGGTGTCCCGCCACGTGTGGTAGTCGTCGTGGTCCACGCAGAAGAACCAGAGGTAGGGGATGTCCTTTTGGTAGAAGGGATACTGGTCGCTGTATTTCAGGTATTCCTCGTGACCGAACTCCACGGGCCACGGGGAATCTGCGGCAGCCGCCAGCACCAGCGGGCGCATGTTGGGGCGGTTGCTGGTGCCGGCGACGCCGATCCTGCCGTAGTCGGCGCGGCTCACCATGTCGAAGTTCACGAAGAGCTGCACTTGGGACAAAGGGATGGGAGGCTGCTCCGTGAAGGCAAAGGAGCCGTGGAGGCCCATTTCCTCGCCGTCGAAGAGGCTAAAGACGAGGGTGTGGGCGGGAGGATGGGTCTTGAACCAGGCGGCCAGGGCCAGCACGGAGGCGGCTCCTGAGGCGTTGTCATCGGCTCCGGGCCGAATGAGGCCGCGGGCGTCGGCTCCGATGTGGTCATAGTGCCCGCCGATCACGATGACCTTTTCGGGCTGGGTGCTGCCCGTCAATTTCCCGATGAGGTTCACGCCGTTGTAGCCGCCCCGCTGCCAGGGCTGCTCAAAGGTGGCGCCGAGGGGGCTCAGACCCAGGGCGGCCATGCGGCTCTTGAGATAGGTGCGGGCCCGGGCGCTGCCGGCGCTCTCCACCATGCGTCCCTCCATGGATGGCGCCGCCAGGATCCGCACGTCCTCCAGCAGCTGCTGGTGAGGAAAGCGCTGGACCCGTCCGGGTGTGCTTACGGTGACCGCGCGCTCGGCACTGACTTCGCCGTTGCCGTTGCCCGCCACGAGTCGGTAGGTGGTGTTGGCATCCGGCACCACGAAACAGGCGGTGTTCGCCATGACCTCCAGCCCACCGGGCTCGATGCGGAGACGTTCGGCACCCTGGACGGTCCAGGTGAGGGTCACGATTTCCCCGGCCTTCACCCGATCCGTGGAGGCGGTGAAGGCCTGGACCTCGGGCTTGGAACCCGCAGGAAGCACGGGGATGGTGATGCGCTTTTGGTCCGTGCCGCGACTGTTGGTGGCGGTGACGGTATAGGTGGTGGTGGTCGCCGGCTTCAGGGTGAGCTGGTTTGCCAGGACGGTCTCCAATCCGCCGGGGTCCACGCGGACAGAGGTGGCGGTGGGCGCGACCCACTGGAGCCGCGTCACCTGACCCGCCACGAGGGCCGTGGGAGAGGCGGTGCAGCATTCCAGCACCGGAGCGGCGGGGGCGGGGGTCACGGTTACCGTGGCCTTGGCGGTGGTCGTGCCTTGGGTGGAGCCTGCCGTGAGGGTGTAGGTCGTCGTCCCAGGCGCCACTACCAGGAACTGGGTCCGGCCGGTCACATCCACGTTGCCAGGATCCAGCGTGAGGCGATCCGCCCCGGCGACATCCCAGATCAGACGCGACAGGCCGCCTTCCTTGGTGGATGCGGCCGTGGGGGTGAAGGCTCGGATCAGGGGGCCCGCGGGGAGGGGCGTGGCAACAGCGGGGGCAGGGGACCCACCGCCTCCGCAGGCGAGTGCCAGCACAAAGGGAAGGACCAGGAGGGGACGGAGGGTGCGATGGTGGGGCATGACTGCTCCATGGAGTCGGCGGTCTGCCTAGAGTAGCGGTTGCACCTCGGCGGAACTACTCCACCAGCCGATAGCCCACGCCCAGCTCCGTCTGGAAGTGGCGCGGGCGGGCCGGATCCGCCTCTAGCTTCTGCCGGAGCTGGTTCATGTAGACCCGCAGGTAGTGCGTCTGCTGGAGGTTGGTGATGCCCCAGACTTCCTTGAGCAGTTGGTTGTGGGTGAGCACCTTGCCGGGGTGGCGCAGCATCGCCGCCAGGAGCTTGAACTCGTTGGGGGTCAGGTGGACTTTCTCACCCGCGCGGGTCACGGTGCGGTTCTCCAGGTCCACGCGGATCTCCCCGATCTCTACCACCGGGTTGCCCGTGGGTGTCGCGGCGCGAGTGCGCAGGGCCACCCGGATGCGGGCCACGAGCTCCCGCGTGCCGAAGGGCTTGGTGAGGTAGTCGTTGGCCCCGGCTTCCAGGGCTTCGACCTTGTCGTCCTCCTTGCCCCGGGCGCTGATGACGATGATCGGGGTTTCGCACCAGATCCGCAGCCGCGGCACGACCTCCAGGCCGTCCCGATCCGGAAGGCCCAGGTCCAGCAGGATCGCCTCCGGGCGGTGGCTCAGGGCCAGACGCTCGCCCTCCTCTGCGGTGGTGGCGGTGAGGACGCGGTAGCCGTGGGACTTCAGGGCCGCACCCAGGAATCTCAGCAGCTGCGGCTCGTCATCGATCACCAGGATCAGGGGATCGTCAGCACTCATGGTCCAGATCCTCGCATGGTGCGGCGGGGGGCGTCCCCTGGTAGGGGAGCGAGACAACGAACTGGGCGCCACCCTGGGGGCGGTTGTGCACCTGGATCCGTCCCTCGTGTGCGACGGTAATGGCCTGACAGATGGCGAGGCCCAGGCCCGCCCCGCTCCCGGCACTCGGCCCCGGAAGCCGGAACAGTTTCTCGAAGATGCGCGTCTCGAAGCCTTCGG
The DNA here is from genome assembly GCA_964415525.1 of uncultured Solibacteraceae bacterium. Taxonomy (GTDB): domain Bacteria; phylum Acidobacteriota; class Holophagae; order Holophagales; family Holophagaceae; genus CAZPUI01. Next base: position 35,420 of record CAYQAS010000032.1, read on the forward strand.
GAATGCCGGGGCCGTGATCGCTCACCAGCAGCGTCGTGCCCATGCCCGTGCTATGGACCTGGATCTCCACGGGTTGATTCGCAGGGGAGAACTTCAAGGCGTTCTCCACCAGATTGATCAGGAGCTGTTCCAGCAGGAGGGTATCCCCGTGGAAGAGGGTGCCTGCGGGCTCCACGGCCACGGCAATCGTCCTTCCCTCCGACGGGCGTCCCAGGTGCGCGAGGGCCGTTTCCACCACCTCCTCCGCGGGCAGCCATTCCCGCCGGGGGACGAGGTTGCCGGCCTCCAGCCGGGTCAGATCGAGCAGGTTGCTCACCAGCCGGTGCATGCGGAAAGCCTCGTCCTGAATGGTGCCGAGGAGGGCGGCTCGCTCGGGTTCGGTCAGGACGCCAGGATCCTCGATCAGGGTCGTCGAGGCGCCGGTGATGCCTGCCAGCGGGGTGCGGAGGTCATGGGAGACGGAGGAGAGCAGGGCGCTGCGCAACTCCTCCCGCTCCACACGGAGCCGCGTGGCGTGGGCCTCCGTCGAGAGTCGGGCCCGCTCGAGGGCCATGGCCGTCTGGTTGGCGAAGCTCTCCAGGAGGTGGCGCTGGTCAGGCTCCTGCCAAAGGGGGCCTTCCTCGCTTTGGAGCGCCATCACCCCCAGGATGCTTCGAGCGCCTTTGAGGGGCAAAAAGAGGGCCCGGGAGGCCGGCAGCACGCCCGTCCCCTGACCCGCGGGCTGGCTGTGGTCGAAGGCCCACTGGGCGACCCCCCGGGTGGCTTCGTCCACGAAAGGATGGGCCTGACCGTCCACGGGTTCGAGACGCCCCTCATGGGTGGGGAGGTAGAAGGTGACCTGGGTCTGGAACTGGGTTTCCACCGCCCGCACGGCGCTGGCGACGGTGTCGGTCTGATCTCCCGCCTGGACCAGCGCCTCTCCCAGGCGATAGAGGGCGAGGGTGCGCTGTTCCCGCTGCTGGGCGCGAATGGCCTGCTGCCGGACCCGTTCCGTCAGGTTGCCGATCACGAACCCCATGCCCAGCATGATGGCGAAGGTGCCGAGGTGCCGGACGTCCCCCACCGCGAAGGTGAACCGGGGCGGGATGAAGAAGAAGTCGAAGGCCAAGACCGCCAGAGCAGAGGTCGCCAGGGCCGCATTTCGACCGTGGCGGATGGCGGCCACGAGGATGGGAATGGTGAAGAGCATGACGATGTCCGCCAGTTCCACGCGACCATGGAGCAGGAGCCCGAGGAGCGTGGGCGCGGCCACGTAGGCGGTGCAGAGGCTCAAGACCGCGAATCCGGGCCAGCGCGATGGCACGGGGCGCGGGAGCTGGGTTGGGGCCTTGGAAGGGTCGAGGGGCACCACGTGCACATGGATCCGCTCGGCCTGGAGAGAGAGTTCTCCCAGCAGCCCGCCCTGCAGGCGCTCCAGCCAACGGGGGCGATCCGAGCGGCCGATGAGGATCTGGGTGACGTTCCGCATGCGGGCCAGGGTGAGCAGATCCTCGGCGAGGGTGGCATGTCCGGGGAGGGCGATGCCTTCGCCGCCGAGGCGCTCCACGAGCCTCAGGTGGGATTCGAGGTGCTCACGGTCGGCATCGGAGAGGCGCCGTCCGGCATCCACATAGACCGCGATCCAGGAGGCGCCCAGGGCATCCGCCATGCGACGGGTTTCGCGGATCAGCGTCTCGCTCGCAGGCCGAGGCGTGATGGCGACCATCAGGCGCTGCCCCGCCGCCCAGGTCTCCTGGATGCCCTGATCCTCGCGGTAGCGCCGCATGTCCGCATCCACCAGCTCCGCCGTGCGCCGGAGGGCCAGCTCCCGCAGGGCCAGGAGGTTGCCCCGGCGGAAGAACCGCTCGACGGCATGCCGGGCCTGCTCCGGCAGGTAGACCTTGCCTTCGGCCAGTCGCCCGGTGAGCTCCTCCACGGAGATGTCCACCAGCTCCAGCTCGTCCGTCCGCTCCAGCACCGTATCGGGCAGGCGTTCCTGGACGACGATGCCCGTGATCTGGGCCACCACCTCCTTGAGGCTCTCCAGGTGCTGGACATTCACCGTCGAATACACATCGATGCCCGCGTCCAGCAGCTCCATCACGTCCTGCCAGCGCTTGGCATGGCGGCATCCCGGGGCGTTCGTGTGGGCCAGCTCGTCCATGAGGATCAGGCCTGGACGGCGCGTCAGGGCCGCGTCCAGGTCGAATTCCTCCAGGGTCACACCCCGGTAGACCGCCGCCTTGCGGGGCAGCAGCTCCAGGCCCTCCACCAGGGCGAGGGTCTCGGCGCGCCGATGCGTTTCCACGACACCCACCACCACATCCACACCCTCGGTACGGCGGCGCTGGGCTTCCTGGAGCATGGCGAAGGTCTTTCCGACGCCCGGGGCTGCCCCGAAGAACACCTTGAACCGGGCGCGAGAGGCCCGCGCCTCCTCGTCCTGGAGGCGCTTCAGCAGGGCTTCGGGATCGGGTCGATGGGGCAAGGTCGCCTCCGCAGGGACATGATGCGGCTTCGGAGCTACCTTCGCGATCCCAGGTTGTTGCAGATCCAGGCGACGAGCGGAACCCAGCCGAAGAAGATGAGGAGCCAGGCATCCCGGGAAGCCTTCGACCACTGGTGGTCCCGGCGGTAGTCGCTGGCACCACGGGTGGCGAGCACGCCGATGCCGAGGGCTAAGGGGAGGAACCAGGGCATGACCATGGCGCTACTTCCTTTCCAAGGTGTCGAGGGCCAGATTCAGTTCGAGCACGTTCACCCGGGCGGGAATGAAGGCGCCGCGTTCCACATGGCGATCCACCAGCGTGAGCACTGCGGCGAGGTCGAGGCCTCGCAGCCGTGCCACCCGGCCCGCCTGCCACCGGGCACCTTCGGGTGAGATGTGGGGGTCGAGGCCGCTGGCGCTGGCGGTCACGAGGTCCTGGGGGATCGGTTCGGTGTGATCGGGATGGGAAGCCTGGAGGGCCTTGATGCGGGTGGCGACGGCTTCCGCAAGGGCAGGATTGGACGGGGCCTGGTAGGAACCTCCGCTGGCCCCCGCGTGGGTGGGGAAGGTGGCCGTGGCGCTGGGACGTCCCCAGAAATAGCGGGGATCCTCTGTGGCTTGGGCCACGAGCCGAGAGCCGCGCACCTGGCCTTCCACGCGCAGGAGGCTGCCTCCGGCTTGCTTGGGAAAGGCGAGGCGGGCCGCAGCCGTGATGGCCGCGGGATAGAGGAGGCCGGTGAGGAGGGTCAGGGCGCCGAAGGAGACGAGGAGGGGACGGAGCATGGTCACACCAGGCGGAAGGCGACGAGGAGCAGGTCGAGGGTCTTGATGCCGAGGAAGGGCACCATCAGCCCACCCAGGCCGTAGACGAGGAGGTTGCGCCGGAGCAGCTCGGCGGCGGGCATGGCGCGATACGCCACGCCGCGCAGGGCCAGGGGAATCAGGGCCGCGATGATGAGGGCGTTGAAGATCACGGCAGAGAGCACCGCGCTCTCGGGGCTGTGCAGGCGCATCAGGTCCAGGGCCCGGAGCTGCGGGTAGATCAGCAGGAAGGCGGCGGGCAGGATGGCGAAATACTTCGCCACATCATTGGCGATGCTGAAGGTGGTCAGAGAGCCACGGGTCATCAGCATCTGCTTGCCGATGTGGACGATCTCGATGAGCTTCGTGGGATTGGAGTCCAGGTCCACCATGTTCCCGGCCTCTTTCGCGGCCTGGGTGCCGGTGTTCATCGCCACCGCCACGTCCGCCTGTGCCAGGGCCGGGGCGTCGTTGGTGCCGTCGCCGGTCATGGCCACGAGCCGGCCGCCCGCCTGGTAGTCACGGATCAGGCGCAGCTTTCGCTCCGGCGTGGCCTGAGCCAGGAAGTCGTCCACACCGGCCTCGGCGGCAATCGCGGCGGCGGTGAGCGGGTTGTCGCCCGTCACCATCACGGTCTTGATGCCCATGCGCCGCAGCTCCGCAAAGCGCTCCCGGATGCCGCCCTTGACGATGTCCTTGAGCTGGACCACGCCCAATACCGAGCAGGTGGGACCGCCCGGTCCCTGCGGGACCTCTGCGTCCCCCCTGGCACCCCCGCGTCCGTCGCGGCGCAGGTCCGCGCCGACCGCCGATGCCTTGCCTGGGGCCGACATGGCCACGACGAGCGGGGTACCGCCCTCCCGGGCGATGCGCTCCGCGGCGGTTCGAACCTCCGCAGGGAACACCCCGCCTTCTGTCTCGATCCAGGCCGCCACGCTCTCCGTGGCTCCCTTGCGGATCTTCCGGCCCTCCAGGTCCACGCCGCTCATGCGGGTCTGGGCCGTGCAGGGCACGAAGGTCATGTGGAGGCTCCCCAGCTCGCGCTGGCGCAGGCCGTAGGCCCCCTTGGCGAGCCCCGAGGGGCTGCGCCCCCCGGGCGTC